>DASQXV010000115.1:0-20018 GCA_035639595.1 Thermoplasmata archaeon | reverse complement strand
ATCTATCGATGCGTGAAGTGTCAGCACACCTGGCGGGAATTCTGACTCGCCATCCGGGAACCTTTATACTGAATGACCGGATTCACCGGGGAAATTCATGGGGGAGCAGCGTTTGTTCGAGGGGAAGGTCAAGGCGGACGTTCTCAAGGAGGTCGTCGACGTGGTCTCGACCCTTGTGGACGAGGCGAAGTTCAACGTCGGCAAGGACGCGGTCGCCGTGAAGGCCGTCGATCCGGCCCACGTCGCCATGGTCGACCTGACCCTGGAACGCGGCGCCTTCGAGGCGTACAAGGCCGACGAAGGCGAGCTCGGGATCGACATGGACAAGATGAAGGAGATCCTGCGACTGGCCAAGGGGGGCGAGACGATTGCCCTGAGCCACGACGAGAACAAGAACCGCCTGATCGTGACGGTCGGGAACACGACCCGGCGGATGGGCCTCGTCGACACCGCGGGGATGAGCGATCCGAAGGTGCCGAGCCTGAACCTGCCCGCGAAGCTGATCGTCCGGACGGACGAACTCCGACAGGCGATCCGGGCGTCGGAGAGCATCAGCGACCACCTCGCGTTGAAGGCCTCTCCCGAGGGGTTCGAGATCGTCTCCGAGGGCGACGCGGACACCGTGTCCCACGTCGTCCCGAAGGACTTGCTCGAGGAGTTGCAGGCCAAGGAGCCGGTCCGGTCCCTCTTCCCCCTCGACTACTTCTCGAACATGGTCAAGGCGATCAGCTCAGCGCAGACCGTGACCCTCTACCTCGGGTCCGACTACCCGGTCAAGCTCGAGTTCAAGATCGCGGGCGGCAAGGGGGACGTGAAATTCCTCTTGGCCCCCAGGATCGAATCCGAGTGATTGGTCGACGGACCGTCTGCCGCGGTCGATTGCGCATTGGACATCCGGAGGGCTGTTCGTTCAAACCCCGAACGTCATCCTCAGGAGTCCGTAGGCGGCTACGCCGATCGCGGCCGACGCGGGGATCGTGATTATCCACGCCCAGAAGATACGTCGCGCGACACCCCACCGGACGGCGGACAGTCGTTTCGTCGCCCCGACCCCCATGATCGCGGAGGCGATCACATGGGTCGTGCTCACCGGGATTCCCGCCAGCGCTGTGCTCGCGAGCGCGATTCCCCCACCGCTCTCGGCGGAGAACCCCTGCCACGGTCGGAGATTCGTCACCCGCTGTGACATTGTCCGAACGATTCGCCATCCACCGAAGAACGTGCCGAGCGAAATCGACGCATGCGCCCCGACGATGACCCAAAAGGGGATGTGGAACGGTCCCGGGGGCGGACCCCACGGAGGTCCGATTGCCGCGACCACGAGGAGGAGCGTGATGATCCCCATGCCCTTCTGCGCATCGTTTGTGCCATGCGTCACGCTGTAGAAGAAGCTCGACACGAGCTGAAGCCGTCGAAACTCGTGGTTCACGCGGGTCGGCGTGTGATGACGGAACAGCCGGATGACGACGACCGCGAGGCCGAACGCAAAGAGGAGGCCCACGAGCGGTGCGGCGACCATGTACACGACGATTTGGACAATCCCCTTCAGCAGAATCCGTCCGAGGATCACCGCGGGGACGAGCCCCATGAGCAGTCCCGCGAGGACGACCATCCCGAGCGTCGGCGGTCTCCTCTTGATGATGGCGCCGTACGCGAACCAAGACGCGGCGCCAAGCACGAAGGTCATGCCCGTGATGAAGATGAAGAGGAGCAGGTTCGCCGTGCTCGGGAGGATGATCGCCCCAGGACCCGCGGCAAGGATGGTAGCGCCGACGATTCCGCCGATTAAGGCATGGCTGCTGGACGTCGGAATGCCCCAGAGCCACGTGATCAGATCCCAGACGATCGCGCCGATCACGCCACCCATGATGATCGCGATGGAATGGAGGGGCGCTGATGGGATCAGCGGCGACGCCTTCACGCCGAGGATGCTCGTGTCGATGATCCCGTTTCCGATGGTCTCCGCGATCGCATTCGTAATGAAGACCATCCCAACGAAATTGCCGGCCGCGGCCATCGCGACCGCGCGAATCGGGGTCAGGACCTTCGTGGCGACGATGGTGGCAATCGCGTTGGCCGCGTCATGGAACCCATTGAAGAAATCGAATGAGAAGACGACCGCGACCGCGGCGACGATGACGGTGAGCAAATCTCCCAATGTGAGCCCGCCCCTCCCCCCGTCCATCCATCGGTACGCCAAGAGACCCGTTTCGCCTCATTGGTTCTTCGCCACGATGTCGCTGAGCACGTTGGCGACGTCCTCGCAGTGGTCCGTGGCCTGTTCCAGGACCTCCGTGATCTCCTTGAACTTGATGATCGTCACAGGGTCCTGCGTGCGGAACAGGCCCGCGACCGCGTTGTTCAAGAGGTCGTCCGCGACGTTCTCGAGGCGGTGGACCTCGATCGAAATCCGCTCGACCTCCCCGGCCTGTTTCATGTTGCGGATCATGCCAACAGCGCGCTTGAGCAGCTGAGTACCGTCCTTGATTACGGTCCCGAGCTGCACCATCGCCTCCGTCGGCCGCTCGATCTCGTACAGCCCGATCCGGCTCGCCGCCGCCTCGATCATGTCGAGGACGTTATCGAGCTCCGTGGCAAGGGACTGGATGTCCTCCCGGTCGATAGGCGTGATGAACGTCCTGTTCAACTCCTCGAAGACCCGATGGACGGTCTCGTCGCCGAGATGCTCGATGTCCTTGATCCGTCGGCACTTCATCGGCACGTCGCGGAAGTCGTGTAGCAACCCATCCAGCGCGATTGCGGCCTCGTCGACGGTCTCGGAGAGCCTCTCAAGGAGATCGAAAAACTGTCGCTCCTGCGGAATAATCCACCCTTTCAACCCCATGGCTCCTTGCCCCCTCGAAACGAGGTTGCCTTGAAACCACATTAAGGTGTCGTACCGAAGCGGTGCGGGCTACACATGTCCGACGTCCACGCCCGAGGCCTCGAGCTGCGCGAGGAGCTGCTTCCGCATCTTCCGGTTCCCCGCGAAGCCCTTGATCGCCTTGCGGGACATCTCGTAGTTCCGGAGTAGCTCCTTCACGTCCCGCGGCGAGACCCCGGCCCCGCGGGCGATCCGCTGGACGCGGGACGACTTGACGACCTTCGGGTCCGTCATTTCCGCATCGGTCATCGAGTCCATGATGATCTTGAACCGCCGCAGGCGGGCCTGGGTGGTCTCCATGTCCGCATCCTTCACCTTGCCTCCCACGCCGGGGAGGAGGGAGGCGAGCTTGCGCATGGGGCCCATGTCCGTGAGCATCTCGATCTGGTCGTACATCTCGTGGAGCGTGAACTTCCCGGCCATGATCTTCTTCGTCAGGGCCTCCGCCTTCTCGGCGTCGATCGCCTCCTGGGCCCGTTCGAGGAGGGTCTCCAGGTCGCCCATCCCGAGCAGGCGGGAGATGAACCGCGGGGGCTCGAACTTCTCCAGGTCGTCGACCTTCTCCCCGACGCCGATGAAGACGATGGGCGCCTTGACCTCGGCAACCGCGGACAGGGCTCCCCCGCCCTTTGCGGTGCCGTCCAGCTTCGTGACGATGACGCCGGTGATGCCGACGGCGTCGTGGAACGCCTTCGCCTGGGGCCCCGCCTGCTGGCCGACCGTCGCGTCGATCACGAGGAGCCGTTCGTCCGCTTGAATCGCCTTGGCGACGGATTCGATCTCCTGGATCAGGTCCGGCTCGAGCGCATGCCGGCCGGACGAGTCCACGATGACCACGTCGATGGCCTCGAGGGCCTTGATCCCGGCCTTCGCGATCTTCGTCGCGTCCTTCGTCGCGGGGTCGCCGAAGAACGTCGCGTTGATCTGTTCCGCGAGCTGCTTCAGCTGATCGTACGCGGCGGGCCGATGGACGTCCGCCGCGACGAGGCCGACGCTGAGCCCCTTCTTCTGGAAGTACTTCGCCAACTTCCCGGCCGTGGTCGTCTTCCCTTGGCCGTACAGGCCAACGAGCAGGATCCGTTGCTTCTGCAACGGCACCTCGCGGGACTGCCCGAGGATCTTGACGAGCTCCTCGTAGATGATCCGGACGACGTGTTCCCGCGGGCTCATGCCGGCGGGCGGTTTCTCGTCCAACGCGCGGCCCTGCAGCCCTCGCGTGATGGAGAGGGCGAGCTGGACGTTCACGTCCGCGAGGATGAGGGCCCGCTGGATGTCGCGGACGATCTCTTTGATGAGGGCCTCATCGACGTAGGAGGCGCCCGCGATCTTGCGGAGGGCCTCGCGGAGAGAGCCACCGAGCTTCTCGAGGACCATACCGTTTCACCAGAGTCCGGAGACACGTTAAGATTCGCGTGCACCGACGGTCAGACGATGAAGGGAACAAAAAGGGAAGGGAGGGCTAGCCTTGTCAGAAGGGATGGGATGCACTCTAACGAACTAGCCCGAATTTCCCCCGGCGTTGTATTCATGATATCATATTTAAGCCTTTGTAAACCTAGTGATGAACCTCGACACGCACCGGGAGGCCTTTTCTCCGTCCGCCAGAATCCGGATTTTCACATTCGGGCATCTCTCCCTGCGAGGTTGACGCC
This sequence comes from Thermoplasmata archaeon, assembly GCA_035639595.1. Taxonomy (GTDB): domain Archaea; phylum Thermoplasmatota; class Thermoplasmata; order RBG-16-68-12; family RBG-16-68-12; genus RBG-16-68-12. Next base: position 15,482 of record DASQXV010000115.1, on the reverse strand, counting down.
CACCTCTTCCCTACGGCAATAGCGTGCTCGCTCACCGGGCCCTGGTCTTCCCCGTCGCGTGGGACGATCCTCGCCTGCGTTGGCTCCTCGAGGAGTTCCGCCTCCTCGTGAACGAGTCGATCCGAATCGCCCTGCGGTACGATCTCCGATCTCGCGCGCGACTCGCACGGGCCGCGTACGCGAACTTGAGGACCCGCTACGCAGTGTACAGACAGTACATCCCTTCGGCCTTCGAGGTCGCCCTGGCCATTCTGAAGGCGCATCGGCGGCGCATCCGAAAGCGGCAGAGAACTTCGATTCCCTTCATGCGGAAACCCATGCTGAAGGTGGAGAACCAGTCGTACTGGCTCGACCGGGAGATGGGCCGGCTGCGCATCCCAATTCGAGGGACGGAGGGAGTTCAGCTCCACCTTCCTATCTCCGATTGGCACCGTTCGATCCTGGCCGACCAGTCCTGGGGCCTCGGGTCTCTCACCATCATCCCGGGGAGAGTCATCGTTGTAGTGCGCAAGGAGGCGCCCAAACCGTACGACCCTGATGGGGCGATAGCTCTGGACACGAACGAAGATTCCCTCGATGGGCTCCATGCGTCGGGCGATTCGGTGAGGCTTCTCCGGGTGTCGTTCGGGAGCGTGCGACGCGTGCAGGAGGTCCACTTCCGACGCCGACGGCATCTAGCGAAAAAGAAGGCTCATGACCGAAGGGTCGCCCGACGGCTCCTCGCCCGCGAGGGTCGGAGGGAACGCCACCGCGTCCGGCAGCGGCTCCACATGCTCTCCAAACGACTTGTTCGTCTCGCGACAGCGACGCGAGCCGCCATCGTCCTTGAGGACCTGAAATTACACGGCGCGGGCGGACGGTCGCGTCGGATGAACCGCCGCCTCTCCTCCTGGCCCCGTTCCGAGATCCATCGTCAGATCGAGTACAAGGCCACCCTCGCGGGCGTGCCCGTCATCAAGGTCAACCCCCAATGGACCAGCAAGACCTGCCCAGCGTGTGGCGCTCGGCGCCGAGATAGGGTAGGCAAGGATTTCGTGTGCCTGATGTGCGACTGGGAGATGGATCGACAGATCAACGCAGGCCTGAACATCCTGAAGACCGCCTTGGCCTCGAGCAAGAACGAGGCCTTGGCAAGGGCCGTACGGTTCCGGCCCGGTGCCCTCCGCCATGACGCCGTGAGTTCCCTCTACGACCCGTTCCGAGGAGGGACGGGCGCACGGGACGAGCCGAGCGGAGTGGAGTCGCGGATTGAGGTGATTCTATCACCCGATTTGTGACGGAACTGTAAAATGCGCTACGTCCTTCGCCCGTCACGCCCGGGCCCGTCACGCCCGGCTCCATGTTTCTTTCACCGGTCAGGTCCGAGAAGCTCGGCTAGAGGATCCGAGCTACCTGCCGAGCGCTGGGGCCCGCGCGGTCGGTACGACTTGGGAACGCCGGAGGTGGAGAGAATCGGCTAGAGGTAGCCCGACTTCTGGAGGGTCATGAGGTCCTCCGTCGACAGCTTCTCGCCCTTCTTGAAGCGCTCGAAGATCAGCTCGGCCTCTTTCCGCGCGTCGACCTCGCCCGCGGCGGCCTCCGGCACCCCGCGGTTCTTCATCCAGATCCCGTGAATGATCTTGTCGTAGTCGTGGACCTGCCGGATCCGGTCGATGTGCTTCCGGTGCTCCTCGTCCGCGAGCATCTTCGTCTTGATGAACTCCTCCTGCGCCCGGTCCGCCTCCTTGCGCAGGGCGTCGCTCTGCTCGTACAGGGCGGTCATCTGGTCATGCTCGGCCTGCGCCTTCTCCGCCAGCTCGGAAACCCGGCGGTGGGCCTCCTCGGCGAGGTCCCGCGCCGACTTCAGCTCGTCCCGGAGCTTCCGGACCTCCTCGTTCTCCTCGAGGGACCGTTCGAGCTTCTTCACCTCGGCCTGGAGCCTCTGGATCTCGTCGATCAAAGCGCGTTCCTTGTCCACGCTGAGGACGGAGGTCATCTGTTTGAACTCGAGCCGCTTCAGCTCCTGCTGGAGCTTGCCCAGGGGGATCGCCCCACGCGGCATCTTCCGCCGCCGGAGTTCGTTCAACTGATCCTGGAGTTCATTGACCCGTCGGTTGTGCTTGTCTCGCTCCTCCTTCGCGGCCTTGACCGCCGCGTTCAGTTCGTCCCGCTGGATCCGATGCTGCGTCGCCTCGTCGACGAGGGCGCGCACCTGCGCGTTCAGCGCGTCCCGTTTCTCGACCCATTCCCGGGTCTTGTCGTTCAGGTCGTCCCGCCGTCGGCGGTGCCGTTCCGCTTCCTGGTTTTCTCGCTCCCGCTTCAGCTGCAGCTCATCCAGCAAGGTGACCCTCTGGCGCGCGTGCCGGTGAGGACTTGCGAAGTTTCGCACGCCATATAAAACTTCTTGCGGGAGTCTCTATCCTCCAGAGGACGCGGGACAATTCCGAAGTCGCAAGCTCAAATAGCCTCCGATCAATCCATTCCGGGGTCCCGTGAGGTCGGCGCGGTCGCGAGGGAGCTGGCGTTCGGCGGGGCGAGGCCCCCTCCCGAGGTCGTCGGAGGTCGCTCCGTGAACCGCGTCGAGGAGCGGCCCGACACGGCCGGGCTGGTGAGGCGGCGCCTGGCGGAGAACCAGGACGACGTCGACGCCCTGTTCACCTTCGCGGCCATGGAGGCCCAGGAGGGCCGGCTGGCGGAGGGCCTGACGGTCCTGGACCACGTCCTGCGCCTCGACCCCGCCTACCCGGGCGCCTGGCGGTTCAAGGCGACCCTCCATCGGATGAACGGGGAAGGGCAGGCGGAGCGGGCCGCGCGGGAGCGCGCGGAGGGCGCCGACGAATGAGCGCGTCCGTGCGCCGGATGAAGGTCTGCATGGCGGGGCAGGCCGCCGTCGGGAAGACGTCGCTCATCCGGCGGTACGTCCTCGACGAGTTTGACGACCGGTACCTGGCGACCCTCGGGACGAAGATCACGAAGAAGGCCCTGAGCCTCCCGGACCCGAAGGGCGGGGAGCCGCGGACGGTCCACGTGATCCTGTGGGACATCATGGGCACCCCCACGGTCCGGGACCTCCTGAAGGACGCGTACTACCATGGCGCGGAAGGGATCTTCGCGGTCGCCGACCAGACGCGGAAGGCCACGCTCCCGGAGCTGGACGGATGGTCCCGCTCGATCCGCTCCGTCGCCGGCGACATCCCGACGTTCGGGATGGTGAACAAGCACGACCTGCCGCGGGACAAGGCCTTCAAGGACGGGGAGATCGAGGCGTTCTTCGAGAAGCGCGGGTGGCCCTGGGCATACACGAGCGCAAAGTCCGGCGAGGGAGTTGAGGACTCCTTCCGGCGGCTCGTCGAGAGGATCCTCGAGCGGCCCCGTCCGTCCTAGGCGATCCGCCAGCGGCGGTGTGCTTCCGCCCCTTTCGTGAAGCAATAGTGGACCGTGTTGAACTCGGACCGCATGGAGGCGACGTCCCGGGCCACGGCCTCGGGGGCCTCTCGCTTCACGACCACGCGGGCGATCAGGTCCGCGACCTCCCGCATCTGGGGCTCCTTCATCCCCAGTCGGGTGAGCTCCTGGGTCCCCAGGCGGACCCCGGACGGCTTGACGGGCGAGGTGTCCCAGGGCAGGAGGTTCTTGTTCGTGATGATGTTCGCCTTCTCCAGGTCCGCCGCGGCCTTCGCGCCGCCCCCGAGGTCCGCGACGTCGGTTGCCAGGGCGTGGCTCTCCGTGAACCCGTGGCGCTCCGCGAGGACCTTGACCCCCCGTTCGTGGAGGGCCTGGCCGAGGGCCTTCGCGTTCCGGACGATCTGGGCCGCGTAGTCCCGGCCGAAGGCGAGGCATTCGGCGAGGGCGACGCCGAGGGCAGCCATCGCGTGCAGGTGGTGGTTCGACACGACTCCCGGGAAGACGCCCTTCTGGAGGCGCTTCACGAACTTCTCGTCCGCGGAATCGGAAAGGAGAATCCCGTGCTGCGGCCCCGGGAGGGTCTTGTGGGTCGAGCCCGTGAGGACGTCGGCGCCCTCATGGAGCGGGTCCTGGAAGACGCCGCCCGCGATGAGCCCCATGACGTGGGCGCCGTCGTACCAGACGTGGCAGCCCGCCTCCTGGATTGCGTCCCCCAGCTCCCGCAACGGGGTCGGGAAGAGGAAGACGCTCTGCCCGAAGGCCGCGACCTTGGGCTTCACGAGCCGGAGGAGCTTCGCGGTCCCATCCACGTCGATGTTCATCCGGTCGACGTCGAAGGGATAGTTGACGTTGTTCACGCCCCGCATCCCGGCGGCCCCGAACTTCGCGGAGCTGATGTGGGCGCCGTGGCTCAAGGCCACGGAGGTCATGATGTCGCCCGGCTCGAGGAGGGCGAAGTACACGGCCATGTTCGCGACGGTCCCGCTGATCGGCCGCGGGTCCGCGTGGCGCACGCGGAAGATGCGCTTCATCAGGTCGACGACGCGGTCCTCGACCTCGTCGACGAACGTGTTCCCCTGGTAGTACCGCTCGTGGGGCAGCCCCTCCGCGTACCGGTCCCCGAAGTCCGTCAGGAGCATCTCGCGGGCCATCGGGCTGATCACGTTCTCCGACGCGATCATCGGGAGGGACTTCGAGAACCACGCGTGGTGCCGGTCGACCTGGTCGTTGAGGAAGGCGACGTGCTCGTCCATCCGAAAGCCGGATGAGAGAAGCCGGGGAGCGGATAAATCCGTTGCGCCCGCGGGCTCAGAAGCAGCGGGCCTTGCCCTGCACGATCCGGTCCGTGAGCTTGTAGATGTTCTCCAGCTCTTCGTCGATCAGGGCTTCCGCGTCCTTCTGGATGGCCTTCAGGTTCGAGCCCTTCTCCGGGATGATCTGCGCGGCGGCGGCCTGGGGCTGGTCGATCGGCTTCCCGATCTGGGACACGATTCGCACCCAGACCTCCTTCACCTTGCCCTGGTTCTCCTTCACGATCCGATCCGCGATGTCGAAGGAGAGGATGTTGTACAGCTTGCCGACGTGGGTCACGGGGTTCTTGCCGGCCGCGGCCTCCATGGACATCGGCCGGTACGGGGTGATGAGGCCGCTCACGCGGTTCCCTCGGCCGACGCTCCCGTCGTCCCCATTCTCCCAGGACAGGCCCGTCACCGTGAGGTAGAAGATCCCCGCGTCGTAGTTGTCTCCCGTGTTGATGTCGACCTTCACGGTCCGGTCCGTGTACTTGACCGCGTGGTCCAGGAGGCGTTCCCGCAGCTCGTCGATCACGCTGCGGTAGTGGTCCTTGTCCGGCACGTATCGATCGACGAAGGCGGCCGCGACGGTCAGCCGCATGTCGTCCTTGTGCCGGACGCCCATGACCTTGATGTCCTGCCCGACCTCTTTCAGGTCCTTCTTCAGCGGCCCGTTGATCAGCTCCTCCGTCTTCAGGGTCACCGTCTCGAGCTCGGAGAAGGGGGCGAAGCCGACGCCGAAGGAGGTGTCGTTCGCGAGCTGCTTCTGCGTGTCGTACAGGCCGCGCAGGTCCACGGACCCATGGCCGATCTTGCAGTCCAGCGTGACGTCCGCGTCCACGTTCAGGTTCGTGCACGTCTTGACGAGGTAGTCGTGGGCCGCCTGGATTGCCGTCGTCCGGAAGGGGAGGCGCTCCCCGTTCACGTTCGTCGTGGCCCGGCCCACGAGGAGGATGTACGCGGGCTCGAGGAACACCCCGCCGCCGAACTTCGGGGCGCTCTGTCCGCCGACGACCTCGACCTGGTCCGTGTTGTGATGGAGGATCCGCCCGAAGCGCTCGAGGTACATCTTGCACAGGGCGACGGAGACGGTCTCCGCGAGCCCGTCCGCGATGCTGTCCGGATGGCCGATCCCCTTCCGCTCGACGATCTCATCGCCCTGCTCTTCGATCGGCGTGTGGACGAGTTCCTCGACGAAGATGTTGCGCGGCACGGAGGCCCCCCGGGGCGGTTGTCCGCGTGCATGCCAGGGTCCCTATATGGCTTTTGTCGCCCCGCGGTCTCGGTCGGCGTTCGGGTCGCGAAGTCCCGGTCCTCAGTAATATGCAGTGGAATCGAAAATTCCGACAGGAATATGAATCGGGCTTCCTTGGGGGACCCGATGATGCCGGACTTGGACGAGATCCCTCGCCTCCGGAGGGCCCTGGGCCTCACGCAGACCGCGGTCGCCCGCTTGGCCAACGTCAGCCAGTCGACCGTCGTCAAGGTCGAGAAGAAACAGATGAATCCGTCGTACGACATCGTCCGCCGGCTAATGAACGCCCTCGAGGCGGAGGTCCGGCGGCAGGAGAAGAAGGCCCTCGTGGAGCAGATCCAGAGCCGGAAGGTCCAATCCGTCGACGCGAAGCTGCCCCTCGCGACCGCGGTCGAGGAGATGCGCCATTGGAAGTTCTCCCAGCTGCCCGTCATGCACAACGGCCATCCCGTCGGCTCGATCTCGGACAAGGTGATCAACGAGCTCATCCTGAGCGGCCGGGATCCGAAGGACCTCGCTCGGATCCGCGTGGAGGAAGTCATGGAACCCGCGTTCCCCCAGGTCGACGGGAAGGCCCCGGTCGAGTTGGCCGCGGGCCTCCTCCAGCACTACGACGCGGTCCTGGTCACCGCGAAAGGCGAGGTCACCGGGATCCTGACGAAGTCGGACCTGATGAAGCTCCTCTGATCCGAACCGGACCCCGCGTCACGGACGGCCCAGGCGGAAAAACAGTTTCGTAGGCCCCGTGGTTATCGTTAAATAACGATAACGTATCTTGTGGTGAGGCGGTAGGCGGATCGCATGATGATCGGTTGCGGATACTGTGTGAAGACGATCCGGAGGGGACGGTACCTGTACTTCTGGCATTACGAGGATCGCGCCGGTCGTCGGGAGCAGGTCGAGGAGTACATCGGGCCATCGCGGGATCTCTGCGCCCGCGAAGAAGTGGTCCGGCGGGTTGCCACATACGCGGAAAGGGCCCGATCCGAGATGGGCCGTTTCGTCCGACTGACCCAGGAGGAGATGGCGACCAACCCATGAGCGGTGTTATCGTTATTCCACGATAACAGGCGATGAGGCCCAGCCGACCGTCCGCCGGCCTCAGTCCGGATACGGCACCTCGAATTCCGTGAAGTCCTCGGCGACCCGGACGTTGTTGAAGACTTCCTTCGCATCCCCGAGGATCGTCCCCGGGTCTTCATACCGCGGGCTCACATGAGTCAGGACGAGGAGTCCGACGCCGGCCTCCTTCGCGACCTCGGCGGCCTGACGCGAGGAGGAGTGCCCGTACCGATTCGCCTTCTCCTCCAACGCGGCGTCCGAGGTCGCGTCGTGGATCAGGACATCCGCGTGGCGCGCGATTTCGACGAGGGCCTCGTGCGGCATCGTGTCTCCCGTGTACACGACCTTGCGTCCCCTCCGCGGCGGCCCGAGGACGTCCTCCGAATGGACCGTGCGGTTCCCGACGCGGACGGACTCGCCCGCCTGAAGTCGGCTGTAGAGGGGACCCGGCGGAATCCCGAGGGCCTCCGCGCGTTCCGTGCTGAACCGCCCGGGCCTGTCCTTCTCCTCGAGGACGTAGGTCAGGGCGGGGACCGTGTGGACGGCTTCGAAGCCCCGGACGACGTACTCCCCGCAGTCGATGTGCCCGCCGGGCGGGAGTTCCTTCGCGCGCACGGGGAACCCGGGGCTGAAGTAGCCGAGGGACAGGAGCTCCGAGACGAGCTGCTCCACGCCCCGGGGGCCGTAGACCTCGAGGGGCCCCTCCCGGCCGTTCATCGACATGCTCTGGACCATCCCCGGGAGCCCGAGGAAGTGGTCCCCGTGGAAGTGGGACAGGAAGACGCGGGAGACCTGCATGAAGCTCAGCCGGCTCTGCATGAACTGCCTCTGCGTGCCCTCCCCGCAGTCGAACAGGACGACCTCGGGGCCGCGCTTGACCGCGACCGCGCTCACGTTCCGCTTCGGCGTCGGCCACGAGCCGGAGGTGCCGAGGAACACGATCTGCATGGACCGGTGCCCGAACGCCCGCAACCCCTTAACGTCTTTGGAGTCCGGGAGAAACTATATCGCGGGATCGGGATGCCACGCAAGACCTCCATGCGCACGATCGACGGACGGTCCCTGGACCTGGACGACGTCGTCGCGGTCGCCCGCGAAGGCGAGGCCGTGCGGCTCGCCCCCGCGGCGGCGAAGCGGGTCGATGCGAGCCGGAGGGACCTCGAGAAGATCCTCGCCAAGGGCACCCTGGCGTACGGGATCAAGACGGGATTCGGAGAGCTCGCGAACGTCGCCATTTCCCCGGAGGACACGAGGGCCCTGCAGCTGAACCTCCTGAGGAGTCACGCCGTCGGCCAGGGGCCGCCGCTCCGGAGGGACGAGGTGCGCGCCGCGATCCTCCTCCGCGCCAACACCCTGGCCATGGGCTATTCCGGCGTCCGGCGGGAGCTCGTCTCGCGGCTCCTGGACTTCCTCAACCGCGGCGTGCATCCCGTGGTCCCCTCCCGCGGATCCCTCGGGGCGAGCGGAGACCTGGCGCCCTTGGCCCATCTCGGTCTCGTCCTGGTGGGAGAAGGGGAGGCGGAGGTCGAGGGCCGCGTCCTCTCCGGGGCCGAAGCCCTTCGGAAGGCGAAATGGGAGCCCCTCGTGCTCGAGTCGAAGGAGGGCCTCGCGATCATCAACGGGACCTCCGTCATGGCGGGGATCGGCGCCCTCGTCGTCCACGATGGCTTGCGCCTCCTGCGGGACGCTCAGGTCGCGGCCTCCATGTCGTTCGAGGCCCTGCGCGGATCCCCGAAGCCGTTCCAGGATCGCCTCGTCGGTCTCAAACCCCAGCCGGGGACGCGGGAGGTCGCCGCGAACCTGCGACGCCTGCTCAAGGAAAGCGAGATCATCCCGTCTCACAAGGGACCCCACAAGGTCCAGGACGCCTACACGCTGCGGTGCATCCCTCAGGTCCTCGGGGCGGTCCGGTCCGCGCTCACGGATGCGGCGACCTGCCTTCGCATCGAGATGAACGCGGCGACGGACAATCCGCTCATCTTCCCGGGAGGCGAGGACGTGAGCGGCGGCAACTTCCATGCCCAGGCGCTCGCGATGGCCCTGGACCATGTGGCCTTGGCGTTGGCCGTCCTCGCCGGCTTCTCGGAACGCCGCATCGCACGACTCGTCGACACGCGGCTCAGCGAGCTCCCGCCCTTCCTCACGAAGAAGAGCGGACTGAATTCGGGCATGATGGTCGTGCAATACGTCGCCGCGGCCTACGCGAGCGAGAACAAGGTCCTCGCGCACCCGGCCTCGGCGGACTCCATCCCGACCTCCGCGAACCAGGAGGACTTCGTCCCCATGGGGATGGGGGCCGCGCTCAAGGCGCGACAGGCCCTGGAGAACGCCGCCCGTGTCGTGGCCCTCGAGGTGCTCGCGGCCGCCCAAGGCCTCGAGTTCCTCCGACCCCTGCGGCCGGGGATCGGCCCGCGCGCGGCCCATGCGTTCGTGAGGACGAAGGTCGAGCCCCTCGGGGACGACCGATCTCTCGGGGCCGACGCGAACTCGATCCTGGAGGAGATGGCGACGGGTCGGTTCCTCGGGGCCGTCGAAAAGGCCGCCGGGCCCCTGGTCTGAAGCTCGCTCACTCGACGGCGGCGTGGAGGCCGCGGAAGCACGCCGGGCAGCGCCCCACACGGGTCGCGCAAAGCTCGTGGAAGTCGCGGCCGCAGCCGCAGCGGGTGACCTTGAACCCCTTCTTGATCAGGCCCTTGCAGATCGGGCAGCGGGTCTCGAGGTCGGCCACGAGGCGCTTCGCCTTCTGCCCTCCGACCTCCGAGACATCGATCTGGGCGATCATCTCCTGGGTGTATTCCTTCCCATCGAAGACGCGGTGCGAGACGATCTGGATTGCGAGGGGCACGGACCCGGAGGCCGTGGGCTTCAGCCGCAGCCGGACGACTTCCTTGGACTTCGCGCGGACGGCCGGGATCTCCGGGAGGCTCTCGACCTCGGCATCCCCGAGGATCCGCACGCGGACGTCCCGGGCCGCGCCCTTGCCGTCATTCTCCACGGTCAGCGTGCCGTCCGCCCATTCGTTCAGGCGGACCGCGCCGATGTCGATCGAGCCCTTCATGCTCGGGGCGAAGGCCTCGGTGGCATCCCAGGCGGTCCGGTACGCCTCCTCCGCGGCCTTCATCGCCTCCGCGAAGTCGGTCCCCCGGAGGCGCACGGCCTGGTCCAGCTTCGCCTCCGCGGCCTTCATGTCGATCCCGAACTTGCGCCCATTCCGGATCGTAGTCTCCGCCTTGTACGTCAGGTCGACGAAGCGCTTCTCGACGATCTTGGCGGACTCGACCCGCTCGAGGGCGTTCTTCACGACGTCCATCGCGTTGTCGAACTCGCCCCTCTGGACCCGCTCGTTCACCTCTTTCAGGAGGGCCTCCGCGGCCCGCGAGTCGGATCCGAGCTTCTTCGCATGGGCGACGCTGTCCGCGGCCTCGAGGAGCGAGCGGTTCAGCTTCGACGAGATCGCGGCGTTCGCGGCGTCCTTCGCGGCGGTGAGGGCCAAGGACGCGTCCGCGAACCGCTCCTCCGCGAGGAGACCCTTCGCCTCCTCGAGCTTGTTCAGGGCCGACGTCGCGTCGACCTCCATCTTTCGGCAGGTCGCGACGAGGCCTTCCGCCTTCGCGACCTCCTCGCGGAGATGCCCTCCGAGCAAGCGGCGACCCCACTCGATGCCCTGGGCGAAGGCGGCCCGGGCCTGTTCCACTTCACCGGCCTCGAGGGACGATTCCCCCTCTTGGACGGACCGGTCGAACTTGCTCGTGTCCGCGCCGATCTCCATGGCGGTCTGGAGGAGCGTCCGGGCCTTGTCCCGGACCTCCTCGACCTCGTCGAGCAGGACGCGGAAATCCGCGATGAGGTCCGTCGCCCGGACCGCCGTGTCGAGGGCCCGCACGAAGTCCCCGTCGTCGAAGGCCTTCCGACTCTTCCCGACGAGTTCCGCGACCATCGGGGCCCCTTTGCCGAGCGCGCCCATCTTCCGCTCCGCCGTCTCGACCGCCTTCCGCGCCATGCTTTGCTGGAGGGAGATCCGCTCCGTCTCCGCCTCGCTCTGGAGGGCCGTGGCGATCGCCTGGCGGTACTTCTTCGCCCGGAACAGCTCCTGGGCCCTCTCGAGGAGTTTCTCCGCGGAGCGGGTGTCCGTCCCCTCCCGCTTCGCCTTCGCGATGGCCTCTTCGAAGCCCCGGATTAATTCGCCGATGCCCTGGTCCCGCTCCTTCGCGGCCTCGACGTCCGCTTGGGCCGCGTAGTCCAGGACCTCCTCGAACTGCCCCATCTGGAAGGCGCGCTCCGCGCGCTCGACGAGGGCCGAGGTCCGCGGGAGGGGCGCGTTCATCGCCTCTCCGTCGGCGAGGATGTCCCGCATCGCCTTGAGGGCCTCCTCGGCCTCCGAGCCCTGGCGCCTCATCGATTCGAGCTGGGCCGTGAGCTGGGTGCTGACCTCCGCGGCCTGTTCGATCTCCCCGGTCTCGAGGTGTCGGCGGGCCCGCGCGAGGGCCTCCTTGGATGTCGTGAGATCCATCCCTCCGAGGGACGCGAGGTCCTGCTCCGTCGCGTCGAGGGACAGCGCGACCCGCTCGCGGATCAGGGCCGTGAACTCGTCCTCCGTGCCCTGGGCGAGGGCGAGGGCCTTTTCGTAGTCCTTCGCCTTCATCGCCTCCTTCGCCTCCGCGAAGACCTCGCGCAGGTGGGGGGCCGCGATCCCCAGGCGGTCCGCGAGTTCCATGCGGCTCCGAGAGGACATGATCTTCTGGGCCGACGAGTAGAGGATCTGGAGCTTGTCCGTCTCCGCGCGGGCCGCGGACGCGAGCTGGATCGCCCGCTCGAGGTCCATCTGCTCGAACGCCTTCTTCGCGTCGACGAGCATCTCGACGACCTTCGAGACGTCCACGTTGCGCTTCTTGGCCTCCGCGACGAAGGCGGCGGCGGACGCGATCGCGGTGTAGGCCTGCCGGTGCATCCCCGTCCCCTTCGAGGCGCGCTCGTGGGCCTCGTTCAGGAGGCGGAGGCCCTCGTGATAGTTCTGGACACCGAACGCCATCCGGGCCCGCCGGACGAAGTCGTTCATCTCGTCCACGTCGAGCTTGAGCCCCTGGGCCGCGGCGATCCGCGACCGGACGAGGTTCACCAGCCCGTCCGCGGCCTGGGCGAGGGCCGCGGCCGCGCTCTCCCGCGTCGCGGCGATCTCCGCGATCCGGCCACTCGCGAGGTGCGCGTTCAGGTCCCGGTGGAGGGCCTCCAAGGAGGCGACGTTCGCCCCGAGGTCGACGCCCATGCGGACCGCGAGGGCCAGATCTCCGACGATCTCGTCGGCTCGGGTCCGGACCTTCGACTCGACGAGGGCTTGGCCTTCCGCGACCGCCTTGAAGGCTCCCTCGAAATCCTGGGACGCCATCGCCGCGTCGGCGCGATTGAGCAGGGCTTTCAAGGCGCCGCTCTCGTCCCCGAGGTGGGGGAGGGACGTCCGCAGGGAGGAGATCTGGCGGGCCGCCCCCTCCGCGAGGGTCCGTTCCGCCTTCGCCCGCGCCCCGGAGGAGAGGTCGAGGGCCCGGCGGAAATCTTCCGACTTCGTCGCCACGATCGCCTCTTGAAGCATCTTCGACGGCTCGGACAGGTCCGCGCCGTTCTGCTCCCCGAGGGTGAGGACGAACTCCGCACGCTCGATCGACTCCATGACCCGTTCCCGCTCCGCGCGCCGCAGCTCGTCGAACGCCGCGCCGATCGCCCTCTCGACCTCCGCGGGGTTCCGTTCCTGGTACGCCTGTCGGGCGGCCTCGGCCATCTTCCGGGCCCGCACGGTCTGGACGCCGAAGGCCTCGACCTCCGCGAAGGCGCGATGGAGCTCCTTCAACCGGGTCTCGACGGCCTTGTATCGGTCCAGGATGCCGTTCACCGCGGAATCCGCTCGCTTCGCGAGCGCGAGAGCCTCCTGGAACGCCCCGCGGCGGATCGCCTCGCGGGCCGCGTTCATGTCGTCCATCGGCCCCTTCAGGTCGATGCCCATGTTCGCGGCCGCGACGAACTTCTCGCGGGACGTTCCGATCACGGCCACGACCCGCTGGAACTGGGCCTGCTGGACCGCTTGGAACCCCTGTTTCGCGAGCTGCGCACCTTCCCGGTAGCTGCCCTTCTTGATCGCGGCCTCCGCCCGGTTGAAGAGGTCCTGGGCCGCGCTCGGGTCAGCGCCCATGGCGCGGGCCTCCTGGGCGAGCCGGGAGAAGTCGCCCGCCCGGCCGTCGAGGGACCGCTGGAGCGACTTCTCCGATTCCGAGCGACTCTGATTCAGCGTGTTCTTCGCCTTCTCGAAATCCAAGTTGCCGACGTCGCCGCGGGCCCGCTCGATCAGGGTCGCGGGCTTCGACGTGTCGGCCCCGAGCTCCGACGCGGTGCGCAGGAGGTCCTCCGCCTCTCGGATCTCCTTCGTCAGGGCCGAGGTCAGGTCCTCCGTGATCGTGTCCAGCCCCTCCTTCGTGAAGTCGAGGGCGCTCTGGAAATCGTTGTTCTCCATCGCGGTCCGGGCGCGGGAGAGCAGGTCCTCGATCGGGGCCACGCTCCGGTTCAGGTTCTTCGCGGACAGGATGAGGGACTGGGCCTTCGAGAAGGAGGAAGAAAGGTGCTCCTGGAGGATCTTCTCGCTCCTCTTCCACGCCTTCTTCGCGAGGTCGATCGCGGAGCCGAGGTCGTCGGAGGCAAGGGCGCCTTCCGCCTTGGCCAGAGCGGCCGCCGTGTCCGCGAGGTCCGCGCCCACGCCCTTCGCGAGGCGGGCCAGGTCCGCGCTCGAGTCCACGATCGAACGGGCCCGATCGCGGTAGATCCGCTTGCCCCGCTCGAACGCCTCCGCGGCCTTCTCCGCCGCAGCCTTGTATTCCTTCGCGGACATCGCGCCGCTCGCCTCGGCGAGGACCCTCTCCGCCTCGACGACGTTCGCGTCGACCCGGCGGGCTTGGTCGATGATGTCCTGGGCGGCCTTCAGGCTGTCCTCGGCGGCTTGCCGCGTCCGCGCCGCCTCTTTGACCTTCTCCTCCAGCTGTCGGCGCAGCTGGTTGTCCCGCAGGTATCCGCTCACGGTTCGAGGGCTCCGCTGCCTCGGGGAGAGCCGGGGCTCGTGCTCCGAGGGATTGCGGAGATGGCTCGGCGTTTCAGCGTATAAACGACTTCGTCGTGATTATCACGTATGATTCGTCCCGGGACGACTCATTGCGGACCGGTGGCGACGGGCGGTGTCGGGGCGACGGCGGCCCCCGAACCTTCGTCGGAGGGACCGCCGCCTTCGCCGGACTCGGGGGCGTCCTCCGCCGGCACGTCTTCCGGCCGTTCCTTGTACGCGACGCCCGCTTTCTCGGCCATGAGCTTGCGGATTCCCTCCCGGTCCGTCGACTTGAGGCCGAAGAACTCCGCGAAGTAGCGGGTGGTCGTGAGGGCGAGGGATCGTCCGGAGGGTTTGCGGTTCACCAGCCCGAGATCCTCCAAGGCCTTCGTGTGCTCGTACACCTTCGAGCCGATCATGTCGAACAGGTCGCTTTGGAGGAGCGGCTGATGGTAGGCGATCAAGGCCGCCGTCTTGAGGAGGTCTCGGTCAATTTCGGGAGGCGCAAAGGCGCGGGCCCGTTCCGCGAATTCCGATCGGATCTGCATCGTCCATTTCGTCCCGATCTGGGCGACCTCGATGGCGCTGTCCCGGTTCGCGTACTCGCGGACGAGGGCCCGCAGGTGCTCCCGGATGACGTCCGGCGCGAGGCGGGTCACCCGCGCGAGTTCTTCCGGCGTGAGGGCCTTGCCCGCGCTGAACAGGGCCGCCTCGACGATGGCCCGCTCGTTCACGGTCCCGCCTCCTGGGGCCCTTCCGGTTTCGGACCCAAGGCCGGCAGGGCGAGCAGCTCCTCCGTGGGCAGGTCCGCCTCCATGGAGAGCCGCTTGACGAAAATCTCCCCGTGCGGATAGTCTTTCTGCCACAGCTTCACCTTCTCCAGGTGGGCGAGGAAGAGGAGGGACATGAACACGGTCACCTCGTCCCAGGCGTCGCCGAGGGTGAGCTGGCGGAGGGCGATCGGCTCTCCGTTGAACTGCGTGATCCTCGCCCAGGTGAGGGCGATGTCCTCCGTGAGGTCCTCTCCGTGGACCTTCTGGTGGAAGTTCGGCGCGAACTTCCGGATCGCCTGCTCCCGCAGGGCGTTGAGCTGCATCTGGATGTCCGCCTCGCGGCGGGCCTCGTCGAAGGCGTCCATCAGCTCCATCAGGGTCACGGCACGGCGCCCCTCGCGGTGGATGGCCTCCGTGAGCGGGGTCGCGGACCCCGTCAGGACGACCTGGTTGTAGTCCAGGTCCGCCGGGTCCCGGAACATGTCGAGGTCCCAGCCGTCCCCCTCGACGGAGGGCTCGGGAGGCATCGCGTCCAGGAGGACCTTGTCGCTCTGCATCTTCAGGATGGACCAGGCGAGGAAGACGAGCTTCCCCGCGGTCACGAAGTTCACCGCGCCGTCCTTCTTGACCTTGTCCAGGAA
>DASQXV010000114.1:0-8136 GCA_035639595.1 Thermoplasmata archaeon | reverse complement strand
GCGAAGAAGGTCGTCTTCCCGAGCTCCGTCGCGGATGCAACGTGCCAGTATCCTTACACGGGCGCGTAATTCGGAGGCATCCGGGCGCCCATGGCCGACGCGGCGCTCTTCGTCACCGACTTAGCGCTCGGCTTGCTCCTCGGCTGCGTCTTCGCGGTCATCGCGCACGGCCTGAACCTAATTTGGGGCGTCACCAAGGTCGTGAACGTGGCGCACGGTGAATTCATAATGCTGGGCGCGTACGGCGCCTACTGGCTGAACTATTACTTTGGGTTCAACCCGCTCCTGAGTGTCCCGGTAGACGCCGTGCTTGGCCTCGTCGTCGGAGTCGGTTTCTACTTCGGATTCCTGCACCGCGAACTTCGGGGAAAGGAATCCATCGATCTGCAAAGCGAGATGGTGACCCTTGTCGCGACGTTCGGGCTCTCGCTGTTCATGATCAACGCAGCACAGACCCTCTGGAGCGGAAATCCTGTCGGAATTCCTTGGAGTCCGGGGGCCTTCTACCTCGGCCCGGCCCAACTTCCGCTCGGAGGTCTTTACGTGGCGATCCTGTCCGTGGGCGTGATCGGCCTCTCTCACGTCTTCCTGACCAAGACGTACCTGGGGAACGCCATCCGAGCGTACAGCCAGGACATCCCTGCAGCGCGGCTCATGGGCATCAACCCGACATTCGTGGCCGCCGTCGCCACAGCCATGGGCTTCGGCATCACGATGGCGGGCGGTGCGTTTCTCGCCGTCTGGCTCCCGAATGGGATCGTCCCGGCATTAGGGAATCTGTATGCCCCGATTAGCTTCGTCATCGTCGTCTTGGGCGGTCCAGGAAAAATGTGGGGGAGCCTTGTCGGCGGCCTGACCCTGGGCGTCATCATCGATGTGGGCCCTCTTTTCCTGGGAGGCAGCGCCCCCCTGGCTTACGCCGTGGCGTTTCTCGCGCTCATCCCCGTCCTCCTCCTCCGCCCCGAAGGAATCCTGCGATGAGACTGGCGGCCCTTCGTCTGCTCGGCCCCACGCTCTGGGGAATCGCGGTTTTTCTCGTCGTCCTCGCCAGCATCGGGCCGTGGCTGCCCGTGTTCGTCCTGAGCGTCTTGATCGATTTGCTCATCTCTGCGGCGCTCGCATACTCGCTGAACCTAATCACGGGCCTCACCGGTTACGTGAGCTTCGGCCAGGTCGTCTTCATGGCGCTCGGCCAATACGCGCTCGGATTCGGGGTAGGAACCCTGCACTTTCCTCCGCTCGCGGGCGTCGTACTCGGCGCCCTCGTCGGACTGGCGCTCGCCCTCGGAATTGGGCTCGTGACCCTTCGATTTCGCGGCGTCTATTTCGCCATTTCGAGTCTCGTGATTGCGGTCGCGGCCCTGTACATCGTTCTTGAAGTCAAGGAACTCGGGGACGGGCAGGGCATTTTCCTGAACCCCCTCGACCTCGGCTTCACACCCCTAGCCTGGTTCTACACCATCTGGGCCATCGTCGCAGTCGAAGTCGGGCTCACGTATTGGGTGACCCACGGCCGAATCGGATACGGAATCCGTTCGATCAAGAGCGACGAGGATGCGGCCAAAGCCGTGGGGATTGACGCGGCTCGCATCAAACTCTTTCTCTTTGCGATGAGCGGACTGTTTGCGGGAGCAACTGGCAGCGTCTACGCCTGGAAGAATTACGGCGTTTTCCCGTACGACGCGTTCAACTTGACTTTCTCTTTGCAAATGCTGGCGATGGTCGTAATAGGCGGTCTCGGGACGCTCCTCGGCCCTCTGGTTGGCGCGATTGCCGTCTACATCCCGTCCTACTTATTCTTGACCGTCCTCATCGGTCTCCAGTTCATCATCATCGGCCTCGTCGTCATGGCCATCGCCCTTTTCGTCCCGGGAGGCATCGTCGGGACCCTCCGGAAGTATGTCCCGGAACTGCGAAGGTTTCTCGAATGACCCACTTGCTCGTCGTATCAGACGTCCACAAACACTTCGGCGGGGTCCGGGCCGTCCAGGGGGTATCGATGAGGCTCGAGGAGGGAAAGGTGGTCGGGCTCATCGGCCCTAATGGATCCGGAAAGTCGACTCTGTTGAACGTAATCGCGGGGATGGAGAAGCCGACGAAAGGCACGATCACATTCGATCAACAACGAATCGATCGCTGGCCGGCGTACCGAGTCGTCGCCCGAGGAATCGCGAAGACACACCAAATCCCGAAGCCGTTTCTCGGGATGACCTGTCGCGAAAACGTGGCCGTCGCGATCATGTTCGGAGGTCGAGCGCGACGACAACACTCATCGCAGTCCCTGGGGGAAGCCGATCGAGTGCTCGACCTCGTAGGACTGGAAGCGAAGGCCGACGTCGTATCCTCCAGCTTGACCGTTCAAGAACGCAAGAGGCTCGAGTTCGCTCGCGTCCTCGGGACAGGAGCTCGAATCTTGCTGCTCGACGAGATTTTCGCAGGGCTTTCGCCCGAAGAACTCCGGGATGCGATTGCCTTGTTCGCCAAAGTCCATGGAGAAATCGGTTTCGGGGCCCTCGTCGTGGAGCACGTGATGCGCGCGGTCCTCACCCTGTCGGAACACGTCATCGTCATCGAAGAGGGCAAGAAGATCGCGGAGGGCCCACCGAGGGAAATTGTCGAGAATCCGGCGGTAATCGAAGCCTACCTGGGCACCGAGGGAGCTCATGCTGCGTCTTGAGGGCGTCGATGCCGGCTACGAAGGGACCCAAGTGCTTCGCGACCTGACCCTGGAGGCGAAACGAGGTACCACGACGGTCCTGATTGGACCCAACGGCGCTGGGAAGTCAACGACGTTGAAAGTCGTCAATGGCCTTCTCCCGTCCACGCGCGGCGAGGTCCTGTTCGAGGGGAAGCCGATCACACGCTTGCCAGCCCATGAACGGACGGCCCTTGGCATCGCATCGTGTCCCGAAGGGAGACGTCTCTTTCCCCTGATGACCACCGAAGGGAACCTCCGACTGGGGGCCTACCCTGCAAGGGCTCGGGCGGATGCGGATGCGACCCTGCGCGAGGTGTATGAGCTGTTTCCCCGCCTCCGGGATCGCGCGCCGGTGAAAGCAGGGCGCTTGAGCGGAGGAGAGCAGCAGATGGTCGGGATTGGACGGGCGCTCATGTCGAAGCCCACGATTCTCGCACTCGATGAACCGAGTCTGGGCCTGGCCCCGAAACTCATCTCGGAGATTTTCGAGAAAATCAACCAATTGCGCGAGGGAGGACTCACCGTGCTCATGGTCGAACAGAACGCCTACGCCGCCCTCCGGATCGCGGATTTCGCGTATGTCCTGGGGAGCGGACGCATCCTTCGGTCGGGGCGGCCGGACGAGCTGATGGATCTCGAGGAACTCCGGAAGGCCTACTTCGCAATCGGTTGAGCCGCACAACACCGTTATGACCCGCAGCGGACTATCGCACCCGGGTCATCGGGATGAGAGACCGGATTCGGTCGAAAACCCTCCGAAGCCGCGTGATGGACGCGGACGAGGCCGTTGAGCGGTTCGTTCCGGAGAGGGGGACGATTGCCTTCTCCTGCATGGGCGGCTCCGCTCTCGCCAAGGAAATCCCAGACGCGCTCGCGAGATCCGCGGACGCGGGACGCCGGTACGAACTCAACCTCCTCACCGGCGGCTCAACGACGGACCGCTTCGAGGCCTGCGTTGCCCGCCTCGGGGTCCGACGCCGATTCCCGTATCTGAGCGGGGCCGCGCGTAAGGCAGTGAACGAAGGGTCCATTGAGTTCTTCGACGTCCGGATCGGGGAATATCCGGACCTCGTCCGGCAGGGGACTCTCACGGCCGGCAGCCCCTTGGACGTCGCGGTGGTCGAGGCAACGGCCATCGATGAGAAGGGACGCCTCATTCCCTCGTTGTCCGTGGACGCGATGACGGCCTTCACCGACGCGAGCCGGCGCGTGATCGTGGAACTTAACGAACGGAGGCCGGATCTCACGGGGCTGCACGACATCTACCGCGTTCGTCCGGGCGTGGTTGTGCCCATCCGCGACGTGAGAGATCGGATCGGCAGGCCCTACGTCTCCGTCCCCTCCACGAAGGTCGTCGCGATCGTGCGGTCGGAACGGGACGACGAGCCGTCGGGCGCCTACAGCGGCCCTATGCCGACGGATTCCCGAATCGCGGAGCGGATCGCGGCATTCCTCGAGGGGGAATTGACGAAGGAGACTTGGGGAGGGCGGTTCGTCCTGCAGTTGGGTGCGGGTCCCCTCGCGGCCGCGCTGGCGGACGTCTTGCCGTTCCGTGGGGCGGAGCTCTGGACGGAGGGGATCCCGCTCCGATGGATCGCGAGCCTCGGGGACAAGGTGCGGGGGATCAGCACGACATCGATGTACCAGCTCCCGGGGGACGGCCCCGTTTTGGACGAGCTGTCTCAGAACCTCGACCGTGTCCTCGAGCACATCGTCCTGAGGCCGTACGAGGTGACGAACAGCCTCGAGGTGATCGCCCGCCTCCAGGTGGTGACGATCCAGCAGGCGATCGAGGTCGACCTGTTTGGCGGGGCGAACACGTCCCACGTCGGAGTAAACGCACAGAATGGCGTCGGAGGCTCGCAGGATTTCAACCGCGCCGCCCGGCTGGTGGTCGTGGCGATGCCCTCGACCGCCTCGGGGGATCGGTTCTCGCGGATCGTGCCGTTCCTTTCCAGTTCCGACATCCCGAGGCAGGATGTCGACGTCCTCGTCACGGAGCAGGGGGTCGCGGACCTGCGCGGCCTCTCCCCCCGTGAGCGCGCCGAGGCGATCCTGGACCGGTGCAGTCACCCGCGGTTCCGAGACGATCTCCGCACGTATTACGAGGCTGCGAAGAAGGCCGGCGGGCATCTGCCTTTCAGCCTCGCGGCCGCGGCTCGGTTCCGGGAGACCCAGGGCGCCGCGTGAGTCCACCGCTCAGGAGCCCGCTCGTTCGAGGACCCTCTTCGCATCGCGGTAGTGGACGGCGTCAACGAGACGGTTGCGTACTCGGATCGCGCCTCGCCCGGATCGCGCGGCGGCCTCGTACGCCTGGACGACTTCTCGGGCCCACGCGAGTTCCTCCTCCGTCGGCGCGAAGATCTCGTTCGCCAGGCGCACTTGGTCCGGATGGACGACCTGTTTTCCCACGTACCCGAGGCGCCGGGCCTCGACGGCTTCCGCCCGAAAGCCCTCCCCGTCCTCCAGGTCAAAGTACACGCGGTCGATCGCGTCGATGCCGTACGCCGCGGCGGCGACGACGAGGAGCGTCTTCACGTACGCGTTTCGCCCGTAGGCCGCCACGTCGCCGCCCACGGACGTCGCAAGATCCCCCGCGCCGTACGTCACCGCGACCACCCCGTGGCTCCGGACGACCTCCTCGACCCGCAGGACGCCCAGCGGCGTCTCGATCAACGGGATCAGTGCCTTCCCGGTCGCGCGAGCGAGCGGGGACAGGTCGGACTCCGCCTTGGGCACCAAGAGGACGGAGAGCCGGGATTCCGAGCCGAGGACGGCGACGTCCTTCTGACCCTCCGGCGTCCCTGGCGCATTGATCCGGACCCCGAGCTCCCGGGTGCCCCATCCCTCCTGGGCCAGGGCGGCCGCCACGGACTTCCGGGCGGCGTCCTTCTCCTCGGGCGGCACGGCGTCCTCGAGGTCGAAGACGATCGAATCGGCCTCAAGGGAGGCGGCCTTCGCGACCATCCGCGGATTGTTCGCGGGAACGTATAGCTGGCTCCGGCGGCGCATCCTCGGCCTCTCCGGTCAGTAGGACCTCGGGAGGTCGAGGACCTGATGCGCGATGTGGGCGAGGACGAGGTTGTTCGACACCGGGGCGACCTGGTAGAGCCGGGCCTCCCGCATCTTCCGCTCGATGTGCATGTCCCGCGCCATCCCGTAGCCTCCGTGCACGTCCATCGCGACGTTCGCGGCCCGCCAGGAACACTCGGAGGCGAGGAACTTCGCGACGTTCGCATACCGGCCGACCTCCTTCGGGTCCGCGTCCGATTCGAACCGACGGACCGCCTCCCAACGGACGAGGTCTGCGGCGACGAGCCGCGCGTACGCCTCCGCGAGGGGGAACTGGACGCCTTGGTTGCTGCCGATCGGCCGACCGAACACGACCCGCTGTTTCGCGTACGCCGTCGAGCGGTCGATGAACCAGCGGGCGTCGCCGAGGCACTCGGACGCGAGCAGGATCCGCTCCGGGTTCAGGACGTGCAACAGGTACTCGAAGCCGTGGCCTTCCTCCCCGATCCGGTTTTCCGCGGGCACCTCGACGTCGTTCAGGAACACCTCGTACGTCTGGCTGTTCGACATCGTGGGAATCCGGGTCCTCTCGAGGCCCTTCGCCTTCCGGAGGTCGATCAGGAAGAGGCTGAGCCCTTCCGTCCGCTTGCCGCCGGAAGCGGGCCCCGCGGTGCGGGCGACGAGGACCATCAGGTCGCTCTGCTCGACGCGGGAGATGAACACCTTGCGGCCGCGGATTCGATAGCGGTCTCCGTCCCGCTCCGCCGTCGTCGCGATGCGCGTGAGGTCGCTCCCCGCGTCCGGCTCCGTGAGGGCGAAGCTCTGCATCCGCAGCTCGTGCCGCGCGAGCGCAGGCAAGACGGCGCCCCTCATCTCCTCGGACGCGACGCGGCCGATGAGGAACGAGAGATAGTACTGTCCATGGAAGGGTTGCGCATTGCCCCCGCAGGCGTGGATCTCCTCCAGGACGAGGGAGGCGTCCGCGAGGGTCCCGCCGCTCCCGCCATACGCTTCGGGGACGAGGAGGGAGCCGAATCCTTGGGCCTCGAACTCCGACACGAAGGCCTCGGGGTAGGCCTCCTGTTCGTCGAGGTCCTTCCAGTACTCGGGTCCGAACCGATCCATCAGGCGTCCGACGGTCGACACGAGGAGGCGTCGCGCCTCAGTCAGGACGGGCGTCACGCCAGGCCTCCCCTCGCTTCCGGACCATGAACACGCGATCGAACTCGACGACCGGCTCCCCCCGTTCGTTCGCGGCGCGGGTGTGGATCCGGACGAGCCCGAACCCGGGACGGCTCCGGGACTCCCGGACCTCCGTGACCTCGGCCTCGGAGTACAGGGTATCGCCGTGGAAGACGGGCCGCGAGAAGCGCACGGCCTCGATGCCGACCTGGAAACCGTTCCGGCTCGTGGCGTCCACGAGGAGGCCCGCGGCGATCGCCATCGTCAGGAATCCGTTCACGACCCGCCGCCCTTTGAACGGCTCCCCGCTGAAGTAGCGCCGCGTGTAGTCCTCGTTGAAGTGGATCGGATTCGAATTCCCGGTCAGGAGGGTGAACCACACGTTGTCCGTCTCGGTGATCGTCCGACCCACCTTCCCGCGGAACTGCATTCCGACGCGGAAGTCATCGAAGAAAGGTCCCTCCTCGTCCATGGAGATCGGATCGAGAGACATCCGGATTCGTCTTGAACGTTTGCGCGGACCCAATCCGCAAGACGTCCGCGAGACCGGCCCCAAGTTGTCCCCGCCACCGCCGAGTTATAGTTACTTGACTATAACACGGAACCCGACTCCCGGAAACGTTTATGGCGGCCCACCCGCTTCGCCGCGTCTCCGATGATCGAACGGCCCCGCGGGACCAACGACTGGGGTCCCGAGGACATGGCGAAGCGACGCTTCGTCGAGTCGAGGTTCGTCCAGCTCGCCGAATCGTTCGGGTTCCGCGAGGTCTCCGTGCCGACGTTCGAGTCGCTCGAGCTCTTCACGGCGAAGTCGGGGCCGGGCATCGTGAAGGAGCTGTACGCCTTCAAGGACCAGGGCGGGCGGGACCTCGCCTTGCGGCCTGAGTTCACTGCCTCCATCCTGCGGTTCTACGTCAACGAGCTCCGGAGCCTCCCGAAGCCCCTCAAGGTGTACACGGCCGGGAGCGCCTTCCGGTACGAGGAGCCGCAGAGGGGTCGTTACCGCGAGTTCTACCAGGTCAACGCGGAGATCATCGGCGGCGCCCCCCTCCCGTCCGACGCGGAAGCCCTCGCCCTCGCGATCGGCACGATGCGGGCCATCGGCCTGAAGCGCGTGAGGGCGCGGATCGGCAACATCGGGATCTTGCGGTCCTACCTCCCGTTCGCGCCGCAGGACCAGGCCGCCGTCCTCCATTCCCTCGACAAGCGGAACTTCGAGATGCTCGATTCCGAGCTGAAGCGCC
>DASQXV010000113.1:0-7406 GCA_035639595.1 Thermoplasmata archaeon | reverse complement strand
GACACGGGCCACTCCAGGCCGACGGACTTCGCGACCGTCGATCGGGGTCCGTCGGACCCGATGATCACCTTCCCGCGGAAGGTGCCGCGGTTCGTCTCGACCTCCTCCCCGCGGACCTTGTTGACCGTCGTCTCGGTCAGGAGCTCCGCGCCTTCCCGGACCGCCTGCGCGACGATCCCCTGGTCCATTCGGTCCCGGCGGACCGTGAAGCCCCGGAACGGGACGTCGTAGCGGCGTCCCTTCGGGGACCAGATTCGGATGACCGGGGTGTCGCGTTCGCGGACCTGGTACGGGACCTCCATCAGATCCTCCAGGTCCGCCACGGAGGGGAAGATGGACCGGACCTCCTCGTTCTGCGCGACGTACTCGCCGCACTGGACCGGGACGCCGATCTCCTTTCGTTTGTCCAACACGAGGACCTTGAGGCCTCGCCGGGCTGCGTACCGGGCCGCCGTGCCTCCGGCCGGGCCTCCGCCGACCACGATCGCGTCGTAGGGCGAGGGCACCCCACCGCCTCCTTCAAACGTCGCGGGACAGGACAAAATCGACGAGCCGGACCATGTTCTCCTTCGTCGGGCTATCCGGGATCGGGTCGAGGGACTTCTTCGCGAGTCGCCCGAAGGAGGTCGCGTCGTGTCGCGCCTTCTCGATGGCGCCGGAGTCCCGGAGCAGGGAGAGAGTGCGCTGGACCTCCGCTTCCGCCTTACGTCGCTTCTGGATCAACCGCGCGAGGGCCCGGACGTCGATCGAGCTCCCGTCGTTCAGGGCGTGGATCGCGACGAGGGTCACGTTGCCCTCCCGGACGTCGGTCCCCGCGGACTTCCCGAGGCGGTCTCCGTCCCCGACGACGTCGAGGATGTCGTCGACGATCTGAAAGGCCGTGCCGAGGTTCAGCCCGAAGTCCCCGACGGCCCCGATGTGCTCTAGCCGCCCACCGGCGATCAGCCCCGCGATCTTCGCGCCCGCCATCATCGGGAGGGCCGTCTTGCGCTGGATGATGTCCAGGTACTCGTCCCGGCTCACGGTCGGATCGAAGGCGTGGCGCTGCTGGCGGATCTCCCCCTCCGCGAGGGCGGCGCAGGCGTTCGCGGTGAGCTCCACGATGTCCGAGTCGAACTTGCCGCCGATGCCGAAGGCCTTCACGAACAGGAAGTCCCCCGTGACGAGGGCGTTCTGGAGCCCGAACTTCTTGTAGGCGGCGAGGCGCCCGCGTCGGAGCTCGCCCCCGTCATTGATGTCGTCGTGGATCAGGGTCGCGGAATGGATCAGCTCGAGGGCGGCGGCCAGATCGACCGCCTGCCGAATGTCCTTCCCTCCGAGGGCTTGGAAGGAGAGGAGGGTCACGAGGGGCCGGATCCGCTTTCCGCCCGCCTCGATGACGTACCGGGCGATGTCCTCCAGGAGGGGCTCTTCCGAGACGATGCTCTCCCGGATCCGGGCCTCGACGAGGGCCATCTCCCTGCCCACGCCAAAGTCCCACGAACCCACCATGGGGGCTGTCCCAAATCGCACTATCGTCTGGGCTTATTTAACCGTTTCCGACGAACCGGGGAGGCCGTCCTCCGGGAGAGGACGACGCTAGAACGTTGCGGCCGTGTCGCCCGGCCGACCGGAGGCTCACGCGCTCCGGGTGCTCGCCCGAACCAGTTCGGCGGCCGGCTCGGCGGGGTGGCCGTTCGCGACGATCCGGCGAATGGCCGGGGCGATGGCCTCGAGGAACGTGTGGATCATGTCGTCCCGGTTCCCGATCCAGTCCGCCATCATCACGACGGGCATCATGATCGTCATGAACGGATACGTGAGAGACTCGTCATGGACGTCGGTCGTCGCGAGGCGAAGGGCGGTCGACGAAAGCTCCGCGATCCGGTGGAGGTGGGCGTTGTAGTCTTCGACCGTCAGGTGCGGGTTGTAGCCCTTCAGGGTGCTCAGGCCCCTCAGCTCCTTGTCCCGCATCGCGATGAGGGAGAGGTTGGCGATCCCGTTGCGGAGGTCCTGGTGGACGCTGACGACGTGGTCCATCAGGATGACCGCGGCGTCGTAATAGTACCAGCCCGCGAGGAAGTTCTTCATTTTCCGCAGGTCGTACACGCGGTCCGTGAAGGCCATGTCGATCAGGTTGTGGCGACTCGCGGCGCTCGTGTGGCCGCCCAGCTTCTCCCACCAGGCCATCGAATCGTCCGGGGCGTAGAAGTTCTCCGTGATCTTCTCCATCCGTTCGATCGAGAAGTTCGGCTCCTTCTCGAACATCGAGAGGGCCTGGCCCAGGGCGACCCGCTCGTCCATGGTCTCCATCTGGTAGAAGTAGTCGTGCCCGTGCGGGGAGCCGTTCCAGAGGACGTTGAACCCGCGGACGATGTTGTTGATGAGGTCGAACAGGGGGACTTGGTCGCGGCGCAGCATCGTGACGAGTCGCTTCATGAAGCTCGTCGTGTCGAGGTCCGGATCGATCATCGAGCTGAGGACCATGTGGTGGAGGTCCTTCGCCTCCGAGTAGGAGTAGGCGCCCTTGTCGATGAGGTCGTCCAAGATGCCGATGGCGCATTCGCGGAAAATCTTCGCCGTCATCGCCCGCGACACGTTCTCCGGGTTCATGTATGGGAGGTACTGCTCAGACATCATCGTCGCGCCCGCGGCGAAACGCAGGGTTTGGAGGTAGTTCCACACCTCGCCTTGGTCCTCCAGGAAGGCCCCGGCGGGGATGTTCGGAGGCCGCAGCGGTACCCCGGTCGTCGACGCACTCTCGCGGAGGCGTTTCAGGGTCAGGTGGACGTTCGTGATATGCTCCCGCAGCGACTCCTTGTCGAACCCGAAGTCGTGGAAGTCGAAGAGGCCTTCCGCGTAGCCGCCCAAACGGAGGACGGTCCTCGACAGGAGGTCGAGATCGTCCCGGTTGATTCCGAGGGATTCGGCGGGCTGGAGGGTCACAGGAACCGATGAGACGGTTCCCGCGAAGGCATATGAACGAGTCCGTGTCGGTTCTTCGTTGCGATTCTGGATTCTGAGAACACGGGCCCCTGGCCATGGAATCGGCCGAGATAACGGGCGGGGACCGATTAAATACGCGCGAGAGAGGCTATCTCTCCTCTCCGAGGCGTGTGACCCGACGTGTCGGACAGCTCAAGCATGGTCACCTACCTGAGCGCAGCGAGCGCTCTATTCCTGTCCGCCGTCATCATCGTCGCCATCGCGCGCCAGAAAACCCATCGGCAGTTCCAGAAGCACGTCCTCCTCACCGCGGTGTACCTCCTCGTCTGCGCGATCATCTCGAACGTGTTGATCTCCATCCTGATCGGAGCTTTCTCCGCTCAGCCGTCCACGGATGCGCTGAAGAACTCCATCATCCTGTCGAAGCGGCTTCAGGCGACCTTCGACTACCTGTTCGGGATGGCGATTGGCGCGTTCATCTTCATCGCCACGACGCCGGAGATTGGGTCAAGGCGCGACTTCGCCCGCTACATGAAGACGGAGTTCCCGAACTCGTACTTGTTTTACCTTTTCCTCATGATCATGACGATCGTCACGATCTGGTTCTCCACACCGACCGTCGAGTCGACGAATCCCACGATCATCACCTTCGAGTCGTACTTCCTGTTCGTCAACGGGGTGGCGGTCGCGGCCCTCATCCTCTACGCCCCCTACCGTTTCGTCTTCTACCTGCGAGAGACGAAGCCCGATCCGGAAATCCGGCGGGATGTCGCGATGATCATCTTCGGCATCTCCGGGTTCGCCATCGCGGAGCTCCTCTTCGAAATCGTGCTGCCCACCTACTATGGGACAATCGACCTCCGAGCCCCCGGATTCATCCTCGAGATGGGGCTCATCGGCCTCATCGCGTACGGGGTCCGCGGGCGGTCGTTCCTCCAGGAGCTGATCATCCCGGAGGCGGAGGCCGACCTCCTCACGAAGCCGACGTATTCCCTCGACCGCGGCGTCACGTACGTGGTCCTAGAACGGGATGCGGGGCTTGCGTTCGAGATCTTCAAAGACCTCGTGACCCACGGGGCCCAAGGCCTGTGCATCACCCGCCGCGCCCCGAAGACGGTCATGGCGGAATATGGGCTGGAGCGCACGCCCGTCCTCTGGTTGAGCCGCGTGGCCACGGAGAAGAACGCGGTCCGGCCGAGCCCACCGGAGAACGTCGCGATGTCGATCGAGCACTTCATCGAGGCGAGCGAGCGGTCCGTCGTCCTCCTGGACGGCTTCGAGTATCTCGTCGCGCACAACGAATTCGGCTCCGTCCTCGCGCTCCTCCACGACCTGAATGAGAGCGTCGCGATCCGGGACTCCATCCTCCTCGTGCCCTTCGACCCGAGCGTCTTCAACGAGCGGGAGATCGCCTTGATCCGCCGCGAAGTCCGCCTTCTGGGCCCGATGACGGAGGACCACGACCAGGTCGCGGGCGTGACTCCCTGGGCCTCCAAAGACTTTTATCGCGAGGCTCCGTAGGGCTTCCCATGGAGGACCCGGAGCTCGTCGCGATTCGGGCGAGGAAGCTCGAAAAGCTCCTCGCGGAGCGTGCCGCGGCCAAGGCCTCGGCCGCGCCGTGGGCGGGACCCATCCACCTCACCGACAGGACGTTCGATGCCGAGGTCCGGAAGGGCGGCCTCCTCCTCGTGGATTTCTGGGCCGAGTGGTGCGGTCCCTGCCATCGCGTCGCGCCGGTCCTTGAGGAGATCGCGAAGGAGCGGACGGGGCGACTCCGCCTCGCCAAGTTGAACGTCGACGAGAGCCCGCACACGCCGTCCCGGTTCCAGATCACGTCGATCCCGACGATGCTCCTGTTCAAGGACGGACGCCTGGTCGATGGGATCGTGGGCGCGGTACCCAAGGCGGAGATCGAGGCGGTCGTCTCCCGCTGGTCGTAGCCTCGCGGGACCGGGCGCCTTACTTCGCGAGCGGCCCCGTCGGACGGGCCCGCACTTCCTTCAGCCGAGGCTTGAGGTTCCTGACAATCTCGCGGAACGCCTTCGTCGCCTCCGAATCGGGGAGCTCCAGGACGAACGGCTTCCCCGCGTCCCCTCCGATCACGATCCGCGGATCCAGCGGAATCCGGCCGAGGAAGGGGAGCCCGAGTTCCTTCGCCGCCGCCTCGCCGCCACCGACCTTGAAGATGGCCGTCTCCTTGCCGCAGTGCGGGCAGACGAAACCGCTCATGTTCTCGACGACGCCGAGAATCGCCAGGTTCACGGCCTTCGCGAAGGCGATCGACTTGCGGACGTCGAGGAGGGAGACCTCTTGCGGCGTCGTGACGACGATCGCACCGTCCGCGTCCGGGATCTCCTGGGCGATGCTCAGGGGCTCGTCGCTCGTCCCGGGCGGCAGGTCGATGACCAAGTAATCGAGTTCGCCCCATTCCACGTCGGAGAGCATCTGCTTCAAAGCCTTGATCTTCAGGGGGCCACGCCAGACGACCGCGGAGTCGCGGTCGATGAGCTGCGCCATCGAGATGACCTTGACGTTCGCCGGGCCCGTCGTGGGCGCGAGGCCCGTCTCCGTCGCCTGGACCCGCGCATCCTCCAGGCCCATCAGCTTGGGCACGTCGGGGCCGGTCACGTCCGCATCAACGAGGCCCACCTTGGCCTCCTCGGCCAAGAGGGAGGCGAGGTTCGCGGCCACGGTCGTCTTCCCCACGCCGCCTTTCCCAGACATCACGACGATCTTGTGCTTGATCCGAGACATGCGCTGCGCCATCTTCATGCGCTCGCGCATCGCCGCCATGATGTGCGGCGGGATCTGGGCCGTCTCCAGCTCTTCGGCCAACGGTTCACCTGCGGTAATCCGGAGTCACCCGGGTGCCACTATAAAACGTTGCGGTTAGGACGCCGCGGATGCGCCCGTCATGAGTCCTGCCAGGCTCTTCACGGCGACGACGAACGTCTCCGGCGTCGGGTCGTCGGGGAGCGTGGCGTAGAAGTCGACGAACCCGTCGAGGGTCTCGAACCCGGACGCCCGGTCGAAGGACCGCGCCCGTTCCCACAGCGGATCGTCGGGCTCGATCCGCCGATGTCGCACGAGATTTCCGATCGCAAACCCGTTGCTTGCGGCGAGCCCGAGGTTCTGCCATCGGTCCTTGCTTCGGGCGTTGACGTTGTTGTCCACCCAGGCGGCGAAGAAGTCGTAGGCGCGTCGGCCGTCCCTCCCGTCGAAGACGGGGAATGCGAGGTCGTCCGCATAGATATCCTGGATATGGTTGAACGCCTGACCGAAGGCCTGATCGGCACCTCGCGGGATCCGGACCTCCTTTTCCACGGCGGCGTACACGGAGGGACTGTGGGACGCATGACCTTCCTCCGTCCGAAGCATGTGTCCGAACTCGTGGGCGATGAGGCCGTCGAGCATGCCCGATTCGACCGCCTGGACGGACACGAACAAGGTGTGGCGATCCTCGGCGGACTTCGAAGCCCCCATGATCGGCATGGCGACGATCTCCGCGGCCACGGGGGACCGGAGTCGATGGCCGAGGTCCGCGTACCGCCGCTCGACGCCCTCAAAGGCCTGCATGACCTTTCGAGTCCCGCCGCGACCCGCCCGGTCCACGACCGCAACCAGCACAATCGCCGAGAGACGACCGCGTCGGATAAGGGTTGGTCCCCCTCCGGATGGGACCAAAAGTTTATGGACGCTCATCCGCTCATCCGGACGAGTCGCCTTCTGGTGTCGCGATGGTGGCCGCGAAGCGTCCCGACCGGAAGCCCGCCAAGGCGCCGACCCCGAAGGAGGTCGAGGAAAACCTGAAGAAGGCGAACCTCCCGAAGGAGCAATCCGCCAAATACCACCCGTACTACCAGGGCAAGATCGAGGTCGTGCCCCGCGTGCCCGTGCGGAGCTTCAACGACTTCGCGATCTGGTACACCCCTGGCGTCGCCCAGCCGTGCCTGGACATCAAGGCGGACCCGGAGAAGGTCTGGAGCCTGACGAACAAGTGGAATCAGATCGCCGTCGTCACGGACGGCACGAGGGTCCTCGGCCTCGGGGACATCGGACCGGAGGCGGGCCTGCCCGTCATGGAGGGCAAGGCCCTTTTGTTCAAGTACCTCGGCGGGGTCGACGCGTTCCCCATCCCCCTGGCGACGAAGGACCCGGAGAAGATCATCGAGACGGTCAAGCTCATCACCCCATCCTTCGGCGGCGTCAACCTGGAGGATATCGCCCAGCCGAAGTGCTTCGGCATCCTCGACCGCCTACGGAAGGAATGTGAGATCGCGGTCTGGCATGACGACCAGCAGGGGACCGCGACGATCAACATCGCCGGGGTGATCAACGCCCTCAAGGTCGTCGGGAAGACGCTCCCTGAGGTCCTCGTCACCCTGATCGGCGCCGGAGCCTCGAACATCCGGACCGCGAAGCTGCTGATCGCCGCGGGCCTGAAGCCGGAACACCTGATCCTCGTCGACTCGAAGGGGATC
>DASQXV010000112.1:0-15420 GCA_035639595.1 Thermoplasmata archaeon | reverse complement strand
CC
This sequence comes from Thermoplasmata archaeon, assembly GCA_035639595.1. Lineage (GTDB taxonomy): Archaea > Thermoplasmatota > Thermoplasmata > RBG-16-68-12 > RBG-16-68-12 > RBG-16-68-12. The sequence goes on along the minus strand of DASQXV010000112.1, from coordinate 15,418 downwards.
GCCCGCCGGTTCTACCGAATCATGGCCAACCTCGATTTCCTACCGAATAGCCCGACGCTGATGAACGCGGGCCTCGAACTCCAATTGTTGTCGGCCTGCTTCGTCCTCCCGGTAGACGACAGTCTCGTCGGAATCTTTGATGCGCTGAAGCAACAGGCGCTGATCCATCAAGGGGGAGGCGGAACGGGGATGGCATTCTCCCGCCTGCGACCGAAAGGGGATTTCGTGAAGTCGACGATGGGCGTCGCCTCGGGGCCTGTTTCATTCATGAAGATCTTCGACGCGTCGACGCAGACTGTGAAACAAGGCGGCAAGAGACGGGGTGCGAACATGGGCATCCTTCGTGTCGATCATCCCGACATTCTCGAGTTCATCACCTGCAAGGACAAGGCGACAGAGGTCACGAACTTCAACATCTCCGTCGCGGTGACAGACAAGTTCATGCAAGCCGTGGAAGCCGGCACGAAATACGATCTTGTGAACCCGAGGACGAGGCAGGTCGTCGGCCAGCTCGATGCGCGCGAAGTGCTCGACAAGATCGCGTTCCAGGCCTGGAAGAACGGAGAACCCGGGCTGTTTTTCATCGACGAAAACAGCCGCCGCCAACCTACACCCAACGTCGGCGACATGGAGGCAACGAATCCCTGCGTGACGGGCGACACGCTCGTATCGACGGAGCTCGGACTGATTACTATCGCCGATCTGGCGGAGAGATTCCCGAACGGAGGCATCTCCTTGGTCACGGACCGAAGGGTCCCCGCAGAAGTCATGACGGAATCCAACGGGATGTTGCTCGCGAGCCGCGATGAGGCGGATCACGGCACGCGGCTCGGACCGATGTTGGCCGCATGGAAGACTGGCACGAAACCGGTCTGGCGAATCACCACGAAATCGGGATTCGAGCTGAGAGCGACGGCGGATCACAAAGTCCTTACGACAGACGGATGGAGGAAGGTCGAGGACCTCATTCCCGGTCTACACAAACTTCTCATTCAATCCGGAGAGGGGAAATTCTCAGTGGATCGGCGACTCCCGTTCAAGCCGACGAACGTGTACATGGGCCGGAACGGGAAGGCGACGGTCTTGAATCTGCCGACAGAATGGTCGAGAGAGCTCGGGCTCGTCCTCGGTTGGCTCATCGGAGACGGCTGGCTTCGGTCGGGCGACAAGAATTGTCGCGTCGGCTTCACGTTCGCGAAGAATGACGCTCCAATGTTTGCGACACTCAGACCCATTCTGAACCAGTGGTACGGTCGCGAAATTCGCGGGGTCAAACGAGCGAATGGGGTCTTCGATCTCTCCTACCACTCCCGGTTCTTTGTCGAGTTCTTCGGGCGCCTCGGGGTCAATCCCGTGGGAGCAGGCGAGAAGGTCGTGCCAGAGGCATTGTTCCGAGCTCCTCGCGATGTCGTCATCGCCTTCCTCCAGGCCTTGTTCACCGCGGATGGGACTGTTCGTGATCACGTGAAAGCGAATAGCGCATCAGCCGCTCTCACATCGAAGAGCCGCCGCTTGCTTCAGGGGGTGCAAATGCTGCTGCTCAACCTGGGAATCAGGTCGCGGATTCTCGACAGGAGCCGTCCAGCCCGCAAGTCTATCAGCTTGACATACGTAACAAAGGGCGGGGTCCGGAGAACTTACGGGTCGGATGGTACGCTCTTCGAGCTGTTCCTGTTCGGCGAAAATCGTGACCGCTTCCTGCACGAAATCGGATTCTTGGATGAGAAGCAGGGGCGACTGGCCTCCGTCCGCTTCCAAACCTTCTCAAGAACGAAATTCGAGGATTCCCTCGCAGGGAAAGAATCCGAAGGCGAGCGTGATGTGTACGACCTCACGGAGGCCGTGTCGCACTCTATGGTGTGCAATGGTATCGTCGTTCGGAATTGCGGTGAGCAGCCCCTTTTGCCCTACGAATCGTGCAACCTGGGCTCTATTGACTTGCAGCGGCACATGAGGCCCACCGCACACGGTAAGTGGGAGGTCGATTGGAAGAAACTCGAGGGAACGATTCGAACGACCGTACGGCTCCTCGACGATGTCATCGACATGAACAATTATCCGGTCAAACAAATCCAGGAGATGACCTTCGCCACGCGGAAGATCGGGCTGGGCGTCATGGGATTCGCCCGCATGTTGTTCATGCTCGAAGCCCCCTACGACTCCGAGGAGGGGGTCGAGTGGGGCCGCAAGATTATGAAATTTATCCAGGAGACTGGATACAACGAGAGCGCGAAACTAGCCGAAGAGCGCGGCGTGTACCCCGCATGGGAAGGCGGCCGCCATCAGGAGAAGGGCTTGCGGCTCCGCAATTCCTACGTGACCACAGTAGCACCGACCGGGACACTCTCCATGATCGCGGACACGTCCGGCGGCTGCGAGCCGGAGTTCAGCCTGATCTGGTACAAGCGCGTGATGGAGGGCGAGGAGCTGCCCTACTTCCTCGACTACTTCGAGGAGGTCGCGAAGCGCGATGGCTTCTGGAGCGAGGACCTCGTGAAGAAGATCCTCGACAACCACGGCTCGGCCCGTGGCCTGAAGGAAGTTCCGGGAAAGTGGCAGCGGGTCTTCGCGACGGCCCACGATATCGCGCCGGAGTGGCACGTCCGCATGCAGGCGGCCTTCCAGGACTACTGCGATGCCGCGGTCTCGAAAACGATTAACATGCCACGTGAGGCGACCGTCGAGGACGTGAAGAAGGCCTACCTGCTCGCCTACGACCTGCACTGCAAAGGCATCACGGTGTACCGCGACGGGTCGCGGGAGGACCAGGTCCTTAACATCGGCGTCGCGGAGGCGGAGAAGCCGAGGGAAGTCCGGGTCGACGTGCCGCAGGAGCCCGCCGTCTTGCGCCCGAGGCCCCGCCCCGACGTGATCACGGGCCGCACGCAGAAGATCCTCACCGGGTACGGCGCCCTCTACGTGACCGTCAACGAGGACGAGAAAGGCCTGTTCGAGGTCTTCGCGCAGATCGGCCGCGGAGGCGGATACACGGCATCCTTCACGGAAGGGATCGCGAGGCTCGTCTCCCTCTGCCTGCGCTCCGGCGTCCCGGTGGACGAGATCATCGACCAGCTCGAGGGGATCCGCAGCCCGCGAATCGCGGTCGACCACGGGGAGCGCGTGTACTCGATTCCCGATGCGATCGCGAAGGCGATCAAGCGGCACATCGGGATGCAGAAGACCGGCGTGCAGCCGCCCGTCGAGACGTTCGACGAGCTCGGCGGGGCCGTCGAGACGGACGTCGAGTTGGAGAAGGAATCGCGGGACGCCGCGGAGCTCCTGAGGAAGGGACTGAATCCCGAGTGTCCGGAGTGCGGCAAGGCCCTCGTGTTCGAAGAGGGCTGCGTGAAGTGCCACGCCTGCGGGTACTCGGAGTGCTGATCCGAGCCGCGTCGAAAGGGCCATAGTCACCAACGTGCTCCGGTGGGCGATGGCCCGCGTCCTGTTCACGGTGCCGATGGACGCCGAGCGCCGCGACGTCGTCGCGCGCAAGGCGCTCGGTGCGTTCGAGCCGGTCATCCTCGAGGACGTGCCCGCCGCGCGGACGGCCGCGGCATGGGCATCCGCCGAGGTCCTCGTCACGACGGGATTCCCGCGGGAGATCCCGCTCGACCTCCGGCAGAGGGCCCGGAGCCTGCGGTTGGTCCAGTCGATCCTCGCGGGCGTCGATCATCTCCCGTTCGAGCGACTGCCACCCGAGGCGGTCGTCTGCAGCAACGCCGGAGCGTACAACGTCGCGGTGGCGGAGCACGCGATGGCCCTCCTCCTCGCGGCGGCGAAGGACATCCCCGCCCGCACGGACGAGATCCGGCGAGGGCGGTTCAACCAGGACGTCGTGAACAGGGTCCTCGCGGGATCGACCGTCCTGATCCTCGGGATGGGCGGGATCGGCCAGGAGATCGCCCGCCGTTGCAAGGCCTTCGGGATGCGGGTCGTCGGCGTGACGCGCACGCGCCGGCCCTCGCTGGACGTCGACGCGAACGTGACGATCGATGCGATCGCGAACGAGCTGCCGAGCGCGGACTTCGCGGTCCTCGCCCTGCCCCTGACCCGGGAGACGCTCGGGCTCGTCGACCGCCGCTTCCTCGGCCAGATGAAGGAGGACGCGGTCCTCGTGAACATCGCCCGCGGGAAGATCATCGTCGAAGAGGACCTGTTCGAGCACCTCAAAGCCCATCCGAGGTTCCGCGCGGCCCTCGACACCTGGTGGACCTATCCGGAGGGCAAGGAGGGCCGGCCGTTCCATCGTCCCTTCCACGACCTTCCGAATGTCCTCATGACGCCGCACGTCGCCCCGATGGTCCCCGGCCAGCGCGCCCGGGCGATGGAGGCGGCACTGGACAATGTCCTCCGCTTCCTCCGCGGGGAGAAACCCCGGAACGTCGTCGATCCGGCCGAATACGCGCCGTCCGAGCCGTCCGGAGGGACCGTCCGGGGGAAGGCTCGGACCCCAACGGTTCGGGAACGAGATTAGGGACGGAAGTTTTAAACGCCCGGGCCGATACTCGCGGGCCCCACTTCGATGTCCCTTCGGATAATCGGAGGCCCACCCCATGGCAAAGGAAACCCTGAATCCCTTTGAGATCGCCCGCACGCAGATCGACCGCGCCGGCAAGAAGCTGAGCTTGGACGCCGGCATGCTCGAGGTCCTGAAGAACCCGAGGCGCGAGTTGACCGTCCACTTCCCCGTCAAGATGGACGACGGCAAGGTGAAGGTCTTCACGGGCTACCGCGTGCAGTACAACGACGCGGTCGGGCCCTTCAAGGGCGGCATCCGCTACCACTGGAACGTCTCCCTGGACGAGGTCCGCGCCCTCTCCTGCTGGATGACCTGGAAGTGCGCGGTCATGGGCATCCCCTACGGCGGAGCGAAGGGCGGCGTGATCTGCAACCCGAAGGAGATGTCGAAGGACGAGCTGGAGCGCATGACCCGCCGGTACGCGTCGGAGATCGCGATCATCATCGGACCGGAGAAGGACATTCCGGCGCCGGACGTGTACACGGACAGCCAGACGATGGCCTGGATCATGGACACGATCTCGATGAACAAAGGATTCGCCGTGCCCGGCGTGGTCACGGGCAAGCCGCTCGCGATCGGAGGCTCCCTCGGCCGGGACGAGGCGACGTCCCGCGGCATGATGTACGCGACCCGCGAGGCCGCGAAACATGCGAAGGTGAACCTGCGCGGGGCGACCGTCGCGGTCCAGGGCTATGGGAACGTCGGATACAATTTCGCCCGCCTCATGCACGCAGAGCAGGGCGCCAAGATCGTCGCGGTATCGGATTCGAAAGGCGGGATCACCAGCGAGAAGGGGTTCGACCCGAACGAGGCCTTCGCGTTCAAGGAAAAGACCGGAACGGTCGTCGGTTTCCCGGGGACGAAGAAGATCACGAACGAGGAAGTCCTAGAGCTCGACGTGGACATCCTCGCGCCGGCCGCCCTCGAGGGCGTCCTCACCTCGGAGAACGCGCCGCGGGTGAAGGCGAAGATCATCACGGAAGGGGCCAACGGCCCGACGACCCCCGAGGCGGACGACATCTTCCACAAGCGCGGGATCCTCCTGATCCCGGACATCCTCGCGAACGGCGGCGGCGTGACCGTCTCCTACTTCGAATGGGTCCAGAACCTGTCGGAGTTCTTCTGGACGAAGGCCGATGTCGACCAGAAGCTCGAAGGACTCATGGTCAGCGCCTTCAACCGCGTGTGGGACATGCGGGAGTCGAAGAAGGTCGACATGCGCCAGGCCGCCTACATGGTCGCGATCAACCGCGTCGTCGAAGCGTACAAGTGGCGGGGCATCTTCCCCTAGCCGGACTCGGGAGAGGATGGACGAGGTCGGCCGGATTAAGCTCGTCGCCGACGTCGCGCTGTTTGTCGGAGACCGCGTCCTCCTCGTGCGGTACAAGGACACGAGGAAGTACGACGGCCAGACGGGCTGGTTCCTCCCGGACGACTACCTCCATCGGCTCGAGCATCCCGAGGCCGCGGCCCAGCGGATTCTCCGAGAGCAGATCGGGCTGCAGGGGCCCGAGCTGAAGCTGGGCACAATCGAGTCCTTCGAGGGGGACAGCGCCTGGCACCTCATCTTCCACTTTGTCGGGCGGCTCGAGGCCCAGGGGGACGTGACGCCCGGGCCGAACACGGCGGCCGCGGAGTGGTTCCCCCTGGGACGCTTGCCGGAGCGGAGCGCGATGGCCCACGACGGCTGGGCCGCGGATGTCCTCAAGGCGGTCCGCGAAACGCAGTGAGCCTCCATTGGGGAGTCCGCGACACGGTTATATAGCGACCTCCGCTACGCACGCGCGCGATGCCCCTGAACCTAGTCGTGTGCCTCAAGCAGATCCCGAATCCGGACCTGCAGTTCCAGATTGGGCCGGATGGGAAGGACATCCGGCGGGATGCGCTGAACTACAAGCTCAACGGGTCCGACGAATACGCCCTCGAAGAGGCCGTCCGGCTCAAAGAGAAAAACGGCGGTCGGGTCGTCGCCCTGACCCTGGGACCGAAGCGAACCGAGCAGATGCTCCGCGAGGCGCTCGCGAAAGGGGCGGACGAAGCCGTCCGGATCGCCTATGAGGATCCGGCGGCATTCGATCCCGGGAAGAACGGGCGCATCCTTGCGGCCGCAATCCGCACGATCCCCCACGACGTCGTCTTGACGGGCGTGCAATCGGACGACTACGTGAACTCCGCGACCGGTGGGCTCCTCGCCGGGCTCCTCGGCCTGCCGCACGCGAGCGTCGTCACGCGGGTCGCCCTCGCCGGGAACCGGATCGAGGCCGCGTGCGAGCTCGAGGGAGGGCTGCAGCGGGTCGTCTCCCTCGACCTGCCCGCCCTCCTGACGATCCAGTTCGGCGCGAACGTCCCGAGGTACGCGCCGCTGCCCGCAATCATGAAGGCGGCGCGGCAGCCGATCAAAGAGGTCGGGCCCGCGGCCCTGGGGCTCGCGTCGTGGGACGCGATCCCCTTGCCCTATTCCTTCGGCATCGCGGGCCTCTCTCCACCTGCCTCGAAGGGCCGCGCCCAGCTCGTCACGGGCTCGATCGAGGACCAGGCGAAGCGGTTCGCCCAGCTGCTGCGGGAGAAGGGATTCGTCCGGAGGTGAGGGATGCCCGGAGAGGTCCTCATCGTCGCGGAACACTTGGAGGGCCGCGTCGCTCCGTCGACCCTCGAGCTGATCGCCGCGGGGCGGACCCTCGCCGAAGCCGCGGGAGGTCGGGCCCAGGTCCTCGTCCTCGGCCATCCCGTCGATGTGCTCGCGCGGACCCTCGCCACGTATGGGGCGAAGGTCCTCAGCGCGGACCATCCGGCCCTCGCGGAGTACTCGGGGGACGCCTACGTCCAGGCGGTGCGGGGCGTCGTCGAATCGACGCGTCCTCGGTTCGTCCTCGTGGCCCACACCGCGCAGGGCTATGATCTCGCGCCGACCCTCGCGGGTTCGTTGGACCTGCCCCTCGTGACGAACTGCCTCTCGCTCTCCCTGCAGGGCGATCGGCTGCGGGCGGTCCGTCGAATTCTCAACGAGAAGGTCCAGGTGGAGGTGGAAATCCGATCCGAGAAGTCGACCGTCGTTACGATGCGCCCCGGGTCCGTCCCTCCTGCCGAAGGTCATCCAGGGGCTGGGGACGTGACCGCGGTCCCGGTCTCGATCGACTCCGCCAAGCTCCGCGATGCGTTCGTCCGCCTCGAGCGGCCCGAAGTCAAGGACATCGACCTGTCTAGCGCGGACATCATCGTTTCCGCGGGCCGCGGGATCCAGAAGAAGGAGAACCTCCCGGTGATCGAGGAGTTCGCGAAGGCGATCGGCGGCGTCGTCGGCGCGTCCCGTCCCCTCACGGACATGGACTGGCTGCCGAAGACGCGGCAGGTCGGGCAGAGCGGGAAGACCGTGCGGCCGAAGCTGTACGTCGCCTGCGGGATCAGCGGCGCGATGCAGCACGTCGCGGGGATGAAGGACGCGAGCCTGATCGTCGCGATCAACACGGACCCGACCGCGCCGATCTTCGAGGTCGCCCATATCGGATTCGTCGGGGACGTCCTCAAGCTTCTCCCGGCCACGCTCAAGGAACTGAAGTCGTGAGGGAAGTGCCCGGAGCGTTCATCTAAGGCCCTCCCAATCCCGAAGATGTGAGCCCGCCGCAGTGGCCCCCGGCCGGGCCGTACCGACCCGTCGACGTGCGACGTGGTCCGCAAGCGGGGATCGTGGCGGCCCTCGTCACCGCCTTCGCCGCCCTCTTCGTCATCGCGGTGCTCGTGGGAGGCTCCGGAATCCCCGGCTTCGGGTTCACGGGCTTCCTATGCATCCCGATCCTGTTCGTCATCCTGGTCGCGGCTCTGGGCCTCTACTCGGCGACCTCGGGCCGGCGGACGATCCCGCCCCCGCCACCGATCCAGCAGCCGATGGTCCCCGCGGGCCAGCAGGGGCCCGTCGCGCTGGATTGCCCGAACTGCGGCGGCCCGCCGTCGAACGTCGATCGGTTCGGGATCGCGGTCTGTTCGTACTGCGGGACCCGGTTCCTCGTGCGGTGAAGCATGCCGACGTGAGGTGAGTCGACGCCTCGAGGGCTTAACGTCGAGATACCGCGGAACGCCTACTACACGGGAGAGGTGATCGAAGGCACCGTCGTCATCGAGGCGAGCAAGGAGGTCCCGAGCCGCGGATTGTACGTCGACTTCGTCGGGAAGGAGGGGACGGAAATCACGAGGGGATCCGGGAAGGAGTCTCACACGTATCGTTCGAGCGCCAACATCGTCGAGTGGCGTCTCCCCCTCCGTGGCGAGGGCACACTCCCCGCGGGAGTCCACCGGTTCCCGTTCAAGTTCCAGATCCCGCTCCAGGGCCTTCCCTCCTATGCGGGGCGGCACGCCAGCGTGAAGTACGTCCTGACCGCGAGGCTCGACGTCCCCCTATGGCTCGACACGGTGTGGAGCTCCGAGATCTTCGTGTACTACGACCGACCAAGCGTGCGGACGTACGCGCAGCCCGTCCGCTTCCGCTCCGGCGGCGAGGGGCCCGAAGTCTACGTGGAGCTGGACGGGGATCGATTCTTCGCGCGGGAATTGATCGGTTGCCGGATCACGCTCCTCCGGACGGGCAACGCCCGGATCCGAAGGGTCTACACGCGACTGATCGGCGCGGAATGGGCGAAGGCGGACGGCCAGCAGCAGTCCACGGAAACGTATCGGAATCAGATCTCCGTCCCCATGGAGCGAATCCGAGTCGGAGTGCCTTTCGCGTTCGAGATTCCGATCCCGGCGGATGTCGCCTCAAGCTACCGCGGGACGTATTCATATCATAGCTATGTCCTGCAGGTCGGTCTGGACATCGCCTGGGGCTTCGACATCGTCGCGCAGACTCCCATCGTCATCGTGCGATGAGGCCTGGGAGGCGTCGCGACGAGGCCGGGCGGAGCAACCTTGTTTAAGGTTGACTGGGGTGACATCCAAGCCCTTTTGCCGGGTGGCCCCCTTGCGGGGGCGACTCCCTTGGCACGACGCAAGCTCCTCTCCGAGGCGGAAATCGAGGCCCGCCTCAAGGAGGTCCCCCGTTGGTCGCGGGACGGAAAGTCGATCGCTCGGACTTGGAAGTTCCAGGATTTCCCGGAAGCGCTGCGGTTCATCAACCGCGTCGGTGAACTCGCCGAGTCGATGGATCACCACCCCGACATCTACAACTCGTGGGCCACCGTGCGGTTGACCTTGACGACGCACGACAAGGGGGGTCTCACGGACCTCGACTTCGATCTCGCGAAGAAGATCGACGCCCTCTAGGCGAGTCCCAGGACCCGATCGATGGACCAGCCACCGGGTCCGATCAGGGCGAGGACGAGGGCGAGGGTGGCGTATCCTATGTCGAGTTCGTACCCCAGGACGAACTTCTTCTGCAGTTTCGTCTTCGAAAAGATCGTGGTCGCGATCATCTCCAAGAAGAAGAGGAACGCCACGACCTGGGTCAGCAGTCCAAGGATGAGCGCGATTCCGCCGAAGAATTCGAGGAACGTGAAGAGCAGGGCGAACGTCCCCCCGCCCGGCCATCCCGTGCCCTTCACCCACTCCTGGGTCTTCCGCGGGTCCTTGATCTTGGGCCATCCGTGGACGATGAAGATCGCCCCGAGCGCGAGGCGGCCGATCAAGCCCGCGACATCCGGGTTTATCGGGAGGGCCATCCGATCCGGCAGCGGCATTCGTCCCCGGTAGAAGAACCTTCACATCGGCGGCCCCGGTGGAGGCTTCAAAGGGACCGTTCGAGGAGTTCCGCGATGTCGAACCGCCGGATGTCGTCGCGGCCCGTCGTCTTCGCGGCGTCGTCGAGCATGATCAGGCAGTACGGGCACCCGGTCGCCACGCCGTTCGCCTGCGTCTCCTCGATGTGGTGAAGCCTGCGGTGGTTCACCTTTTCACCCGTCCGTTCCTCCATCCACATGCGGGCCCCTCCGGCCCCACAACAGAAGCCGCGATCCCGGCACCGCTTCATCTCGACGAGCCGCACCCCTGGGATCCGGTACAGCACGCCGCGCGGTTCCTCGTAGATGTCGTTGTAGCGCCCGAGGTAGCAGGGATCGTGGTACGTCAGGAACTGCAGGACGTCCTTCGTCGGCCGGAGTCGGCCCGCATCGAGGAGTTCCCGGAGGAATTGGGAATGGTGGACGACCTCGTATGTCCCGCCGAAGTCCGGGTACTCGTTCTTCAGCGTGTTGAAACAATGCGGGCACGTCGCGACGATCCGCGGCACGCGGTAGCGGTTCAGCGTCTCGACATTCGCCATGATCATCGTCTGGGCGAGGTACTCGTTCCCCACGCGCCTCGCAGGGTCGCCGGTGCACTTTTCCTCCGGACCCAGAATCGCGAAGTGGACCCCGGCCTTCTTCAGGATGCGGGCGAAGGCCTGGGCGACCTTGCGGTTGCGGTCGTCGAACGAGCCTGCGCAGCCCACCCAGTACAGGACCTCGGGCGGCTCGCTCGAGGAGGCGGCCTCCGACATCATCGGGATGCCGAGGCCTTCCGCCCACCGGCCTCGCTGGTCCCAGCCGATCCCCCAGGGATTGTAGTTCTGCTCGATCTTCCGCATCGCCTCCATCGTCTCCGGAGGCATCTTGCCCTGGGTGAGGACGAGGTTCCGCCGCATGTCGACGATCTTCGGGACGTGCTCGTTCATCACGGGACACTCGTAGACGCACGCGTAGCAGGTCGTGCACGACCAGATCCCCTCCTCCGAGTGGATCGTCTGGAACGCGTCCGGCAGGCCGTCGACCGCACCCCGCACGATCGCGCGCCCTTGCTCGTCCAGGGTGTCGCGCATGTTCGTGATGATCCGCATCGGGTTCAGGGGCTTGCCGGTCGCGTGCGCGGGACATGCGTCCGTGCACCGCCCGCACTCCGTGCACGCGTATCCGTCCAGGAGCTGACGCCAGGACCACTGTTCCGAGCGGGCCACGCCGAAGGTCTCCGTTTTCTCCAGGTCGACCTTCTTCAGTCGGCCCTTCGGGCTGAGGTCCATGAAGAACGTGTTCACGATTGCGAAGAGGATGTGCATATGCTTCGAGTGGGGCACGTAGGCGAGGAACGTGAACAGGAGGACGACGTGGGTCCACCAGAGGGCGTGCCACCAGGTGGCGTCGAACCCGATGGCGGAGGAGGCGACGAGGGCCGACGAGATCGGCTTCCATTGCGGCAAGGCCGCGGTGCCCATCGCGATGTCCGCTGCATTGTACAGGAGGAGGGTGACGACGATCCCGAGGATGAACAGGAGAACGATTGTCGCGTCGAGCATCCCCTCGTGCATGAGCTTCTCAGGCCGGATGACGTACCGTCGGTAGAGGGCCATGCCGACCCCGATCGCCCCAAGGACCGCGATGATCTCCTGGGCCAGGTATAGCGGGCCGTTCAACGAGAGGCCGCCCACGGACGGAGTGGGCACCCTCCATCCGGGGGCGAAGGCCTGCGCCGTGATCTCGACGACGCTGGCGCCGAGGATCACGAACGCCCAGAAGATGAACGAGTGGAGGACTCCTGCGTACCACTCGCGGGCGACCTTTCTCTGGAAGATCCCGTAGACGACGAAATTCCGCACGCGAGTCGGGATGTGGTCCCACCGCGGCTCCTTCGCCTGCGCGAGGAAGAGGTACCGCAGCCGAAGGTACATCTTGCGGCCGAAGACCGCGAGGGCGACGACGAGGAAGGCCGTGGCCACTGCGGTCTCCTGTCCGCTGAGCACCATGCGCTACCGCGGAAGGCGCTTTCCTTCATCAACCCGCGGGTCCCCTCCGGAGGGACACAGGTCACGCCGCGCGCTTGCGGTCTCCGAGCGCCGCGACGATCTGGAACTTCCGACGGTCCTCGCGCATCGGCGTGCGGTCCCAGCCGCCGTACACCGAGAGGACGCGAAAGCCGGCACGGCAGAGGAGGTCCGTGACGGCATCGGGTGGGATTAGCCGAAGAGCCGCGCTCGACGACGTCCGGTAGCGCAGGTCATCCCCCGTCCGTTCGTAGAACTTCCATTCGAAGTGGAGCGTCCCGGAGACCGGGTCGAATCGACGGAATTCGTGTTGCTCGACGCGACCGAGGACGTGGAACGCGAACGGTCGCGGACGGGACGCGAAGAAGTCCCGGTTCAAGAAATCCAGGATGAGCCGGCCTTCCGCCTTCATGTGACGGGCGATTCGGCTCAGGAAGGCGACGTCTTCGTCGACGGAGCCACGGGTCAGGGCGTGATCGAGGCACAAGATTGCGTCGAACTGCTCCTGGGCCGGCAGACCCGGGAGCGCTTCGCGTGGCGCGGCAGCGAACGTGAGCAGGACCTGGGCTTCCCTGGGGATTCGTTGCCTCGCCGCTCCGATGCCCACTTCGTTCGGATCGACCGCGACGACGTGGAAGCCGGCGTGGGCAAGGGCGATTGCGCGGCGTCCGACACCGCAGGGGACGTCGAGCAGCCGCGCTCCGCGCGGAACCCCCTCCTGTTCGAGGAACCCTACCAACGAGTCCGGTTCCTCCGCGGCCATAGGGGCACCCTCGGTCATTCCCGCCTCGCGACGATCGTCAGCGCATGGGCATCGGCCGCGGGAGGATCCATCTTCCAACCGCCAAAGGTCCCTGCGACGTGCCAACCCGAGCTTTCGAGGAGGCGAAGGAGTTCATGGAGGCTGTAGATCCGATGCTCGACGGGGACCGTGACCACGTGCACGAGATCCTCCCCTCCTCGACGGAAGAACCGCCATTCGTTCCGCATCCACGACGCGCCGAGGTCCAAGCGGGCCTGCGAGATGACGACGAAATCGCCGTACGCTTCGAAGCTCTGCGGCTCGAAATGTCGCACGACGTAGTCCCGGTTCACAATGAACAGGACGAGCAGGCCCCCGGGCCGGACCAGTTTCGCGTACTCCCGCAGGATGTGGGCATCCCCCTCCTCGCCATAATATCCGAGGGATGTCCACAGGTTGAGCGCCACGTCGAACGGCGCAAGGGATGCGACCTCGTGGGAGAGGTTGCGGAGGTCGCCGACGAGGTACGTCGCCCGGTCTCCTGAGGCCAATGGCCTTGCGAGGTCCTTGGCCCGCTCGACGAACGCCGGGGAGAGGTCGACGCCGACGACGCGGAAGCCCATGGCCGCCAGGCGGGTCGCATGGCGGCCGACGCCGCATGGGGCGTCGAGGACCCGGGCGCCGGGAGCAACTCCGAACCGTTCCAGGAGGCGTCGGAGGTCCTGCGTCTGTTCCTCACCCTTCTCCCACGCGGCCTCGTGGACCGCGAGGAACGCTTCGGGGTGGCGGAGGAACAGGAGGTCGGTCCAGTGCGCCCGTTCCATGGAAGTCCGATGCGTGCGGGCTTATTTGGGCGTGTCGCGGGCTTCCGACCGCGGCTTCGAGAACGGTCGCACGATCCCCGTCGGCGCCTGCTCCTGAATCCGTTGTGTCAAGCGCGCGATGTCCGACGCCGCGTAGATCTCGTCGTACGCGTCGGGCGGGACCTGCGGAACCGCCGCATCGGGAGCGACGACGACGAGCACAATCTCCGGGGAATGCTGCTCGAGGAACCGCGTGAGACGCTCGACCGTCCTCCCGCCGGCGGATGGGACCGGCTCGACGAGGAACAGGATGGGGCCGCGGTGGGCGACGATCGCCGGAGAGTACTTGTCGGTCCCCCCGCTCGCATCCTGGATCCGGAAGCGAAGGGAGCGGTGGGCGTGCGGGACCCCTTGACGCACCATGTCGTCGCAGACCGCCTCCTCGAGCTTCGTCCGCCTCTTATGGCCCGATGGAGCGGTCACCGGTGAGCCCCGCGGATGGCCTCGACGACCGCCCGCGCAAACCCCGACGTCGAGACTTCCCGTGCGCCGGGCATCTGGCGTGCGAGGTCATACGTCACGACCTTCGACGCGACGACGCTCCGAACCGCCTCCCTCAGCGCCGCGGCCGCCTCCGACCATCCGAGGTACTCGAGCATCATGACGCCCGCGAGCATCTCCGCGGTCGGATTCACCTTGTCCATCCCAGCGTACTTCGGAACGCTCCCGTGGACGGGCTCGAAGACGGCGAGCGCATCCCCGAGGTTCCCGCCCGGGGCCACGCCGAGCCCTCCGATCTGGGCCGCCGCGGCATCGCTCAGATAGTCCCCGTTCAGGTTCGTCGTCGCGAGGACGTCATATTCCTCGGGACGCAGGAGCAACTGCTGGAACATGTTGTCGGCGATCACGTCCTTGATCACGACCCGGTCGTCCGCGGACTTCTCCCCGGAACGCATCGCTTCTTCCCAGGGGATCGTGCGGTCCCCGAATTCCTCTTTGGCGACCTCGTACCCCCAGGCGCGAAACGCCCCTTCCGTGTACTTCATGATGTTCCCCTTGTGGACGAGGGTCACCGATTTCCGATGGTTCCGGATCGCGTACTGGATCGCCTTCCGGACGAGGCGCTTGGAACCTTCCTCGCTGATCGGCTTGATGCCGATCCCGCTGTCCGGCCGGACGCGGGCCTGGAACTCTTTCTCGAGAATCTCGATCATGCGCTGCGCCTCCGCGGAACCCTTCTCCCACTCGATCCCCGCGTACACGTCCTCCGTCGCCTCGCGGAAGATCACGATGTCGAGGCGCTCCGGATTCCGGACGGGGCTCGGCATCCCGGGGATCCAATAGAGGGGCCGGACGTTGGCGTAGAGGTCGAGGGCCTTCCGCAAGGCGACGTTGATCGAGCGGAATCCGCCTCCGATGGGCGTCGTCATCGGCCCTTTGAGCGCAACGACGTATTCGCGGATCGCGGCGAGGGTGGCGGCGGGGAGCAACTCCCCGTACCGGAACATCGCCGTCTCGCCCGCGGGCACCCGATACCACACGAGGCTCCGGCGTCCCTCGCTCGTGACTTTCACCGCGGCGTCGATTGCCTGGAGCGCGGCCGGCACGACGTCGGGTCCGACCCCGTCTCCCTCGAT
>DASQXV010000111.1:0-7914 GCA_035639595.1 Thermoplasmata archaeon | reverse complement strand
GCCGCGGAGCTGTATTGACGAGGCCGGCCCAATGGAGTACAAGATGGTGATCGCGGTGCGCTCGGACCTCGAGCTGTCGAAGGGCAAACTCGCGGTCCAGGTCGCCCATGCCGCCGTCCTCGCGGCCCTGGACGCGAAGGCCCACCACCGGAAGTGGTTCTCGGAATGGTGGGCGGAGGGTCAGAAGAAGGTCGTGGTCAAGGGCGGGACGATCCCGGACCTCCACGCCCTCCGGGCGAAGGCGAGGTCCATGGGCCTGTCGACCGCGCTCGTGGAAGACGCGGGCCTGACGGAGTTGCCGCCCGGGACGGTCACATGCCTGGGGCTCGGGCCGGGGCCCAACGCGATCGTCGATCAGATCACGGGCGGCCTGAAGCTGATGTGACGATGAAGGCGAAGTCCCGATTCCTCGGGATCGACGATGCCCCGTTCCGCTTCTCCGACGAGACCGTGCCCGTCGTCGGAGTCGTCGTGCAGGCCCCTTCTTACATCGAGGGCGTCCTCACGACGCTCGCGGAGGTCGACGGCCGGGACGCCACGGACCGGATCGCCGCAATGGTCTCTCGTTCGCGGTACCGCGAGGGACTCGCGATGGTCCTCCTCGACGGCGCCGCGGTCGGCGGCTTCAACGTGGTCAACGTGGACGCTCTCCATGAGGCGATCGGGCGGCCCGTGGTGACGGTTACCCGGAAGAAGCCGGACCTAAAGGCGATCGAGACGGCCTTGCGTCGGCGTTTCGACGATTGGGAGGACCGGCTCGGTCGGATGCATCGCCACGCCCTGGAAGGCGTTAGGTCCCGGGCGGGGACCCTCTGGGTCTCGTATGTGGGTATAGACCGTCGTGGAGTTCAAGAGGCCCTCGCCCTCACGACCGTCCGCGGGGTCCTCCCAGAGCCCTTGCGAGTTGCCCATCTGATCGCCGCCGGAATCGCAAGGGGCGAGTCTAGAGGCCGTGCCTGAGGCGGTTTCTCGAGGCCCCGCTTCCGCCCATTCAACCGGACGCGACACCCGAAGCGGGCGGTCGACTTGCCACGTGCATGACTGCGTCGAGCTTCCTGCGTCTCCCGTACGCGACCACCCACGTTTCCTGCCCTCCTGCGTTGACCCAAATCCAGTTTGATCCGAAGTGAGGTTCGGCTGCTCGAAACTGAAGGTCGATCGCTTCTCGTGGCCTCGCTGCAAAGAACCTCGGAGGGATGGCAAACGGGCCAATCCAAAGAGCGAAGGGGGAAGCGAGAAGGGCGATCGTCGCAAGGGCAATCGCGAGAAGAAAGCGGACCAGGCCGTCATCACTCGGCAGAGGAGGACCCATCAGCAGCGAAGTGCCCAGGACGACGATGCTCACCGTCAAATGCACAGCGGCGGCGGCGGACGATCCGCGAGGGGTCAGTAACCGCAGCCCGGCCGGTCCAATTTGAAGAATCCGAGATTCTGATTTGTCGTATAGTCTCGCGTAGAAGAAGAAGGCCTTCGTTCTTGTCGTGGTCTCCATCCGCACGAAATGTAGGCCGAGATTAGCCAAAAAACCTATCGAAGGTCCGATCGGAGCCGACGAAATCAAGGCGCATCTCCTGTCCGGTCATCGAATGGCAAAGCGTAGAAGTGCCGCGACCCCGCCAAGGGCCTCGAGCTTCTGTCCGGCCTCATGATGCCGACTCACAAGGACGACCGTCCCGTGGGCAGACTCGACCGAACGCATCAGGTCCTCGATCCCGGGATCCCGGACCACGGCGTCGCTCACGAGGAGGGTCTCGACCGCACCGGCGTCCGCGGCCTCCTGCACCTCGGCGGGGCCGTACGCACAGGGACGGTCCGTCGCGATGGCCTCCAGGAGCTTCTCGACCATGCGGGTCTCGTATCCCACGCGGCTCTCCCCGAACACCTTCGCCCCGACGCCCGCCTTGAGGGCCTCCTGGATACCCTGCATCCCCGCGTGTGCGGTGCCGTGGGCGTGGACCTTCGAGGCGATCGCGGGGGCGTGGGCCTTCAGGTATTCGACGAAGGCCTCGCGGGTGAAGCCCGGTCCGAGGACGACGAGGGCCTCTCCAATCTCCGTCGACCGCAGCTGAAGGAGGATGTCCTCGAAGAAGGCGGTCTGCGCGTCCCCGGAGGGGAACATCTTCCCGTGGCCCGGGGCCCGGATCGTCGCGAGCTCTCGCACCCCATACTGTCGGAGCTGCGCGAGGAGTGCCTCCTCGTCGTCGAGGGAGAGGAAGGAGACCAGGGGCTTCTGCGCCGCCGCGACGGCCTCGTCGATCCGACGAAGCTCGTGCGGCTTCCAGGTCTTGAGGACCGAGAGGACGTCTTCGACGCCGACGTTCAGGGTGTGATGCCGTCCGAGGTCCTGCGGACCTTCCACGATCACGCCGGTGATGCGGAGGCGGTCGGAGAACGCCTGGAACTCGACGCCCTCGACGCGGAGGGTCAGGGTGACGCGGACCTTCTCTCCCCGCTCCGGCCGGAGCTTGTCCGACTTCACGTCCTCCCGCCGGTATGTCGACGCTCGCACGTGGTCGCCGGGGAGGACCAGGTTGTGCAGGTGCCACAGGTCGTCCGGGTTCTCCACGCGGAGCTTGATCTCCCCCGTCTTCGGGTCGCGATGGAGGACGCGCATCGGACGCGGGCCATGGAGCGGGACCTTCTTGGCGATATCGACGCGCGGCCGCGGCGGGGACCTGACTGAGACTTTCGTCCACCTCCCCCCGGAGGACTCATGGGATCCTCGCCCTTTCGTGTAAATACACGAAAAGGGATCGCAGGGTGCGGAAGACCACGATGGCCAGGGTGCGGAAAGGGAGACGAGCCGCGCGGGAGTCCGGCTTCATCGTCACGTGGGACGTCGACAGCCGGAATCGCGCGACGGCGGCCCGGGTGTACCGCTTCGTCTACGGGGACGTGACCCGCCCCGATGGGAAGACGTACCGCTACCGAGGGTTCGTGGACCGAGAGGGCGTCCGATACCTGGGACAATCGGTCCTCTTCGTCCGTCCACCACTCCTGGCCGAGATCGACGGCTTCCTCGCCTCTCACGGTGTCGACCACGAGCTGACTCCTGCTGCGATCGGCTGAGTTTCGTGTAAATACACGAAAGCGCGCGACGGCCGCAAGTCGCCGTGAGCCCGGTACCTGGTTTCGTGCATCTACACGAAGCCGAGGCGGGCTACCGGATCACGCCGTAGCCGATGAGGCGCCACTTTCCGCCGATTCGGCGGGAGACCGCCACGCGCTGGCCCGGCTCCGCAACGACCGGGATCTTGAGCCCCATGTCCGCGCGGTTCTCTCGAGCGGACGTCACGACGCCCACCGTGGTCGCGGTCCCGACGGACACCATGAGCGGCTCCGACGTCTTGATGCCCTCGACCTTGAGGTCCTCCGCGACCCCGACGACCCGCTCCAAGAGGTTCACCTCGACGGTCATCTTCATCAGGACTTCCGGGAGGGAGCCGGGCGGCCCGACGACCCGCCCGACCAATCCGTCTGATTTCGTGAGCACGGGGTCCAGGTTCGTGCCGATCGCGATGAGCCCGCCGGGCCGGACGTCCTTGCGCGAAGCGCCGCCGCTGTGCAACGACCGAATGGAGGTCGTGAGGTTCTTCCACTCCGTCTTGTTCCCGACGGTCACCTGGCGGCCCGGGGAGATCTCGATCTCGTCCCCGCCCCGGAGGCGACCCTGGATCAGGCTCCCGCCGAGCACGCCCCCGACGATCTTCTCCGGGCCGATGCCCGGCTGGTTCACATCGAAGGAGCGCGCGACGTACATCTTCGCGGGCTTCGCTTCCTCCCGCTTCGGCGTAGGGATGATCTTCTGGATCATCATCATGAGGGCGTCCAGATTCACGTCGTGGTGCGCGCTCACCGGGACGATCGGGGCGCCCTGGGCGACGGTCCCCTTGACGAAGGCGAGGATCTGCTTGTAATTCTCCTCCGCCTGCTTCGGGTCCACGATGTCGATCTTGTTCTGCACGATCACGATCTTGTCCACGCCGATGATCCCGAGGGCCATCAGGTGCTCCTTCGTCTGCGGCTGCGGCACCTCCTCGTTCGCGGCGATGACGAGAAGGGCGCCGTCCATGATCGCGGCACCGGACAACATCGTCGCCATGAGGGTCTCGTGTCCGGGGGAGTCGACGAAGGAGACGATCCGCTGGAGCTCGCCCTTGACGTTGTGGGTCTTGCACACTTCCGTGTTCGAGTACGCGGCGGGCTCGCTGTCCTTCGGGCACTTGTAGATCGCCATGTCCGCGTAGCCGAGTCGGATGGAAATCCCGCGGCGGATCTCTTCGCTGTGGCGGTCCGTCCGCTCTCCCGTGAGCCGTTCCGTCAGGGTCGACTTCCCATGGTCCACATGCCCGACGACGCCGATGTTGACCTCCGGCTGGCCCGGGACCTTCATCGCGCCTGCTCCTGCCAGGCGTCCTCGACCGACTTCGGCCCGCGCTGGACGATCGTCAGGTTCAGCTGCAGGATGTCCGGCGACACCGTGTTCCCGCGGACCGTCTTCTTCTTCCGGACGCCGGGGCGCGTGGGATGGAAGCCCACGCCGCCGCTCAACAGGAGGCGCTTCTTCCGCGGCCCGGGCAGGTCGTGCCGCATCGGGAACCCGTCCTTGTCGCTCCCTCCCGTGATCTTCAGCTTGTAACCCGGCAGGCCGACGTACAACCCGTCGAGGTCGTCCCCGATCTTCTTGCCAATCACGGCGTTCGCATAGTGGCCCGTCACGTCCCGCTTGTACGACTTCCCGCTCTTCGGATCCGCGATGACCGCCTTGAATTCCGCCATGGCTCCGCCTGGATGTAGGAAGTGCGTCCATGCTTGGCTTTCATAAAAGACTTCCGACGCTTGCACCACGCCGTCGCGCCTTCCGGTCGAAGGGCTCACGTCAGGTCCGCGAACAGCCCGAGGATCCGGCCGCATTCCCGATAGAGATCCAGGATCGCGCGGCCCTCGGTCGGGGAAAGGCCGTGGATCGCTCCGAGCGCGCGGGTCATCCGCAGGAGGGCGGAGATCCCCGCCTCCGTGCGTAGGTCA
This sequence comes from Thermoplasmata archaeon, assembly GCA_035639595.1. Classification (GTDB taxonomy): domain Archaea; phylum Thermoplasmatota; class Thermoplasmata; order RBG-16-68-12; family RBG-16-68-12; genus RBG-16-68-12. The sequence continues at coordinate 2,886 of DASQXV010000111.1, read as the reverse complement.
TCGTCCATCGCGGTTCGGAACTCGGTGCGGGCCTTCGCGACGAGGCCCTCGACCTTTCCGCGGGTCCCGGGGCCATCGGCCGCCCGCGCCGATGCGATGGCCGCGCGCATCGCGTCCCATTCCTCCCTCGACCGGTCGAACCCGCGGGCGTCGTATTCCACGTTCTCGCGGTAGTGGGACCTCAGGAGGCACAGCCGCACGACCTCTCCCGGATGGTCCCGCAGGACCTCGCGGATTGTGACGAAATTGCCGAGGCTCTTCGACATCTTCTCCCGTTCCAGTGTGAGGAATCCGTTGTGCATCCACGTGCGGGTCCATTCGATCCCCCACGCGCCCTCGCAGATCATCGCCTCGCTCTCGTGGTGGGGGAACTTCAGGTCCATGCCGCCGCCGTGGATGTCCAGGGGGGCTCCGAGGTACTTGTACGCCATCGCGTTGCATTCGACGTGCCACCCGGGGCGGCCCTCCCCCCACGGGCTCGGCCATGAGGGCTCGCCCTCCTTCGACTTCTTCCAAAGGGCGAAGTCGAGCGGGTCTTCCCGGCCGGAGGCCTCCGGCACCGCGTCCACCACGATCTCCTCGAACTTCCGATGGGACAGGATCCCGAAGGCGTGTTTCGCCTGCCGCGTCCGGAAGAAGACGTCTCCATCGTGCGGATAGGCGTATCCGCTGCGGACGAGACGCTGGACGAGGGCGACGATGTCCGGTATATGCTGCGTGACCTTCGGGTAGTGGGTTGCGGGCATGACATTCAGGGCGCGCATGTCCTCGAGGAAGGCATCAATGTAAAACTGCGAGTACTCCAGGGCCGGCTGCCCGACCTCCGCGGCGCGGCGGATGATCACCTCCTCGATGTCCGTGAAGTTCTGTACGTAGACGACCCGGTGGCCGAGCGCCTCGAGGTACCGCCTCGCGGTGTCGAAGGCGATGTACGACCGCGCGTGGCCGAGGTGGCTGTAGTCGTACGTCGTCGGGCCGCACACGTACATCTTCACGACGCCCGGGGTCGCGGAGGCGAACGGTTCCTTCCGCCGCGTGCGGGTGTTGTACAACCGGAGCGCCATGAGGGATGGTACGCGCGCACCGGGGCCCCGCTATTAAGGCCTTGGCCCGCCATGGGCTTTCAAATCGCGCCGCCATTCGTTCGATCGGAGCGCGGACGCAATTCTTATGTCGCATCCCGACTTAGGCCCGACTCGGTTGGGCCGATAGATCAGCGGAAGATCGCCGCCTTCGCAAGGCGGAAGCCGTGGGTTCAAATCCCACTCGGTCCACTGCCGCGATTCACGGGCGTCGTGGTCGCCTGCGGTGTGAGGATCCCGTCGCTACCGGGCCTCGCGCGCGATCACGACGCTCTTGACCCGCGGGGCTTGGCCCGAGCCTTCTTGCTCGATGTAGCTCACGTAGCCGGACCCGACGTTGAAATGAACGACGGCAGGCTCCTTGTCCAAGTCCACGATTGGTTTTCCGGATTTCCTCTTCATCGTCGTCCCGCCCGTTCCACGGCCGCGGGAGACTTAAAGGATATTCTCCGATTGTTCGATATCGATAAACATAACGGCGGCCCGTGGCGCCGTGGATGCGTCGGGGCCGGACGAATTCCGCGAGGTTCCACGGATATCCTAGCTGTTCCGCATGCACGGGACCCGCGGGCGTTTCGGTGCGAATGCGGCAAACCTATAAGAGCGACGGGGGCGCAAATATTCCCTGGGAAGAGGAGGATCCTTGATCACCCTAGGAAAGCTGGCCCGCGCGATCGAGAAGCGGCAGGGCGGGACGGCGGCGGAAGCCCTGGCCGAGGCGCGCACGATCATGAGTTACTTCGGATTCTCGCGGGAAATCATCGACAACGCGATCCACCCGGACGACCGCAAGATCTTCTACGCCCTCCACGACGCGGGCCTGCTGCAGACCTTCTGGGAGACCGTCGTGCTCCTGGACGGCCGGAACTGGCGCATCTTCTATTGGTCCCTGAACGAGGGCGACATCGACCGCATCTTGGCGGAGGAAGAGGGCCCGACCCAGGACCCGTTGTACCACAACCTGCCGGACGAGGCGTGGGGCCACACGGCGACCGGCGCGTAGACCGGCGCGTAGACCGGCGCGTACGTCAGTCCGGCCAGGCTTGAGCCCCGACAAGGGGAACGAAGGCGCAGGGCGTGCCCTCGCGGATGTCCAGGGTGGCGTCGGCCCGCCGCGTCGCCACGACGAGCACTTGGCCGTGCCGCGGCCCGATCGGGGCCAGGATGCGCCCGGAGGGCGAGAGCTGTTCGGCCCAGGGTTCCGGGATCCGGGGGGCGGCCGCGGTCGCCATGATTATGTCGAAGGGCGCCCGCGCCGGATACCCGAGGCTCCCGTCTCCGACGACGACCGTCACGTCCCCGAATCCCGAAGCGACGAGGTTCGACCGGGCGCGGGCCGCGAGCAGGGCCGCATGGTACCCGGACCCCGTCCCGATCTCCAGGACCCGCTCGCCAGGGCGTAGGCGGGCCTCCTCGAGCATGATCGCGATCATCGAGGGCGCGGAGATCGTCTGGCCTTCCCCGATCGGCAGCGGGGTGTCGTCGTAGGCGTCGCCCCGCTCACCGGCCGGGAGGAACGCCTCGCGGGGCACCTTGAGGAACGCTTCGCGCACCGCCCCATTCCGGATCGTCCTGGACCGGACGAAGCGGTCGACCATCCGATGCCGCATCCTCTCGAAGTCAAGGGCCCGCCCCACGGGACGCGCACGGGCCGGGTCCTCCATAAGGGTTGCCCTCACCCCGGCACGAGGAGGGCAATCAGGAGGGTCGAGAGAACGAGGGTGACAACCGTCACGGGCAGTCCCGCCTTGACGAAATCCTTCATCGTCACGGTCACGCCCTCGCGGGAGGCGACCTGGCACAC
>DASQXV010000110.1:0-3955 GCA_035639595.1 Thermoplasmata archaeon | reverse complement strand
GGTCCGTCGTCCCGGGTAGGACCGTGCTCTTGACGACGACGGTCCGCCTTTTCCTGTCCGTCCAGGCCAGAGCGAGGGACTTCACCGCCTCCCGCAGGGGCGCATCGTCCATCGTCCCGTCGGGGCGAGGGGGCGTGCCGACCGCGAGGAAGACGAAGGCGGACGGGCCGAGGGCCTCGTCCAGGGCGGCCACGACGGAGAAGCGCTTCCCCTTCAACGCCGCTTTCAGCGCCCGGTCCAGACCTTTCTCATAGAAGGGTGGCGTCCCGCGGGCGACCGCCCCGCGGCGATCCGCGTCGATGTCGACCCCGAGGACCCGATGCCCCTGCGTCGCAAACGCAACCCCGGTCGTCAGCCCCACCGGGCCCAGGCCGACGATCGTCAGGGTCGCCACGGTTCGATGTAGCTCCGCATCCCGATAAATATTGCGGCATCACTCCACGGACCCGTGGGAGGTCACGAATCTCCTCCTCCCCCGGTCAAGTCGCGGTACAATCCGAGGAGCCGGGGCGCCATCGCGTCCCAATTGTAACGGGCCTCGAAGGCGGCGCGCCCTCGCTCCCCCATGGCCGCGCAGGTGTCCGGGGAGAGTATGAGCGATTCGAGGGCCTTCCGGAGGGCGTCCCGATCCCCATACGGGACCACGAGCCCGCAGCCGACCTCCCGCACGGTGTCCGCGGCAATCGTCCCGTCGGAGACGAGGACGGGCCGGGCGAGCATCATCGCCTCGAAGACCTTGTTCGGGGCCGCGAAGCGGTTGTTCGGCACGCGCGGGTCGTACAGGGCTGCGACCGCGCCGCTCGCGGCGGTCCGCTCGAGGACCTCCTCGTACGGGATCGTCCCCAGGTAGGATGCCGCCGGAGAAGACTCGAGGTCCGTCAGGAGTTCCGCCTCGTCTGGGCCATGCCCCGCGACGAGGAGGACCGCCCCGGTCGCCTCGCACGCGGCCACGAGGTCGACGAGCCCCCGGTCCTTCGCGATCATGCCGCCGTAGAAGACGGTGAACCGGTCTGACTCTTTGATGGAGCGGGGGAGGTCGCGCCGTTCCGGCACGTTCTGGATCTCCACGAGCCGCCGTGGAATCGCCGTCCCGAACTGAGCCCGTCGCCGGAGGTCCGGGGTGATGACGGCATCCGCCCTCCGAATCATTCGTCGCTCCGCGCCCGCGAGGAGGGAACGGACCCGCGGGGAGATCGCCGCGGTCACCATGTCGGCGTAGAAGTCGAAGATGTCGTAGACGATTCGGGCCCCCGCGATCCGAGCCGCGGGGTACGCAGCGATCATCGTGTCGAAGTCGACCGCGTGGACGACGGCCGGGCGCAGGGCGAGGATCCGCCCGGCGAGGAAGGACCACCATCGGGGCAGGAGGAACGCGAGCTCGGACCGCCCCTCCGGCGCCCGGAGTTGGAACCGATGGATGCAGAGTCCGTTGGACGTCTCCTCCGCGGCAAAGGCTCGTTCCCGGTCCCAAAGGATGGCGTGGACCTCGTAGCCCGCACGGCGGAGGGTCGCGGCCTCTTTCCGAATCCGCGGCTCCATCCCGGCCGGGCTTTTCGAACGGACGAAGGCCACGCGAGCGGGCATGTCATCCCAGGGATCCGGCGACGAGCCCCGCAATCGCGCGAGCGGTCGTCCCGTCTCCGTAGGGATTGGGCCAGTCTCGCTTCGCCTCCAGCTGATGCCGCACGGCCGCCCGCACGCGCTTCGGATCCGTCCCCGCGAGCAGGTTCGACCCGATGTCCAACGTCTCCGGCCGCTCCGTGTTCTCCCGTAGGGTGACGCACGGGACGCGGAAGAAACAGCTCTCCTCCTGGAGGCCCCCGGAATCCGTCAGGACAATCGCCGCCTCCTTTTCCAGGACGAGCATGTCCAGGTATCCCGTCGGCTCGATCCGGACGAGGGTCGAGAGGCTCTTGGCCCGTGGCTCGAGGCCGAATTCTTGGATCCGTTTGTGCGTCCGGGGGTGGATAGGGAAGACGATCGGGAGCCCGGCTTCGTCCGTCGCCGCCTCGAAGGCGTCGAGGGCCCGCGCGAGGCTCGCCTTCGAATCGACGTTTTCGGCACGATGAAACGTCAGGAGGAGGTACCCCCGACGACTCAGCCCGAGGCGCGAAAACACGTCGGACTTGGCCTCCGCGGTCGGCAGGTTCTGAAGGAGGGCGTCGATCACGCTGTTCCCGACGACGTGCACGCCGCGGGTGACGTTTTCCGCCCGGAGGTTCTCGCGCGACGTCGGGGTTGGAGCGAACAGGAGATCCGCACACTGGTCCGCGATGATTCGGTTCATCTCCTCCGGCATCGTCTTGTCGAACGAGCGGATGCCCGCTTCGACGTGGGCCAGGGTCAGGCCCTGCTTTTTCGCGAGGAGGGCTCCCGCGACGGTGGTGTTGGTGTCTCCGTGGACGATGACCAGGTCCGCGTCGTCCGTGACGCCGGCGACCTGCCGCATCGTCGTGGCGACTTGTAGGTGCGGCGGCTGTTCCTTGAGTTCAAACTGGTGGTCCGGTTCCCTCAGGCGCATGTCGCGAAAGAAAATCCGATCCATCACGAGGTCGTAGTGTTGTCCCGAATGGACGAGGACATGCTCGTGATCCAGGTCGTCCAAGGCCTTCACGACGGGCGCCATCTTGATGATTTCTGGCCGGGTTCCGATGATCGTGACGATCCGCGCCATGCAAGCGAACGCGAGAAATACCGAGGCACCACTCTTAAAGCTGCCGAGACCGGTGCGGCGCGCAGCCGATCCCTTGGCGCGCTGGACTTTCCACCTTCCGAACTTCCTGAAGCGGATTCTGTCTCCAGTCGTGCGTTGGCTTGAGCAATCCGGGATGTACGGTGTGATCGCGTCACGACCGAGCGTGGTCCGGCGGTATTGGCGAAGTCCATGGGACGAAGCGAACCGCCCGATCCATTATGTCGAAGGAACCGCCCGGAGCGCGCTCCTGGTGGCCCTCGTCCGCGAGGTCGTGCCCGCGAAGGACGCCAGAATCCTGGAAGTCGGCTGCAATGTCGGTCGCAATCTCAACGCCTCTTCGTTTCTGGGTATCACGCTCTCAATGGCGTGGAGATCAACTCGGACGCCCTCCGGCTGTTTCGCGCGACGTTTCCGGATGCCGCCCAGCACACGACCCTTTACGATGCCCCGGTGGAACGGATTGTCCGCTCGCTACCGGACCGAGCCTACGATGTGGTCTTCAGCATGGCCGTCCTCGAACACCTGCCGCGTTCGAGCGAGTGGGTCCTTGCGGAGATGGCCCGGATCACCGCGGGCTTTCTCATCATCATCGAGGACGAGCAAGGGGAATCGTGGCGACACTACCCACGAAATTATCGGAAGGTGTTCGAGTCCCTCGGAATGACGCAGTTGAAGGAGGTCAACTGCGCCGAGGTGAATGGCCTCGGGCCGAGCTTCGTCGCGAGGGTCTTTGAGAGACGGCCTCTCTCGAGTCGCAACCCGAAACGGACTTAACAAAGGGTCTGTTACGAACCGCGTTGCTCGTCAGCGTCGTCACGACGGTCCGTAACGAGGCGAGGAACGTTGCCGCCCTCCTCGACAGCCTCGTCGTGCAGGAAGGACCGCTCGAGGTCATCGTCGTCGATTCGGGCAGCGAGGACGCGACGCGGGACATCGTCCGGGGGTACGAGCGGCGCTACGAGTTCATCCACCTGTACATTCACGGCGGCACCCGCGGAGCGGGCCGGAACTTCGGGATCCGGAAGGCGAAGGGCGGGGCGATCGGCTTCATCGACGGCGACGCGATCGCGAACCCGTTCTGGTTGAAGGAGCTGCGGGAAGGTCTGCGGAGGGGAGATGTCGTCGCGGGCCGCACGATCCAAATCGGGTACCACCCCTTTGAGGAGCTGGAGCGCGTCGAGCTGATCATCCGGGGCACGGACGTGACGCATCCGTCAACGAACCTGGCGTATCCGAAGGCCATCCTCAGCGCGATCGGCG
>DASQXV010000109.1:0-2324 GCA_035639595.1 Thermoplasmata archaeon | reverse complement strand
CGGTCAAGGATCCCAAACCCCACGACGGGTCGCCCAGGATGGACCGGTGCCACTCTGATAGGGGCAGGTGGAGCTGCACGCCTTCCGTCCCATGAATCGGGATGCGCAGACGGCCCGTCTCCCGGTCGAGCCAATAGGACTGGTTTTCCGCCTTCAGTAGGAGACGCCGGATGAATGGAATCGAGGTCCTCTTCTTCCTCGTCACGCGACGACGGTGCGCCTTGAGCACGGCCAAGGCGACCTCGAACGCCGAGGGGATGTACTGCTTGTACACCGCGTGTCTCGCACTGAGGTCCGTGTACGCAGCACGCGTGAGTCGGGCGCGAGATCGGATATCCTGGCGCAGGGCGATCCGGATCGACTCGTTCACCAGGACGCGGAACTCGCCGAGGAGCCAACGGAGGCGGGAGTCGTCCCACGCGACGTGAAAGACGAGGGCCCGGTGGGCGAGCACGCTCCACTCCTAGAGAGGATCCGGGCGTCAACCTCCCCGGGGGAGATGCCCGAATGTGAAAATCCGGATTCCGGGGGTGGAAAATGGCCTCACTTCGCTGCAGTCATGCAACACCCGAATTGTGACAGAGCCCCTGAAGCGCAAGGTTTATGGCCCGGCCATCGGTCCCGCCGTGCCATGAGCGCGGAAGGGGCCGCCGTCTCCTTGGGCGCGACCGTCGTCAGCGCGGTCTTCACGGGGCTGGTATTCTCCCACTGGCTCGCCCGCCGCAAGCCGTACCAGTTCGCCTGGTCCCTGGGCCTCGGCTTCTATGCCGTCGCCGCCGCGACGCAGTTCCTGGCCGAGGCCTACGGGTGGACCGTGTTCACGTACAAAGTGTACTACCTCGTCGCCGCGCCCCTCGTCGCACTCCTGGGGATCGGCTCGACCTTCCTCGTTCATCGCCGCGTGGGGATTGGTTTCACACTGTACACGGCGGTTATCTTCGCGGGTTTCGCCCTCGCCGTCGCGGGCGCGGCCGTGAACCAGGTCGCCCTTGCCGCAGCCGTCCCCGTCGCCGGGAACGCCTTGCCCGCCGACGTCCGGATCTTCTCCCCGATGTTCACGATCCCCGGGAGCGCGGCCCTGATCGGGGTCGCCGCGTTCTCGTACTGGCGAACCCGGCTCGCCTTCAACCTTTGGATCGGCATCGGCGCCTCGATCGTCGCCGTGGGCGGGTCCTTGGCCCGTTTCGACATCTCGTCGTGGGCCTTGTACCTGGGCGAGCTCCTCGGGATCGCGGTCATGTTCTGGGGCTTCCTCCAGAGCCAGGACCTCGCGAGGGCGGAGGCTCCCGCGGCGGCAAAGGTCCCCTCCTGACCCGGGAACGTTGAAATAGCGGCCGGAAGGTCGCTGGGCCGTGAAGACCGGCGAGCTCCACGAACCGAATCGGAAGGTCTTGGGCCGTACGATTTGGCACTTCGACGCCCTCGAGTCGACGAACGAGACCGCGAAGGAGCTCCTCGACGAGGACCTCGAAGAAGGCCTCGTGATCTGGGCGGACCGGCAGTCCGCGGGCCGGGGCCGGCAGGGCCGGGCGTGGGCCTCGCCCCCGGGCGGCCTGTACATGTCCGCGATCCTGCGGCCCGCGGCGGCCCACGCGTGGATCCTCGGCCTGCTCATGGGGATGCCCGTCGTCAAGGCGTTGCGCCACTTCGGCGTGTTCGCGGGCCTGAAGTATCCGAACGACGCGGTCTACCAGGAGCGCAAGATCGCAGGGATCCTCTCCGAAGGCGTCTACCGGCGGGACCGGTACCATGTGATCGTCGGGATCGGGGTGAACACGAACGTCGGGATGGATCAGCTGCCGCCGGACGTGCAAAGGACCGCGACGACCCTGAAGCGGGAGGTCAACCTGTTCGTCGCGAACGACGAGTTCCTCGATTACCTCCTGAACCAGATGGACGACCTCTACTCCCGGTACCGGAACACGCGGGTCGAGTTCCTCCTCAAGGATTACCGCGGGCAGTGCACGACGATCGGGAAGCGCGTCGCCGCAACGACGTCGAAAGGGACCGTGACGGGCAAGGCGTACGACATCGCGGCGAACGGGGCCCTCGTGATCATGGACGACAAGAACACGAAGCATGAGTTCGTTGAAGGCCGCCTCGAAGTCTCAACATGACGAACCCAGACCGCGCCGCAGGTTCATGGGAGCGGGAGCATTCATGAGTTCCATGCGTTGGCCCTGCGATGTCGGAGTCCACTTGTTGCTCACTTTATCGGGCGTTTTTCTCACCGGCGGTGCACTGTATTTTCGCTTCCGACACGCTTGGCGGGAACTTGACCTCGTATCGCTTGTGGTTCGATTCGCTGTACACGACCATCGGGA
>DASQXV010000108.1:0-7676 GCA_035639595.1 Thermoplasmata archaeon | reverse complement strand
AGCGGGAGTACCTGGACCGAGGCTACCCGGCGAACGAGGCCACGCTCACCCGGCTCATCGCCGCGAGGGATGCCCTCGCGCGGCTCCTCGGCCACGCGAGCTTCGCGGACTACATCGTCCAGGACAAGATGGTCCGGTCCGCCCGCGCGGTCGAGGACTTCCTGAAGAAAGTGCGCGCGGCCTCCGAGGAGCGGGCGAAGGAGGACGCGGTGCGGCTGCTCGCGCGGAAGCAACGGGACTTCCCGGAGGCGAAGGCCCTCGACGCATGGGACCTGAACTACTATTCGGAGATCGTGCGCGCGGAGGAATTCGCCTTCGACGCGAAGCTCCTCCGGCCGTACTTCGCCTTCCCGAAGGTGCGGGACGGGCTGTTCGCCCTGACCCGCGAGCTGTTCGGCGTGCGATACGAACGGGTGACGGGCGCACCGACGTGGCACGAGTCCGTCGAAGTGTACGACGTGTTCGATGGCCCGCGGCGCCTCGGCCGCTTCTACCTGGACCTCCACCCGCGGAAGGACAAGTACACGCACGCCGCCGCGTCGATCCTGGTCCGCGGGATCCGCGGCGCGTCGCTGCCGCAGGCCGCCCTCATGTGCAACTTCCCCGACCCGAAGGAGGGGCCTGCGCTCATGGAGTACTTCGAGGTCGAGACGTTCTTCCACGAGTTCGGACACCTCCTCCATGCGATCTTCGCGGGCCACGGACGGTGGGTGAAGAACACGGACGACGGGATCGAGTGGGACTTCATCGAGGCGCCGTCCCAGATGTTGGAGGAATGGGTCCGCGACCCCGAGGTCCTGCGCCGCTTCGCCCACCACTATGAGACGGGCGAGCCGGTCCCCGCGGAGTTCGTCGCGAAGCTGAAACGGGCGGAGGCCGTCTCCCGAGGCCTCGACACGCAGCGCCAGCTCGTCCTGGGGACCCTGTCCCTCGGGTACTACCACCGGGATCCGACGGGCCTCGACACGACGAAGGTCCTCGAGGAAACGTATCGTCAATTCCCGCTCGTGCCCCTCCATCGCGGCACCCACTTCCAGTGCAACTTCGGGCACCTGAACGGCTACTCCGCGATTTACTACACGTACATGTGGTCCCTCGTGATCGCGAAGGACCTGTTCTCGAAGTTCCAGGAGGGGAAGGGGATCGTGGACCCCGCCGTGGCCCGGCGCTACCGCGAGACGGTCCTGGCGCCGGGGAGCGCCAAGCCCGCGGACCAGCTGATCGAGGACTTCCTCGGGAGGCCCCTGGCCTTCGAGGCGTTCGAGCGATGGCTCATGCGGGAAGACCGCTGAGGATGGTTACCGCGACCGTTTCACCGGCGCGCGGATCGCCTCCAGGGTCCGTCGGATCCCGTCCCGCACGGAGGTCCGCGCGCTGAAGCCGAGGCCTGCCTTCGCCCGCGTGACGTCCGCGAGGGAGTCTCGGATATCCCCCGCCCGCTCCGGTTTCCGGACGACCTTTGGCTGGACGCCCGTGATCTCGGACAGGACGCGCACGACCTCGTTGACCGTCGTCGAGATTCCTGATCCAAGGTTGAGGGTCTGCCCCGCCACGGGCCTCTCCGCGGCGAGCTCGAGGCCCTCCGCCGCGTCGCCGACGTAGAGGAAGTCCCGCGTCTGCTCTCCGTCGCCGTAGACCTCGATGGGCCGGCCCTTCACCGCGGCGGCGCAGAACTTCGGGATGACGCCCGCGTACGCGGACGTGGGGTCCTGCCGCGGGCCGTAGACGTTGAAGAGGCGCAGGACGACGGTCTCGAGCCCCTTGAGCTCGTGGATCTCCTCGCACGCGAACTCCCCGACCATCTTCGTCATCCCGTACGGCGACCCGGGGGCGGGGCGCATCGTCTCGACCTTGGGGACCTCCGGGGACATGCCGTACACCGCGGCGCTCGAGACGAACACGGCGCGGCGCACGCCCGCCTCCGCGGCGGCTCGGAGGACGTGGACCGTGCCTTCGACGTTCGTCCGCCAGTATTCCTGCGGCTTCTCGACGCTCTCCGGGACCGAGGTCTTCGCCGCGAGATGGTAGACGACGTCTTGGCCCTCCATCGCCTTCCTCAAGATGTCCGTGTCGAGGATGGAGGCCTTCTTCAGGTGGATCGTCCGCGGGGCCCCCGCGAGCTTCTGCAGGGATCCGGTGGACAGGTCGTCGAGGATCGTCACGTCGTTCCGGGCGCCGAGGCGATCGACGAGGTGGGACCCGATGAATCCCGCGCCGCCCGTGATGAGGACCCGTTTCCTGTCCATCGCGCGCCGCAGCGGGCGCGCCCGCCATAAGTGTTCCGCTTGATGTCTACTCTTGGAGACCAACGAGCTTCAGGCTGGCCTCGTAGAGGCGTCCGCCGGCCTCCCGATCTCGGGCCTCCGCGGGCATCGCGTGGACCCGTCGGTCCATGAAGTACTGGCCCGTCAAGGAGGACGCCGCCGGGGAGGCCGCGAGGTACACGGGCGTCAGGGCTCCTTTCGCGGGACCGCTGAAGAAGATTCGGACGAACCGGAAGATGGCGGGCGCATCCTTCGCGCCGAGGTTCGTCCGGATGACCCCGGGATGGCAGGCGTTGACCGTGACGCCGGTCCCCTCGAGGCGCCGGGCGAACTCCGTGGTGAAGAGGAGCTGCGCGAGCTTCGACCGTCCGTACGCCCGATACCCGCGGAACTTCCGCTCTCCCTGGAGGTCGTCGAAGTCGATCGAGGCGCGTCGGGCCGCGGTCGATGTGACGTTCACGATGCGGGACGGGGACGAGGCGACGAGCTTGTCGAGGACGAGGTGGGACAGGAGGAATCCGGACAGGTAGTTCACCGCGAACATCGTCTCGAGACCGTCCACGGTCGTCGTGCGGTCCCATGTGAACACGCCCGCGTTGTTCACGAGGGCATCGAGCCGCTTGTAGTCCTGGTTGAATTCGTCGGCGAAGGACTGGATCGAGGCTTGGCTCGCGAGGTCGACGATCATCAGAGTGACCTTCGGGTTCTTCGACTCCTGGACGACCTCCCGCTGGGCCGCCTCCCCGCGGTCCGCGTTTCGGCACGCCATGACGACCGTCCCGCCGAGACGCGCGAGCCCGAGGGCGGTCGCCTTCCCGATCCCCGAGTTCGCGCCGGTCACGATCCACACGCGGTCCTCGATCGGCGTCGTCCCGATGGCGGCCATGCCGAACGGCCCCATCCAGTGCCCACCTAAATGGATTGTCCTCCCTCTCCCGTTTGGATTTAGGAAAAGGGTCGCGGCGAACGGAGTCAAATTCGAGAGTGACGGGGAAGAGCTTTTAGTCCTCGGGCCGGGTCGACCCGGCCTCGATGGTCGAAGCGGCCCAGTGGTACTCCCTCATCTCGATCTCGAGCAGCTCGATCGCGCTCCTGCTCTCGGCCTACGTCGTCCGCAAGATCCCGAACCGCCGCGCGGGGGACACGTTCGTCCTCGCGATGGTCTTCTTCGTCCTCGCGGGGACGTTCGCGTACCTGCTCCGGACCTCGACCCTCGATTACTACGGGTCGAATGCGGGACCCCTCGCGATCGCTCGCCTGTTCTACTTCTTCCACATGCTCGCGGTCGGCTTCACGGCCTCGTTCATCGGCCAGTACTTCCTCGGATTCGCGCTGATGCGCCGGAGGATCGTGACCCTCTTCCTGCAGGTATCCCTCCTCGTCGTCGCGATCGGGGTCGCGTTGCAAGTCAACAACCTCGAGGACGAGTATGGGGGGATCGGCGTCGTCATCGAGGACGCGGGGGCGAGGGCGACCCTCGCCCTGTTCGCGACGATCTTCATGTCGACGGCCCTCGCGGTCCTCCTCCGCACCTGGATCCGGAACAAGGAGCCGACCGTCCACAAGCAGACCCTCCTCATGACCGTGGGCGTCGTGGCCCACGGGGTCGGCGCGGAGACGTACGCGGTCTCCCGGATCTTCTGGGACCTCTACCCGCCGCCCTTCCTCACGGTCACGGCCCTCGCCATGGCGGCCTGCTTCGCGGTCGCCGTCCTGCGGTACAAGATGCTCGTCGTGACGCCGCAGAAGGAGGAGGCCGTCTCCCTGCCGCGGCGCTTCTCCCTCAAAGGAGGCCGCGCGTACCTCGTCCGCGAGAGGCGACCGAAGACCGTCTTCCTGGCCCTCGCCGAATCCGTCCGCAGCGGATCGCTCGGGCTGGTCGTCACCCGGCGAGCCCCCGTGGAGGTGAGGGAGGACTACGACCTCCCCGCGACGCCGATCGTGTGGCTCACCTCCGCCCTGGGCCCGAACTGCGTCCCGCCCACGGATCTGGGGGCGCTCGAGCGCGCCGTCCGCGATTTCCTCGGGGAGCGGCCCCAGGGGGTCGTCGCCCTCGAAGGGTTGGAGTACCTCGCGACCTACAATCCGCCCGGGAAGCTCCTGCGGGCCCTGCATTCCTTCCGCGACCTCGCCACCGCGGGGGGCGGGGTCCTCCTCGTGAGCGCGGACCTCGGCGCGACGGAGGAGTCCGTGGCCCAGGTCCTGGAGCGGGAGTTCGAGCCCCTCGAGCTCCCTCGAACCGCCGGGTACACGGTCGAGGACGTCTTCGTGATCGAGGCGAGCGGATTGCTGCTGACCCACGCCTCCCGGGACGACAACGCCCGGATCGATTCCGACGTCATGGCGGGCATGCTCACCGCGATCATGAACTTCGCCCGGACCTCGTTCGCCTCCGGCTCGGCGGAGCTGCGTCGGCTGGAGCTCGGAGAGAAGACGGTCCTGATCGAACGAAGCCCGCGATTCATCCTCGCCGTCGCGGCGAGGGGGGCGCAGCCCAAGGACGCCCAAGAGGAGATGCGGGCCTTCCTGGATCGCGCGGAACGGAGGTATGGCCCTCTCGTGGCGAAGTGGTCTGGGGACACGGCGGCGTTCCCGGGCCTCCAGGCCATGACGAGCCGGTTGTTCCTCTAGCGGCCCGCGGTTTCAAAAAGTAATCACGTGACCCCACTGTGCATTCCGAAGCGAAAGAAATACATTGGAGACCCGTCTCGTCCTCCTCCGGAGCCTATGTCCGAGGACGATCCCTCGTCGGGCACGGCGGCCCGTTCCGCGGGCGACAAGGGCGCTTCGACGCCTTCGGAGGTCCCGGCCCCCGTTACGGAGGCCCCGCGGCCTCGGTCCCGACGGAGCTTCATGAAGGCGGCCCTCGTCGGAGGGGCGGCCGCCGCCGCGGTCGGGGCCGGTTGGACCTTCCTCCTGTCCCCACGCCTGTCCCCCTCCGTGATCCCGCAGACCCCCTACGGCACGTACGTGATCTGGTTCGACGCCGCCGCCGGCGTGTTCCGCCGGAGGAACGTCGCGACGGGGAAGGACGAGGTCGCGGGCGTGGATGGGGCTCGGGTCGTGCAGGACGCGATCGGCTCCTTGGCGGCCCCCGCGGGCGGGGAGATCTGGCTCTCGAGCAGCGTAGACCTGCCCTCGTCCGTCATCACGATCGACCGGGACAACGTCTCCCTGATCGCCCTACGGGACCCGCCCCCGCGATCCTGGGACAACCCGCGGCCGAACGTCGAGAAGATCGCGTACACGGGGAACGTGAACGGCGGCCTCTTGCAGGGAATCCACTGCCGCGAGATCGCGTTCGACGGGTCCGGGAACCAGCAGAATATCGTGCTCCGGGACATCGGGATGCATCCCACGGGCGCGCCGGATCAGCAAGGGCTCCGGTTCCTCGGGAGCGCGGGGTACATCCAATACCTGTCCATCGAGAACCTGAAGGTCGCCTTGTCCGGGGCCAGCCCCTCCGCGATCGAGTTCGGCAACGCGAACCCCGGGTCGGGACATTTTGCCTTCACCGGCATCACGAGCGTCGAGACGGAGTACGATGCGACGGGCGATCCCGCGGTGGTCAAGGTGACGCCCGGCGCGGAGACCGGCACGCCCATCCGCTTCGACAACCTGACGATCGTGGACCTGCCGGCCCGGACCGCCGGCAACCCACTCCGTCCCATCTGGGTTCAGTCCCAGACGGAGACGAGCAAGGGCCTGCGTCAGATGCACATCGGGCGGATGTTCTTCGAGCAGCACTTCGCGACGCCGCACACCCTCGTCACGATCGAGCCCGCCACGGGCGCGGGGGCGATCTGGTTCGGCCTGACGATCGACGAGCTGGCCATCTCAGACGAGTTCGGCAAGACCGTGATCCTGCTTGACAACCAGAACACCTCGTGGATGGCGCGGGAGCAGTACCTGAAGGTGAAGAGCGGGGTCAAAGGGGGCGTGGGCACATTTTCCCTGGGGACCCTGGGCCTCCACGAGTACTTCCGCGTGGAGCTGGGGGAGATGACGGGCGTGACCCCGTTCGGCAAGGTCGCCACCCCGTTCCAGGATTCGTCGCCCTTCTCCTTCATGAGCCCCGGAGGGACGGGCGCCACGCCGACGCCCACCGCGGACTACGTCGTCGCGGTCCGGCCCGTCACGGTGACGTCGGACCAGCCGTGGTCCCTCAAGGACCCGGGCGGAGCGGCGATCGAGACGGTCCCGATCGGCGAGTCGCGGTACCTGCCCCTCGGCTATCGGGCCCAGTTCCCCGCCGGCACCCCATCCGTCTTCGCCTGATCCGCAGCCTCCTGGGCTCCTGAATCCGGTGTCGCGGGGGCAAGGACGTGGGCGGCCGGTTCGAGACTTCGCCCATTAGCCCGGCGATACAACCGGACCAGGAGGAGTACGAAGAGGCCTCCGACGACGCCCATCCCCCGCCATCCCGCGATCTCCAGGAACGCGGCGAGGACGATCAGGAATGCCACGCATCCCGCGACGAAGGCGAAACGTTGCCTCTCCCACCGAACGGGATCGTCGGAAGTCCGGCGGACGAGGAGCATGACCCCGAGGAGGATGGCGAGGCCTTCGAGGACCGTGACGATCGGGACCATGCCGAGGGCGGGCCCGCCTCCGTAGACGAGGAAGGAGCCCATGAGGAATCCGAAGCCCGTGAGGGCATAGACCCGCGGGGACCGTGGGAGCTTCTTCGCGGGGAGCCGGGACCAGAGGCGGTCCGCGTACCGGCGGGCCGCCCAGACGAGGAAGGCGACCGCGGCGAGGGCTCCGAGGAGATGCCAAGCGGATGGCCGGTACGGAGTCAGGAGGACGTTGATCGTGACCGTCGCGGCCGCGAGGAGGACGATGGCTGTGATATAGCCACGTCGGCTCGTCAGGGCCTGACCGCGGGTCCGCGGCCAGATCCATTCCACGAGGAAGATCGGGACCGCGATGCTGATGACCGCGTGGTACAGGGTGAGCCAGACGGCCCATACCCAGTTCACGTCGAGCCATCGGCCGTACCACCCGAGGGACCCGAGGTCCATCCAGGCGGGGTCGAAGAACGACTTCACCGCGAGGCCCTCCTCGATGATCCCGTAGGCGGCCCCGAGCAAGAGGAGGCTCGGCCAGCCCGTCTTCCAGCGGACCGCGGTCTCCCGCATGACGAGGACGCCGGACCCGTAGAGCCAGATTAGGAAGAGGACCCCGACCGGGTTGAGCCACTCGATCGGCGGGGAGGAGCCCGACAGCATTTCCGCGATGATTGGGGAGAGGAGGACGAGGGCCCACAGGGGCCTCCGGTTGGGATGGGCGCCGGGGTCCGACATGGAGATGGGGTTGCCTATGGGTGGGATAAAGGCCGCGGGAACAATGTTGCCGACGAGGAGACCGTTCCGGCGGACCCTTCGATGCGACTACGAGAGAACCGGAACT
>DASQXV010000107.1:0-6538 GCA_035639595.1 Thermoplasmata archaeon | reverse complement strand
TCGTAGAATTCGCGGTTCGCGCTCTCGAAGCATCGGAGCAGTTCGTCTCGCACGAACTCGGCGCTCAGGTCCTCGTCGTCCACGTCGGGGGCTCGGTATCCGGACGTCGCCACGGTCTTCCCCACGGCCGGGTCCATAACGCTGTTATATTTAAGCTTCGGGCCTTCTGTCCGCATACCCTGGCACGGTGGCCATCGTCTTCGCGGCCTTGACGCCGTCCACGACCGCGCGGGCCATCTCCCGGACCGCGACATGGTGCAGGCCATCGAACATGCGCCGATCGATTCGGGAGCGGCCCAGTTTCGCGGTCGAGAACCCGAGGATCGTGTCCCCGTCCGTGGACAGATGGGCCGGTCTCACCGCGAGGGCGATCCCGTCGTTCGACAATTCGACGAGGCGGGCGAGCTGCTCATGGTCCAAGGGCGCATCCGTGCCGAGGACCCCGACCGTGGTCCCGAAGCGGCTCGCGGTTCCCTTCATGTATTGCGGCAGGACCTCGTCCATCTCGACGAACCCGCGGCCCCCCGCTTTGCGAGTTCCACCGATCGTCCGGTTCTCGAACGGGTCGTACACGTTGCCGACACAGTTCGTCACGGCGATCGCGCCCACGGTCCAGGGACCGACGCGTGCCGCGCTGCTCCCGAGGCCTCCCTTCGTGCCGCCTTTGTGTCCGAAGAACGGTCCGACCGTCGCACCGATCCCGGCCCCGACGTTGCCCTGCTCGACGGGCCTCGTCGAGGCTGCGACGCAGGCCGCATACCCGAGGTCCGTGTAATCGAATCCGCGCGCGTGTGCGAAGCCGAGGTCGTAGATGTTCGTCCCCATGATCCCTGGCATCTGCCCGCCGCCGGTCGGGGAGGCGAGCTTCCGCTCCAGGAGGAATCGACGGATGCCCCGCACGGCGTCGAAGCCGTAGACGTCGCCGCCGGTCAGTAGGAGCGCATGCCGCTCGATGAACGTCTTCCCGAGGTCCGACGCCGCCGTGTCGTATGTCCCGGGCCATCCGCCGCGCGGATCGGCGAAGGCGATCGCGGGCGGCTGCAGGAGGACGACCGTGGTCCCGGTCCGCCGCACGAGATCCTGGGCATGGCCGACTCGCACGCCGCGGATCGCGGTCAAGGTCCGGTTCGCGACGATGCCCCGCCTCCGGGTTGGCGAGACCGTCCAGACCGTATTTAACGGATTGGCGGCGAAGGGGCTTCCCGGGGCGTTCGTACCTCTGAGTAGAGGTATGCGCCGCGGTCCGACCGGTCAGACCCTGTGGCCCTCAAAGTGAAATTTCAAATCCGGCCCCCGAGGCCCACGACTCGATGGCCCCCCGCATAGATGTTGAATTGGTCCCCGCGCGCGAATCCGATGAGCGTCATGTCGAACTCCTTGGCGATCGAGACCGCGAGGTTCGAGGGAGCCCCGACCGCGACGACGAACGGGATCCCCGCGACCGCCGCCTTCTGGAGGATCTCGAAGCTTCCGCGGCCGCTCACCGCGAGGATGGACTCCGAGAGCGGGACGTGGGCCGCAAGGAATGCCTCCCCGATGATCTTGTCCACCGCGTTGTGCCGCCCCACATCTTCCCGGAGCCCCGACCGATTTCCGGCGGCATCGAAAAGTCCTGCGGCATGCAGGCCGCCCGTCTCCGAGAACAAGGCTTGGCCTTCCCGGAGCTCCTCGGGGATTCGGGCGATCGTCTTCGAGTCCACCTCGGGGCCCTCCTTCGGAATCGGCTCGCGGACCGCGACCCGGACCGCCTCGAGGGCGGTCTTCCCGCAGATGCCGCACGACGAGGTCATGTAAAAGTGCCGCGTCAGCCGATCCGGTCGAACGTCGACCCCGGGCCGGAGGACCGCGCTGACGATGTTGTATTCCTGCTCGACCCCCGGATCCGTGCAGTATTCGAGCCGAAGGATGTCCCGCGATCGGGAGACGATGCCTTCCGTGAAGAGGAATCCCGCGGCCAGCTCGAAGTCGTGGCCCGGGGTCCGCATCGTGACTGATAGGGAGGTCGTCTCGCGGTGGCCTTTCATCCCGCTCTCGATGCGGATCTCCATCGGCTCCTCCCCCGCGAGGCGATCGATTTCTTCCCGCGACGTCCCCCCACGGACTTTCCGCACGGACGCCGTCATCGTCGGGCCGGCCCGTTTCATCGGGTCCCTCCCGACGCAGCCATCGGCTCGATCCGGACGAGGGCGTTGTAATCGGGCATCTCGCATTCCGGGTCCACGATCCCTCGGCGGATCAGGACGGTCCCCTCGGGCCAATACACCTGCACGTTCCGAGGGCGGATCGGGGCGAACCGCACGCGCCCGCGGTATGCGCCGAGGTCGTTCGATACGAGGACGTCGGCTCCCTCCCGAAGGCCGAGGACGGCTGCGTCCTCGGACGACATGAGGACATCCCGTCTCCGCGCGCCGAGCAACAGGTCGACGTCCCCCTGGACCATCGAGTTGAACTGTTTCCCGCGGCGCGTGCTGAGGACGAACATGCCCTCCGGGATCTCCGAATCCGGAGGGACGAGCGGGGTGAAGCGCGCCCGCCCGTCGGGCATTGGAAAGTGGCCGCCTTCGCACAACCTAGGGCCGCCGTATTGAAACGCGTCTCCCTTTTCCCGCAGGCGTTGGATTCCGTCGTAGGCCGGTATCGCCCGCGCGATCTCCTCCCGGATCGCCGCCGCGTCTCCGAAGTGGACCGCACTCGCCGCCTCGGGGCGCACCCGCTCTCCGATCTCCATGAAGATCTCCCATTCCGCCCGCGCCTCCCCGATGCGTCGGCCGGGGATCTCCGGAGAAAAGTAGACGCGCCGTTCCGTCGAGGTCTCCGTCCCACCTCCCCGCTGCTCGTACCGCGTCTGCGCGGGCAACAGGAGGACCGCGTACGCGGGCTCCACGAGCATGGCGCTCGAGAGGACGATATCCTGATGGATCCGGAGGGGCACCCGCTCGAGGGCCTCCCGCACGTATTCCGGCTCCGGCAAGGTCTCGAGGAAATTGCCGCCGGCCATGTAGAGGACGTCGAGGCGGCCCGCGTGGGCGGCATCGACCATGCCGACGGCGGTCATCCCGGGCGCCGTCGCCGGCCGGAAGCCCCAGATCCCTTCGAAGCGGGTCGCGTTCTCGTCGCCGACCGGGAACCCGAGTCCGTACTCCTTGGGCTGGGCGCCCATCTCGGAACCGCCTTGGACCCCGCTGTGCCCGCGGATGGGCATGAGGCCGCACTTCTCCCGGCCGACGGTCCCGCGCGCGAGGGCGAGGTTCACGATCGCCTTCACGTTGGCCACGCCGAACCGATGGTGGGTGATCCCCATGGACCAGACGAAGACCGCGGACCGGGCGGCGGCGTACATCCCCGCGAAGTCGAGCATCGCCTCCCTCCGGAGGCCCGATTGCCGCTCGAGGGCCTCCCACGTCTGCTGGGCCAAGGAGGACTTCAGTGCCTCGAACCCGGTCGTGTGGTCCGCGATGAAGGCGTCGTCCGTCCAGCCCCGCTCGATCAGATGCTTCAGGACGCCGTTGATGAACGCGATGTCCCCGCCCGTGTGGACCGGGAAGAAGACGTCCGCGAGGCGCGTGCCGAACAGGGCGCTCCTCGGGATGGACGGGACCCAGTAGCGCTCGAGGCCGGGTTCCTGCATCGGGTTCACGACCGCGATCTTCGTGCCCGCCCTCTTCGCGTAGTACAGGTACTTCGTCGACACGGGCTGGTTGTTCGGCACGTCGGAGCCGAAGAACACGATCAGGTCGCTGCCGATCCAGTCCGTGTAGGAGCAGGTCGATGCCGCGACGCCGACCGTTTCCTTGAGGCCCGTCGTGCTCGGCGAATGGCACGGCCGGCTGGAGTTGTCGATGTGGTTCGTCCCGAGGAACCGCGCGACCTTGCCCGCGACGTAATACGATTCGTTCGTCATGCCGCGCGAGGTGACGAAGAACGCGATCCGGTCCGGAGGGGCCGCGCGGATCCGGCGGGCCGCGGTCCCCAGGGCCGCGTCCCAGGAGATACGGCGGAAGCCCCGCTCCCCGCGGCGGCGGAGCATGGGGAAGGGGAGTCGGCCCAGTTCGCGCAGCTCCCTCGACGACCGGGCCCGCAGCGGCTCCACGTCCTCGAGCAGGCGGGTGTCGAGGGGACCCATCGTGTTCAACGGCAGCAGGGCCAGCCGGACGTTGCACAGGTGAATCCCTTTCATCGTGAAGTCCTTCATCCCGTAGGTCCCGAGGGCGCACCCGTCGCACACGCCGTCCCGGAGGATCCGCCAGGTGAAGAGTGGTTCTCGCTTGTTCTCCCAGGCGGCCCGCAGGACGTCGCGATAGTTGTGGGGTTTCGTGGCGCCGAGGCCGAAGGGGATCGCCCCCGCGCGGGCCACGGGCTTCCGCCGTCCCTGGGCCGTCACGGCCGAGGAAAAGGGGCCGCGACCTATCTTACTTCTCTCCCGCCCGCGCGCGCGAAAGGTAGATGCGCGGGGCCGCGCTCTCATGGGACGTGAAGCCTTCGGACTACGCGGAGGGAGTGGGCGATCTCGCGTCCCGGCGGGAAGCCTTCGCGGTGGCTACCGTGACGAAGACGGAGGGGTCCACGCTCGCGAAGCCCGGGTTCAAGATCCTCATCTCCGGACGCGGGGACGTCATCCGCGGCACTCTCGGCGGCGGTTGTCCGGAGGGGCCGATCTGCGAGGTCGCCGTGCGCGCGATGAAGGACGGGAGCCCGCGGGTGGTCCGCGTGCACCTCGTCGATGCCGCCTCCGCGGTCGCCGGCACGGTCGGCGCCCGGAGCGAGGACGAGATTTATGTGGAGACGGACTGTGGCGGGACCCTGGAGGTCTTCGTGGAACCGATGTTGCCGACGGAGCGGCTGATCCTCGTGGGTCAGGGAGGCCGGGACGACATCGAGGATGCCCTCGTCCACCAAGGCAAGACGTTGGGCTTCGAGGTCGTCGTCGTGGATCCCATGCCCGATCTGCGGGAGATGCCGGACAGCATCGTGAAGTCGGCGGAGATCGACCCGAAGGCCTTTCCAATCGGGACCCGGGACTCCGTCGTCGTCCTGACGAAAGGAGAGCGCGACGTCGCGATCCTCGAAGCCCTGTCCCAGACGAACGCGCGGTTCGTCGGCCTCCTGGCAAGCCGCCGTCGCCTCAAGAAGGACTTGGAGGAGCTTGGACGCCGCAAGGTCCCGGAGGAATTCCTCAAGAGGCTCCACGCCCCGATCGGCCTGGACATAGGGGCCCGCACGCCCCCCGAGCTTGCCCTTGCGATCCTGGCGGACGTCCTGGCCACGAAGTACGGCCGGGACGTGCCGCACAAATCCGAAGCGGAAAGCGAGTCTCCCCCCTCCCTGCGACCGATGGCTCCGTCGTCGGAAGATTGAAGGGCCGCGTGCTGATTCGTGGCACGGTGGGGTGGGCGATGCAAGCCCGTTCATTCGACTATGTGCGACCGCAAAGCGTGCCGAAGGCGATCCAAGTTCTGAATGAGTACGGGGCGCAGGCGAAAGTCCTCGCGGGCGGGCAGAGCCTCGTCCCGATCCTCAAGCTCCGCCTCGCGAACCCGGGAATCCTCGTCGACATCAACGACCTTCCCGGCCTCGCGTTCATCGAGGAACGCGGGAGCCAGCTGCGGATCGGCGCGTTGACACGCCACCGCGAATTTGGCAGCTCGAAGCTCGTCCAATCAAAGTATCCGATACTGGCGGATGCCGCGGGCTCCCTCGGCGACCCTCAGGTCCGAAACCGAGGGACGATCGGTGGCGCCCTCGCCCATGCCGACCCGGCCTCGGACTGGGGCACGGCCCTGATGGCCTTCGAGACGGAACTCCTCGCGCGGGGTTCGAACGGCACGCGGACCATTCCCATCGGCCGGTTTTTCAAGGGCCCCTTCGAGACGCCCCTGCGCCCGTCCGAGTTGCTCACGGAGATTCGGATCCCGAAGTCGGAACCGGGAGACGGCGGCGCCTACCTCAAACTCAAACGGAAGACGGGCGACTTCGCGACGGTCGGGGTGGCCGTCCAAATGGGAGTGGACTCGAAGGGAAACATTTCCCGGGTCCGGATCGGGCTTGCTGCCGTTGGGCCAACCCCGGTGCGTGCGCTCCGAGCCGAGGAGGCGCTGATCGGAAAACGCGCAGGGCCCGTTGCCTTCGCGGACGCCGCCAAGATCGCGGCTCAGGAGGCGAAGCCGGTCTCCGATCTCCGGGGGACGGAGGCCTACAAGCGGGCGATGATTGACGTGTTCACGCGCCGCGCCCTGCAGACCGCCCTGGAGCGGACGAAGAGGTGATGGGATGGCTGCGAAACGCCGACCTGGGCAGGCGAACCGTGCGAAGACCCCTCGCGAGAACGGAGGCCACGTCATCAACCTCATGGTGAACGGGCAGAAGTACACCCGCGTCACGGAACCGCGCGTGCTCCTCGTCGATTTCCTCCGAGATGAGCTGCGGCTCACGGGCACCCACGTGGGTTGTGACACGAGCCATTGCGGCGCCTGCACGGTCCTCTTGGACGGTCACGCGGTGAAGTCGTGCACCCTGCTCGCGGTACAAGCGGACGGTCATT
>DASQXV010000106.1:0-6245 GCA_035639595.1 Thermoplasmata archaeon | reverse complement strand
GGTCGTGGGAGCAAGTACATTTAGCACGAACACGGGAAGTACGAATTACGAGAGCTACGATGTGAGGTATCATCCCCCGACCGGTGGTGTATACTACAAGAACAAGGCGGGCGGAACCTGGCGGGCCACGGTGACCTGGGGTGCGACCTACACGGGGGTCTCCGTGGATGTATCGCCTCAGAACAACTACGTCTCCCTGGCCAGTTATTTCGACAATATCTCGGAGCAAGCCGCGATCGCGTATCGCTCCAACACCGGCGGCAACACGATCAACAGTCCGAAGGTCCGCACCTGGGACGGAAGCGCTTGGAGCGCAGAGACAGAGCGATCCACTGCCGGAAGCCCGATTCGAACCATCCGGATGGCATGGTCGCCAACGGACGCGAACACCCGCATCATCGTGACCGAGAGTGACGACGGCTGGCTCGACGCGTACGTGTGCACGTCGACGTGCACCGTGACGAACAACATCGGGCAGGTCTGGTCGACGGCGCCGACCACGGCCCAAGCCCGCTTCGACATCGCTTTCGAACAGGTCAGCGGCAAGGCGATCCTCGCCTACCACAAGGAGGGAGGAAGCGGGACGCAAGACATCGCCTACAAGACCTACGCCAACGGCGCTTGGAGCGGTGAGCAGTACATCGACGACCCGGGAAGCGCGTCGACCCACTACACGTACTCGGTCATTAAGCTCGCTTCGAAGAGAGGGAGCAACCAGATTGGCCTGATCGGCGGCGACCTCACGAACACCCGCGTGAACGCGTGGATCTGGGATGGGAGCGCATGGGGGAACTTCGTCGCGATCACGACGACCGCGGGGCCGGTGACGACGGACAATGCCGACCTCGCGTGGGAGTCCAGCTCCGGACGACTGCTTGCCGTCGCGGCTACCAATGGCGTGAACATCGTGTCCAAGGAGTTCGGGACCTCCTGGGGTAGCGCCGTGACCTTCCAATGCGTCACCGCCGGCGCAACGATGCAGTATGCGCGGCTGAAGGCGAACCCGCTCGCGACGGCGGACGACGCGGTCGTGGCCGTGGTCGACAGCACCTTCGCATTGAACACTTGTTACTGGACCGGAAGCGCTTGGGCGAACCGAAACACGCACGACGGCGGGATCGATCAATATCTGTACCGCGACTTCGACTTCGCCTGGGAGGCGACAGGCAGCAAGGGCCTCCTGGTGTACAGCACGACGGCGGGGCAAATTACCTACCGCACGTTCACGGCCCCGAACACCTGGGGCACGATTACAAACGTCGCGATGGGGACCAGCGACCACACATGGATCCAAGCCCGGACGAATCCTTCCGCCACGGGCGGAACCAAGATTATGGGAGCCGCGAGTGACAACAGTCCCCAGGACCTCGGCGCGTTCCGATGGGATGGCACGACGTTCACGGTCATCGGCTCCGGCGCATTCAGCACCGACACTGGCGGCTTCATGGACAACGAAATGTTCGACCTGAAATATCCGCAGGTCCGGGCAGGAGGGAGCGGAGAGATTCGACACATGGCGTGCAAGGATCTCTCCGTCAGCAACTGCGATGCGTCGTCCGAATTCACGAAGTGGGACGGCAGTGCCGGGGTCGACACCGTGGCGATGGGCGTCGTCAGCGGGGCCTATCCCTCCCTGGCGATTACCTGGGACGCGAACGGGGACCTGTGGGTCGCGTACGAAAAGGACATCAACGGGACGAGCCGCGGGATGTACGGGAGGTACCTCGACTACCCGAGCGGAGGATGGCTCGCCCCGGAGACGATCGACTCCCTCGCCGGGACGGTCTTCACGGGACCGTCGATCGGGATCGACAAGGACAACAACGTCCACGCCCTCTACGCGTCGACATCGGGTCCGCAGGTATACTACAAGATGCGCAGCGCCGGCGTCTGGGGCGCTAGGACGGCGGTCGATACGTCGTCGCATTATCCATCGCTCATGGTCCGCGCGCCGAACGACGTCACGTATGGGACGTCCTCGGGCGGCCTCTACTGGAAGACCTCGACATCCGAGACTTACTTCTACTACATCCCGGAGTTCGAGACCGCGATCATCCCGATCCTGGGAGTCCTGGGGCTCGCGTTGATCCTGGGACGTCGAGCTCGCCGCCGCCGCGGGTCGTCCGTCCAACTCGCGCCCCCCTCCCGGTCTAACTGATAATTTCGCCGGAACGCTCTTGTCCTCTCCTGCAAATCAATCCCTTACCTGCCGTTGCGGAATCAATCCGGAGGGAGGGCAATGAACACACCACGAATTCTGAGTCGCGTTGCGAACCGACGATTCCGGATGCCTCTGCTCTTGGCCGCCGCGTTGGGAGTACTCATGGTCGTGTTCGTCCCTCTCGCCGCCGGAGATTCGGAGCACGACGTGAAGGGAGCGATCTACCTGAGCCAGACCCAGGCGTCCCCCGGGGACAACTTGACCTTCTGGATCTGGGTCCAGCCCCTCAAGGACAAGGCGAAGAGGCTCGTCATCACGGAATCCCCGCTCGACGGCCTGTCGATTGATTCCTCCGCGGCCCCGAGCTCGTGCCTCGAGACGAGCCGGACCTGGGTCTGCATCCAGGACGACCTGAGTCCGTTCTCGATCGAGGTCCGGGCCACCGTTGGGTCCAACACCTCCGAGAAGGACCTTCAGTATGCAGCGCAGATCAAGATCTGGGAGAAGAACGGCAAGACGGACGACGACGAAAAGCATACGGTCGCGGTGAGCGCGAAGGTCCACATTGTCCCGCGGGTCGAGGTCGAGGAGCCGAAGGTCGAAGTGCAACTCGACGCCATGCAGGCTACGGTCATCCCCGGAGGGGAGCTGAACTATATGGTTGAGGTGATCAACCGGGGCACCGCGTCCGCGCGGAACGTTTCCGTCGTCGTGGTCGTGCCGTCCGCGATCGTCCTGACGTCCGCTTCCCAGTGGCCTACCCGAGACGAGGACCTGCTGACCTGGCTCTTGGCCTCCGTGCCCGTGGGGACCATGGACCTGTTCTTCAACGCGACCCTGCCCGCCTCGGCCCACCTGGACCGCGTCGAACTCGGGGTCGTCGCGACGTACGGGGACCAAAGCGGGCAACCGGTTCGCGTCGAGGCGATGCCCACGTTCGTGCCCATCCTCCCCGCGCCCCCCGGTCCCGCCGCGTCGCCTGTCCCGGCGGCGGTCGGCCTCGTCGTGGTCGCGTTCGTCCTGCGATGCATCATCCTCCCGAACGGCCCCATCACGACCTGGATGGGCACGGGAGCGGACCAGATCTTCCTGCTCCACCGGAGCGGCGTGCTCCTGAAGCACCTCGCGTCCCGTCGCGCGAGGGAGATGGATTCCGACATCTTGGGCGGGATGCTCTCCGCGGTCCGGATGTTCGTCGAGGATTCGATCGACCCCGCCGCGGGCCCGCTGCGGGAGATCCGCTTCGGCGGAGGCAGCATCGTCTTCGTTACGGGCCGGAATGCGGCCCTCGCGGCCGTCTATCCGCGGGGGAACCGCGCCCGGTTCGGGGAGCGCGCGATGGGCCTCCTCCAGGAATTCGAGGCCCTGAACGACGCGGCCCTCACGAACTTCGACGGCCTCCCGGCCCCGCTCAAGGGGATCGACTCCCTCCTGGCCCGCGTCGCCGGCTGAACCTCGACCTAACGATCGGGATGTCCCTCGGCAGTAACAGCGCGTGTCACGGCCAAGCGATGCTCACTCGACGCCCTGACCCTTGCCGAGGGATTGTTGGACGCCGCGTTGTCCCCCTGTCACGGAGCGCCCCGGACTCGGGGCTGTCGAGGAGGGACCCATACGACGTCCTCTCCAGGCTTGCATCGCGCGTCACGAGTCGGCGCGACCTTACGCTGGAGCATCGATCGGATGGGGTCCGCGCTCGATAAACGTTCGCATATGCCGCTCATGTTTATCTGGGGAGGGCCCGTTGCGCGCCTGGCCCTCGGAGGCAGAATGGATCCCCTGCGCGATGCCATCGCCCTCCTCTTCAAGCGGAAGGGCCGGGACGAGTTGAGCGAGCGGGAATTCGTCCTGTCCGCCTCGATGGACCTCCGCTGGTTCCCTCCCCGGGATGCCCAGCGGCTCCTGCAGATCGGCCTCGAGACGAAGTTGCTGGAGTCCCGCGACGGCACGATCCGCCCTTCCTTCGACGTCTCCGCGGTCGAGGTCCCCCGGGACTACGTCCCGACGGCCGCTATCCTCTCGACCCCGACGCCCTCCGAGGAAGACCTGTTCGTCCGGATCGTGGACGCGATCGCCGCGAAGACGGGGACGGACCGCAAGTCCGCGATCCGCCTCGTGAACGGGGTGCAGGAGAGGATGGACGTCGACCTCGAGGTCGCCGTCCTGATTGCGGCCCACCAGTTCGGCGTCGACATCGCGCCGTTCCTGGCCGCGGCGAAGGCGAAGCTTCGGATGGCCTGAATCAGCCGTCGTCGTCCATCTTGACGAGGTCGCCCAACGTGACCCCACCGCCGGCCGCACCCTTCTTGACCGCGACGGGCTGCACCCGCTCCTTGAGCTTGATCCCGAGCTGACGCTCCAACTTCCGGACGAGGTCGTCCCCCGGGCTGATCGTCCCGGACTCCAGCTTCGCGATGACGCTCGCCCGCTCGTTGATTTTCGCCGCGAGGTCCGCCTGCTTCCACCCGCGCGATTCCCGGGCCGACCGGATCCGCGCCGGGAAGTCGTCGGCGAGCTCGAGTTCGCCCCCTTCCGTGTACACGTCCTTCGGCGTCATCCGGCGTTGGCGGGCCTCCAGCCGCTGGGCGATGACGGGCGGCATGTGACCGGGCCGCAAGGTCGGGGCCGCGACCGCCTCGCCGAACCGCGAGCAGCCCTCGCACACGGACAGGATCGTCGCGTCGATGGCGACGCTCTTCAGTCGCGGCACCTCCGCGCCACACAATTCGCAGATCACGAATCCGGCCCGCAAAGACTAAATAAAAAGGGCCGGGTATATAGCCTTCGTCACGACGCCCTCCACCCCGGGGCCCACCATGGACGAAGAGCAGATTCGAGAGTTCTCGGAGAAGATGTCGGAGCGGATCTCCTCGCTCGAGGACCGCAACGACAAGCTTTTGGAGACCGCCCGGCGGGTGGAGGGCGAGAAGCGCTACGCCGAGACGGAGCTCGTGCGGCTTCAGAAGGAGATCCGCCGGCTCAAGCAGGAGCTCGACCGGCTCAAGAGCCCGCCCCTGATCATCGGCAACGTCCGGGACATCCTCGCGGACGGCCGGGTCGTCGTCAAGTCGTCCACGGGCCCGGATTTCATCGTCAACGCCGCGGACTACATCGCGAAGGAGAACCTGATCGTCGGCGCTCGCGTCGCGCTGAACAAGCAGACCCTCGCGGTCATGGGCGTCCTGCCGCCGTCCCTCGATCCGATCGTCACGGGCGCGGAGATCATCGACAAGCCCGAGGTGACGTACGGTGACGTCGGAGGGCTCGAAGGCCAGATGCGCGAGCTGCGCGAGGCCGTCGAAGACCCGCTCCTGAAGCCCGACCTGTACCGGAAGGTGGGGATCGAGCCGCCGAAGGGAGTCCTCCTCGTCGGGCCGCCCGGAACCGGGAAGACCCTGCTCGCGAAGGCCGTCGCGAACCGGACCCAGGCCACCTTCATCCGGTTCGTCGGCTCCGAGCTCGTGCAGAAGTACATCGGGGAAGGCGCGCGGCTCGTCCGCGAGCTGTTCCAGCTCGCGCGGGAGAAGGCGCCCTCGATCGTGTTCATCGACGAGCTCGACTCCGTCGGGGCGAAGCGCCTCGAGGTCGCGACCTCCGGCGACCGGGAGGTCCAGCGCACCCTCATGCAGCTCCTCGCGGAGCTGGACGGCTTCAATCCCCTGGGCGATGTCAAGATCATCGGCGCGACGAACCGCCCGGACATCCTCGACGACGCCCTCCTCCGCCCCGGCCGGTTCGACCGGATCATCGAGATCCCGATCCCGTCGTACGAATCCCGTGCGACGATCTTCAAGATCCATACCCGCAAGATGAGCGTCGCGGGCGACGTCGACTATGCGAACCTCGCGTCCCGGTGCGAGGGCGCGACGGGAGCCGACATCCACGCGATCTGCACGGAAGCGGGGATGTTCGCGATCCGCGAGGACCGGGAGTCCGTCTCGATGGCGGATTTCGAGCGCGCCCTGGACAAGGTCCTCACGGAGAACCCCGTCCGGTCGGCGGACGCGTCCGGCGCGATGTACGCCTAGGCCGGACTCTCGCCATGCCTAAATAGGCGGGTTCACCTGACTTCCTCCCGAGCGGC
>DASQXV010000105.1:0-6873 GCA_035639595.1 Thermoplasmata archaeon | reverse complement strand
ATCAACATGCTACGGACCGCCGCGAGCTTCTCGGGACTTGCACCCTTCCAAATCTTCCCCGGCACATTCGATCGATTGTTCGGCGGGCCCTAAAGGATTTGGATGGCCGATGGTGCCTTGGCGAAGTCGTCAGGAATACGTAGAGCCTGGTGTATCCGGGATCCAGCCTTGAGCGACCAATCGGAAAAGGCAGAACGGTTCCGTCAACTCCACAAGGGACCGAAGGCCCTCATTCTCCCCAATGCGTGGGATGTCGCCAGTGCCCGCCTGTTCGAAGAGGCCGGCTTCCAAGCGGTGGCGACCTCGAGCGCAGGCATGATGGTGTCGCTCGGCTACCCGGACGGCGAGGCGATCGACCGCAAAATCCTCGTCTCCGCAATCCGGAGGATCGCGCAAGCCCTTGCGGTGCCGCTCAGCGCGGATGTCGTCGGAGGTTTCGGTCGCACTCCGAGGGAGGTGCGAGCGACCGTGAGGAGCGTCATCGACGCTGGGGCGATCGGGGTCAACATCGAGGACGCCATCCACGAGACGGGAGAACTCGTAGCCCTTTCCGCGCAGGTCGAGAGGCTGGGAACCCTCCGAGACCTAAGGGATTCAGGCGACGTCCCCTTCGTGATCAACGCCCGGACCGACGCCCTTCGGGACGCGCCCGGAAATCCCGACGAAACGCTCGCCGAGGCGATCCGACGAAGCATCGCCTATCGAGATGCCGGCGCAGATTGCCTCTATCCGATGGGCTTGACGGATGCGGAATCCATCGCGACCTTCGTCCGCGCGGTCGATTTCCCGGTCAACGTCATGGTGCGGAAAGGCCTTCCGCCGATCGGGGAGCTTGAGAAACTGGGGGTCGCGAGGGTCAGCTTTGGACCGAGCGCGTCCTATGCCGCGATGGGTCTCCTCAAGCGCGCGGCCGCCGAGGTGCAACAACGCGGCACCTACAGCACCCTGCTCGATGGAGCCATCTCGTACGAGGAACTGAACCGACTCGCTTCCCCGAAGCGGGCGCCTTGAGGAAGTCGGGCGGGAGAGAGGGACCGGAGGGGTTTCGACGCAAGCAGCCCAGGATGGCCGCGAGAACCTGCCGGCCCTGCACCGGGTGATCACGCTTCGCCACGCCGTCGCGATCTACGTGAGCTCGCTCCTGGGCTCGGGCATCTTCGTCATTCCGGGCCTCGCCGCTCGCATCGCCGGGCCAGCCTCGATCATCTCGTGGATCCTGCTGTCCCTCGCGAGCTATCCCTTCGCGTACACCTTCGCGAAGCTCTCCGCACGGAGGCCTGAGTCCGGAGGGGTCTACGCGTTCGCCCGCGAGGGCCTTGGCCTCAACGCGGCCGCGGCGACCGCCTGGCTCTTCCTCGCGTGGGCCGTCTTGGGTGCCCCTGCGGCGACCGTGGCCGCGGCATCGTATCTCGTGTTTGTCTTCCCGCTGACCCGCATAGAGACCTTCCTCGTCGCCGGGGCCATCCTCATTGCAGGGTTCGTCGTGAACTACATGGGCATCCGCTTCAGCGGGCGGGTGCAGATCGCCACCGTGGCGGCGATCCTCGTGTCCCTGGCAATCGCGGTCGTGGCCTCGGCGCCGCGAATCACGGCCGCGAACTACAATCCGTTCTTCCCGAACGGGGCGATTTCCATCGGCACCGCGGCGGCGCTCATCGTCTGGTCGTACCTAGGATACGAGAACACCTCGAATGTCGCGGAGGAGTTCCGGGATCCGGAACGGGATTTCCATCGCAGCGTGGTCATCAGCGTCTTGCTGATCAGCGGCCTCTACCTCGCAGTCGCCCTCGTGACGGTCGGCACCGGCGCCTACACGGTCGGGGAAGGAGCCACGCCCTTCGCCGCGATGATGTCGGATGCCTTCGGCGCCTACGGCGGGGCAATCGTCGCCCTCCTCGCGGTCTTCGTCACTTTCGGGACCGTGAACGCCTACGTCGCGGGGATGGCCCGGGTCTACTACGCGGCGGCCCGCGACGGCGTGTTCCCGAAGGCGCTCGCTCGGGTGGACGGCAAGACAGGCGCTCCGCGACATTCCCTTGTGTTCCTGATCGTCCTCGTCCTCCTGAGCCTCGCGGGTTTCTACATCCTGAACATCGACTTCGTGACGGCGTTCCTCATGGCGAGCGGCGCGGCGATTCTCGTCTACGTCATCGGCTCGGTCGCCGGAATCCGCTTGCTCCGGGAACGAGGGATGCGCCGGCCACTCCCCTGGATCTCCCTCGTCGTGTCCCTCTCCCTCCTCCCGTTCATTGGGATCCTCCTCGCCGCCAGCGTGGCCATTGCCGGCGCGGGACTGCTCGCCAGTCGAGGACTCCGGAATCGAGGAACAACGGGACGCGAAAGCATTTGACCGGCCGGTCGCTACCGACCCGACAAGGTTCGGTGGTACGCTTGAGAAATCTAATCATGTGGAACCTGCTCACTCTGGACGGCTATTTTGAGGGACGGAAGAACTGGGACATCGACTTTCACAACACGGTCTGGGGAGAAGAGCTCGAGCGTTTATCGATCCAACAGTCGAAGGACATCGGCGCGCTCCTCTTTGGCCGTGTGACCTACCAGGGCATGGCGTCGTTCTGGCCGAAGGAGAAAGGCGAGATTGCGGATTTCATGAACAGCGTGCCAAAGGTCGTCTTCTCCCGCACGATGCAGAAGGCCGAGTGGAACAATTCCCGGCTGGTCCGTGGTAACGCGGAGGAGGAGGTCAGTAAGATGAAACGACAACCCGGCAAGGACCTGTTCGTCTTCGGTAGCGCGAATCTCTCCGCAGCGCTCACGCGAGCAGGCCTCATTGACGAATACCGCCTCTGCTTGGCCCCCGTCGTCCTGGGCGGCGGAGCTCCGCTCTTCAAAGACAACCCTGCGCCCCTGCGGCTCAAGCTGGTCGAAGCGAGACCGCTGAAGTCGGGCGGGGTTGTCCTTCGCTACAAACGGGAGGGCGCGACGACCACCTAGCCAGTCCCAGCGGGATGAGTCGACGAGGAACTTTCCTCGCAGGTGGACTCAGAGAAAATGAGGCTGCGGAGACTAGGGACGCCCATGCGCAGGTAACGGATTTATTCCTTCTCGCGTTGTGGAACGCGGGATTCCCGTTGGTGCGAAAGGTCGTGGAGGTCGGTCCCGCGGACGCGACGGAATACGTCTCGGTCGCCACCTTTCTGCCGGTGAAAAGGTGGCGAAACGTCCTCGCGTTCCTCCGAATGGCGGGTGCGGTCGAAGCGCAACTGGCCCATTCCGAGGGAATCGTCCGCTACGGACTCAGGACGGACCTACCGCACAAGCGGTTTTGGACCTACTCCGTGTGGAAGGATCGCAAGGCGATTGGATCGTTTGTGGGAGCCGAACCCCACGCCCAGGCCGTCAAAATGTTCGCCCAGTGGGCGGGCAAAGGCGCAGCCTTCGTGGAGTGGACGAACGCGGATGGGCTCGTCGACTGGGAAGAAGCCGAGCGACGGCTCAAGAACCCCACCTTTTACTATACGCAGTGAGGACCTTGAGCGACCGGAGCCCGGCTTCGAGCGATCAAGCGTCGGTACGACCCCTCGAACCTGTTCCGATTGAACCAGAACATCCCACCGGCTCCGGTGGAGGCGGAGGCATAATCTGAACTCGAAAGACTCGACTCCCGCCGATTGATATCTAATATATACCGGAAGCTTTGGGGGCGAAACCGGAGACAACTACCATGGACAGGCTCAGGAACATCGCGGGAGCGGAACAGTCGTCGATGGACAAGGATCCCGAGGAACGGAGGGAACGAGCATGAGGAAACTCACCGCGCACCTGTTCTTCTCCCTAGACGGGGTGGTCGAATCGCCGGACAAGTGGTCGTTCGACACCTTCAACGATGAACAGGAAGCGGCGATGAAGGTGGCCCTCGACAAGCAGGATGCGATCGTGCTCGGCCGTCGGCTATACGAAGACTGGTCCCAATTCTGGACCAAGAACGCGAACCTCGAGCCTTTCGCGAGCCACATCAACAAGAAGCCGAAATACGTCGTGAGCCGGACCCTGAAGGCAGCTCCCTGGGGCGATTTCGGTAACGCTAAGGTGCTCAGTGGAGACCTCGTCAAGGAGATCACGACCCTCAAGAAGCAGCCTGGGAAGGAGATCGGAGTGGGCGGCGGGCCGACCCTGATCCGGGCTCTCCTCCAGAGCGGGCTCCTGGACACGCTCACCCTCTCCCTCTACCCGGTCGTCGTAGGGCGGGGGAAACACCTGTTCCTCGAGGGCGATGAACTTCGGCGATTGAGGCTCGTGGATTCCCAGGTTTGGAAAACCGGCGCCGCGATGCTGACCTACGCTCCTTGGGACACCGGGGGGAAGGACCAACTCGACCCTAATGGCCTCCCGCGGGTCGATCGCCCGAGGCTAAGACCAAGGCACGATCGGCCTGCTCCTCCGGAGCAACGCGGCTAGGACGCTTCCTCATCTTTCATGGGCGACGGTGTGGCCCGCCGCGCCACTTCCTGGCTAGGATCGCACAAGCACGACGTCGGCGGTGCCGTCCCTCCCTTCCACAGGGGCCCTGAGCCACTTCGGCCGGACTCCCATCTCGAGTTCGGGGGACGGATCATCGACCCGAGCGAGGAGCTTCACCCCATGCTCGAACTCCGCGAGGCCGAGGAGCATCGACGCCGGATGGTCGGGCCTCGTCACGGTGACTCGGGTGAAGCTGAGGAGCCTCCCTTGGCGTAGCTCGACCCCTTCGAACGTCCTTCCCCCACACTGCCTGCACCGGGCACGCCTGGGCTGGGAGACGGCTTCGCACCCTGCGCAGCGGGAAGCGGCTAGGCTATCCACGATCCGACCGCCTCAGGACCGTGACGATGGAGCCGTTGCCGAAGCCGGCGAGGTTGCACGCGAGTCCGACTTCGGCCTCGACCTGTCTCTGACCACACCGCCCCTGGAGTTGCTGCGCAACCTCCGCAATCTGGGCCACGCCCGTGGCGCCGATCGGGTGGCCTTTCGCCTTGAGGCCCCCGCTCGTGTTGATCGGCAGTGGGCCTTCGAGTTTGGTGATCCCGCGCTCGGCGGCGTCCCAGCCTTTCCCCGGCGGGAAGAACCCGAGCTCCTCGGACTGAACCACCTCCAGAATCGTCGCCATGTCGTGGAGTTCCGCGACACGGATATCGCTCGGTCCGAGGTGGGCCATGCGATAGGCCCGTTCGCCCGCCACCCGAACGGACGACATGCGGAGCCAGTCCGCGCGCTCCTGCAGGGTCTGCGTGTCCGTCGCGGCCCCGATGCCCTCGACGACCACCGGTTCGTCGGATCCACGGCGCTCCTCCAGCGGCGCAAGCACAAGGGCGGCCGCGCCGTCCGTGATCGGGCAGAAGTCGTAGAGCCGTAGGGGATCGCTGATGACCGGGGAACCGAGGACGTCCTCGATCGTGATCCTCTTCTGGAAGTGCGCGTTCGGATTGAGGGCGCCATTGGCGTGGTTCTTCACCGCGATCGCGGCGAGTGCCTCCCGCGTGGCGCCATACTTCGCCATGTAGGCCCTTGCGAGGAGTCCTGCGAGGGAGGGCATAGTGATGCCCTGCGCCTTCTCCCAAGGATGCGCGAGGCTTGCGATGATCTCCGTCGCTTCCTTGGTCGAGGCCGACGTCAT
The DNA here is from genome assembly GCA_035639595.1 of Thermoplasmata archaeon. GTDB lineage: Archaea > Thermoplasmatota > Thermoplasmata > RBG-16-68-12 > RBG-16-68-12 > RBG-16-68-12. The sequence goes on along the minus strand of DASQXV010000105.1, from coordinate 1,259 downwards.
CTTCTCCCCTCCCGCCACAAGGGCCAGATTGGATTGGCCGCTGGCGACCGCCATCCATCCGGCGTAGAAGGCCGCTCCCCCGCTCCCGCTCGTGTACTCCACCTTCATCGCCGAGGCGGGTTCCAAGCCCAGCTCGCTCACCAGGAGGTTCGCGAGGCCCGAGACGCCCTCGAACTCCCCGCTGGCCATGTTGCCGACGAACACGTCGTCGAACCGCTCCCCGTGGAGCCCCGCATCGTCCATCGCGGCGAGGGAAGCCTCGGCGAGGAGGTCCACGACACTCCGGTCGCTACGACCGAATCTCGTGACGCCGCAGCCCGCGATCGCTACTGACCGCATCCGTGCCGGGGTACCGCGACATGATATAAAGGTACGTCGGGGACAGCCTGCTAGGGGGCCGCGTCCTGGGAACGGCCGGGTCAAAGGGGGTGGCTTCAGCTTGGGAACGACGAAGCCGCAGGCGGGAATGTCGAATCTAGTTCCAATCCCCCCATCCGCACCCACGGGGGGCCCGCGAACTCGCTTGGGAAGTCGAAGGCGACCCCACCCCAGTTTGGTGACAACCGGTCCACCGATTGACCTTGGAAGCCATTGCCGTGACGATCGAGAAGCAACTCCGCCCCCTCTGTTTGAACCGGTTGTCCTCACCCCGCGCCGGACCGCCCTCCGTCCCAGACCCGCCCGACGAGAATACGCGAATCTGCTGAGCCTCCCTGCCGCAACTCATGCAGTGCGAATGCCACCGACCGTGTTCACTCCATTGATAGTGTAAACGTCCCGTACTTATCGCTTCCCCCTTCGTCGGGCTCGTGGCGCGTGGACGAGGAATGAGTCAACCCAAGGGCATGTCGCGCAGGGCGGCTTCGATCCTTCCCTTGACGGGGTTCCTTGTGCTTCTTCTCGCGTTCGCATCGGGCCCGAGCGCTTTTCCACGCGCGGGGGATGACGGCCCACAGGCCGTGACGACGAGCGGCCTGGCGTCCTGGAATCCGAACGTGCCGTGCACCCCGGACCTCGTCACGATCCGGGACGTCCTCGGCCCGGCCTATCCGCACCAGAATCTCACCGGCAGCCGCTACCAGGTCAACGCGACGTCGGGCGGCATCCCCCTCGAGCGGTCCCTCTCGCCACCTTGCACGATCACGAACATCACAGGCCAAGTTGTCTCCACGCTCGTCCAAATCAACGGCGTATCCCTGTACGGCTACGGCACGAAGACGACGGACTGTTCCGCGTGGTACTCCAAGCAGAACGGCGGC
>DASQXV010000104.1:0-8995 GCA_035639595.1 Thermoplasmata archaeon | reverse complement strand
AGGGAGCGACCCATCCGCCGTGCCAGAACCCGCCCGTGGGATCCTCTTCCGGTCCGCCGGGAGCTTGCATGACCCCGTCCAGCGAGAGGAACGTCAGGACGACGAGTTTCCTCATGGCATGACCTCCGCTACGACTTGTTCCTGCGAGGGGCTCCCGCGGCCCAGGAGGACCGCGAGGGCCAGCCCGAGGGTCCCAAGGATCGCCGAACCGATGAACGCGTATCGGAACGCGACGACTCCGAGGCCGGGATCGAAGGCGCTGCCTACGGACAGAAGGATTGCCAGTCCCAGAGGGAAACCGAGCCTCTGAGACGTCTGGATCAACCCCGAGGCCAAGCCCTCCTCGCCCGGCTTTGCGCCCGAGAGGCCCGCCATCGCGAGCGCCGGGAAGGCGATGCTCGCCCCGAGGGCCCAGAGGATCGATCCCGGCAGGATCCCGAGGTACCCGGCCTCGATGGAGATGGGGATCAGCAGGACCGACCCGAGGGTGATGAACGTCGACGCGAGGATGAGGGCCTTCCTCATCCCCACCCGGCTCACGAGGCGAGACGCCCCCCATCCCCCGACGAACAGGAACATCGCCGCGGGCGGGAGGACCGTGAGGCCCGTCTGGAGAGGGGAGAGGTGGAGCCTCTCCTGGAGGAACACGGTCAGGAGGAGGAACCCGCCCGCAGAGGCCGTCAGGAGGACGGAGAGGACGTTCGCCATCGCGATGCTCCCCCGCCGGACGAAGGACAGGGGCATCAAGGGGGACTCGGACCGACGCTCGATCCCGATGAACCCGGCCTGGACGATGGCCGAGACGCCGAGGGGCAGCGCGGTCGTGAGGGTGAGGAATCCTTCGCTCGCGGCGTTCGTGAGGGCGTAGACCAGGAGGATGAGCCCGGTCGTAATCGTGATTGCGCCGGGGACATCGAGGCGGAGGTCGGACGCCCGCCCCGGAGCGGCCACGATGTATCGGAACGCGAGCAGGGCGGCGAGGACGCCGACGGGGACGTTCACGAACATCACGGATCGCCATCCGAAGGTCTCCGTGAGGATACCGCCGAGGAGGGAGCCGGCCGCGAAGCCTCCGGACAGGACCGCGACGACGATCCCGATGGCCTTGTTTCGCTTCGCTCCCTCCGGATACGTCGCCGCGAGGATCGCGAAGGCCGTAGCGCCGGTCATGGCCGCGGCCACGCCCTGCACGGCCCGGGAGCCGATCAGGACGAGGAGGGACGGGGCGAAGCCGCCGACCATCGAGGCGAGGGTGAAGGTCACGATCCCGGCGAGGAAGATCCGCTTCTGGCCATAGACATCGCCCGCCCGGCCGCTGACCATGAGGAAACCGGCCAGCGTGAGGCCATAGATGCCGATCACCCATTGCACGCTCGCGAGGGGTGCGCGGAAGTCCGCCTGGATCGTCGGGAGGGCGACCTGGACGATGGAGAAGTCCACCACGTCGAGGAAGGCGGCGGCGATCACGACGGCCAGGATGATGCCTGTGCGCACTCCGATTGAGTGCTGCGCCGTCGCACTCGAGTCCCTTTCCGTATCTTGGTTCCCCATGTGCCTCACCCTTCGAAGTCGCGAGCGTGACCTTGACGCCTCTTGGCCCTTTGCGGGGGAGGATAGCGAAGGTGCCCGCGTCCCGGCCTCTTGTCAGCGGTCGTGGATGAACCTCCGCCCGTCGTACGACGGTTTCTCCCTGCCCCCGCCTCACCGCGTCGCGAGGAGTTCCGCGAGGCGATCCCACGTCTCCCGCGCGCCGGTCTCCATGCCCGAGGCGACCATGCCTTCGAGGTCCTCGAGGGTGTCGAACTGGGACGTCACGGTCACCCTCGTCTTGCCGCCGACGTCCTCGAAGGTCGCGGTATCCCGGGAGATGTGGCCCGGCATCCCCTCGAACTCGAACGTGGTCACGATCCGCTCCGCCGGCACGATCTCGAGGATCTCTCCGCGGAACGCATACTCCGATCCGTCGGTGTCGCGGCTCACGTACCGCCACTTGCCCCCCTTCCGGACTTCCATCCGGTCGACGCGGGTCGTGTGGGCCCGCGGGCCCCACCACAACGGGATGAGCTTCGGGTCCGTGTACGCCTCGAACACGCGCTTCCGAGGGGCGTCGAACACCCGCGACATGACGATCTGCCGCGTTCCCCGGTTCACGGAGAAAGTGGTCTCCGGCAGGGCCGCGGCGAGCTTGTCGAGGGTTTCGTTCCAGCCCTGGCCCGCGAGTTCGCTCTCCCGTCCGGCGGGCAGTCCCGCGTGCCGCAGGGTCAGCTTCGTCTTCCCGCCCAGGTCCTCGAACGTCACCGTGAGGAGCGTCTCGAGCGGGGTGTCCGGGCTCATGCCGTAGTACGTCGCGGGCACGACGTTCCCCTTGGGGTCCGCGAAGCTATCCGTCACCACGATCCTCTCCTGCGGCACGATCTCGCGGTACACACCTGTGCTCCAGAAGTCCTTCCCGTCGGACGAGCGCATGCAGCTGAGGTATTTGCCCCCGACGCGGAGGTCGATCTCGCAGACCGGGGAGTGAAAGGTCTTCGGACCCCACCAGCGCTTGACTTCCTCCGGTTTCGTCCACGCCTTCCACACGCGATCGACCGGCGCATCGAACACGCGGGTGATCACGATCTCGCTCCCCTTCGACGTCCCCTTCTCTGGCTTCGCTCCTTTCGATTGCGTCTTCTTCGTCGGCATCACAGGTTCCTCCTGATTCTCCGAGCCTTAGGTTTCTTCGCTCGTCGTTCGATGTGTTCCGCCAACCGGTCGAACCGGTCCTCCCACATCACGCGGTACCGGGTGAGCCAGCCGAACGCCGCGCCCAACGGGGCCGCGTACAGTTGCACCCTGTGCACCCGTCCCTCGGGAGCGACCTCGATCAGGCCCGCGTCCTCGAGCACACGGAGGTGCCTCGAGATTGCCGGCAGGCTCACCTTGTGCGGCCTCGCGAGTTCGCTCACGCTGGCGTCCCCCGCGGAGAGCTGCTCGAGGATGGCCCGCCGGATCGGATGGGCTAGGGCCGCGAAGATCGCATCCAGGCCCGGCTCGTGGGGTTGACGGTTAACCATCTGGTTAAGTGATATGAAAAGGGATATTTAAGGTTTAACGTTTTGGTTAACTGTCGACCAGGCCCGGCCCGTCGATGGGTTTATTCCCGTCCTCGTCCTGCGCCCCCTCCCATGGCGGCCGAGTTCAAGCCCAAAGGCTACCAGAGCGTGTCCCCGTACCTCATGGTCAACGGGGCCGAGAAGACGATAGCATTTCTCGAGAAGGCCTTCGGCGCCAAGGAGATCCGCCGATTCCCGGACGACAAGGGCCGGATCATGCACGCGGAGGTCCGACTGGACGACACGGTCATCATGCTCGCGGATTCGTCGCCCGACTACCCGGCCATCCCGAACCAGGTCCACGTGTACGTGCCGGACGTCGACGAGACGTACGAGCGAGCGCTCGCCGCGGGCGCGACCTCTGTCCGCAAGCCCGTGAAGAAGGACGATCCCGACAAGCGAGGAGGGGTCAAGGACTCGGGTGGCACGACCTGGTGGATCGCCACAAAGATTGACTGAGTCTCCAGTTCCAAATATCCTGCCTCGCCGCATCCTTGCGCCGCCGGAGCTTCAGTCGCCATGGGAGCCTGTGACCGCGTAGAAGGCGGCGATCGCGAGGACGACGGTCACGCCGGCGAGACCGCTGACGAGGGAGACGCCCAGGGCGACGACGGATCCGATTGGGGCCACGACATACTGTCGACTGATCGTCCTCGCCTCCTCATCGGTCACATCGGCGCGGAGGAGACGTCGTCCCTTCGCGCAGTATCGCCAGAGGACATTCCAACAGAGGGCGATGAACATGAAGTTTCCCGAGTACAGAGCCGCCGCGGTCCGGGCGTCCCAATCCCAGGGATCCGAGGAGCCCATGTGGCTCGCCACGATCGACGTCGTGAAGGGCGTCAGCACGACGAAGAGCAGGAGGATCCCGTTCCTCAACATCAGACGGCGATCGACCCGCCCGATGTGAGCGAACATGTTGTGGTGATTGAGCCACATCACAAGGATTGTGATGAAGCTCGTCGCCAGGGCGAAGAAGGATGGCGCCTCCTCGATCAGGCCTTTGGCCAAGGAGACGCCGGACGTGGACGGGATATCCCGGAGATTCAGGACGAGCAACGTGATCGCGAAGGCGAAGACCCCATCGCTGAAGGCCTCGGTCCTCGAGGTGTCCTTCGCTTCACGGTTTTCGTGGGTTTCCATGGACCGGACTCGCCGGGACGCATCGGGTCGATTTGAAGATGTTCACCGCAAGATGCCGAATCTCCTAGGGCCCAGTCGTGAGGGCGGCCCTTCGGCCCGAGTCACGAAATAGAGCCCGCGTGTTCCATCTGCACTAGGTCGAGGTACCCGCGTGAATGGGCCCCCGAGAGGTTTCCGGACTTCGGTCGTCTCCTCGCGACCGCTCACTCCGACCTCCCATGCGATTCAAATCGCGAAGCCGGTCGGGTTCTCGTTCCGCCCTACCCAGTTCACGATCCTCCAACTGAAGACAGACCAGGGCCCCGACGTGCGCCGGATGTCCCTCGCCTCGAGCCCCACGCGCCCGCACCTCGAGTACGCCGTCCGCCTCTCGGATTCGCCGTACAAGCGGACCTTCGCGGCCCTCCGGCCCGGCGACGGAGTCGCCCTCTTCGGACCGATCGGCGACTTCGTGCTCCGCGAAACGAGACCCGCAGTCTTCCTGGCGGGGGGCATCGGAATCACGCCGCTCAAAGGGATGGCCGAGTACGCGGCTGACAAGGCCCTGTCGATCCCGGTCCGGCTCGTCTACAGCAGCCGGACGGAGGAGGAGATCGCCTACCGAGCTGAAATCGAAGCCTTGCAAAATCAGAACCCGCAGTTCCGCGTCCTCCACACACTCACCCGCTCCACCGGCGACGGATGGCAGGGCCTCACCGGACGGATCGACCGAAAACTTGTGGAAGCAGCTTCGAACGGGTTGGTCGACCCCGTGTACTACATCTGCGGCGCGCCGGGCATGGTCGAAGGGACCTGGCAGCTGCTCCGAGACCTCGGAGTCCCGGAGGACGATATCGAGTACGAGGCGTTCCACGGATACGAATGACGGCGGCGCGAGGGCTTAGACCATGACGGCGCCGCCGGTCACGTCGAGGATCGTGCCCGTGATCCAGGCAGCTTCCTCGGACGCCAGGAAGAGCGCGGCCTGCGCCACGTCTTCGGGCGTGCCAAGGCGCCGAATCGGATGGGTCTCGATCAGGGTCCGCTGCATGTCCGTTGAGATCCATTGCTGATTCTTCTCCGTCAGGATCGTCTCTGGCGCGATGCAATTGACCCTGACCCCGAAGGGACCGACCTGCGCCGCGAGGTGCTGCGTCAGGATCTGGATTCCCGCCTTCGCGGCCGCGTACGGCACAGGCGAACGGGGATGGGGCCTCCGGGCCGCGGAGGAGGACATCGTGAGGATCGTGCCCGCCTTCCGCTCCTTCATACCCGGCAAAACGCTCTTGATCGTCAGGAAGGTCGCGGTGAGGTTGCCGTCTACGGAGGCCTTCCAGCCCTCCTCCGATGTCTCCTCGAGAGGTCCCGGCGGGGTGAAGCTGCCCCCGGCGCTCGCGACGAGGAGGTCGATAGGCCCGAGCTCCCGTTCGATCCGCGAGCGCATCGCTTCGATCTCGGCGAACTTCGTCACGTCGCCCGTGACCTCGATCGCACGACCCCCTTCCCGCTCGATCTCTGTCCGTACCGCAGACAAGGCTTTGGCTTCTCGTCCGTGGACCGCGACGAGTGCGCCTTCCTTCGCGAAGAGCCGGGCGATCGCGGCCCCGATGCCGCGGGAGCTCCCCGTCACCCAGGCGACCTTGCCCTCCAAGCGTTTCACGCCGGCACCCTCGCAGAGGTGTTCCGCGCTCGCGCGGCGACGATCAGGCCCGCGACCAGCTCGGCGATCATCGCAGCGTGGATGACCAGGTCGAGGGTCGTCCGGGGACCGAAGCCGACCACAATCGCGAAGACGCCGACGAACGTGCCGGCCAAGGCGAACCCTTGGACCCCGAGGGCAATCCCTCGGAACAAGCGAGGTCGAATCCATGTCGCGAGGAGACCTCCGAGGAGGACCGAGGCGATCACGCCCTCCGCAGTCCCGGCCTGGGCGTGAGCGTATCCTGAAACCAGGACTCCGAAGTGGATCATCGAGGCGAGGACAAAGGTCGCGGACTGGACGAGGAGGAACGTCCGGACCCTTTCGCCCGGGCCCAGGGCTGAGGAGGCTCGGCCCCCTTGCAACGTCGAGGTCGACATCACGGGGCCCCCAGGATCGGGCTGAACTGGACACCCGCGAGGCGCCAGTTCCCGCCCCGCCGGACGAACGTGTGCGTCGCGCGGAGCGCTCCGACCGGGACTTCCTGCCCTTTGTAGAAGGTCCTGCCAACCTCCCGGCAGGTCAAGATCGCTGCGTCCGTATAGGTCCGCAGGGATATCTCATCCCGGTCCAGCGATTCGTACTTCAGGTCACCGGAACGGTGGCGGCCCAACCACGCCTCTTTCGAGAGGACGAACCCTCGAGGGCCGATGCCCACGAAATCCGCGGTCAGGGCCCGGTCGAGGAACCCGACGTCCCCGCGCAGCTCCGCCTTCCGAAGGTCCTCCGCCAGTTCCAGGAGTTCGGCTTCGCTCCCAGAGCGGGGCTCGATCCAGGCCGGTTTACCCGGGGCGGTCGGAGAGCCCGTCCGACCCGCCTTCCCGACGTCTGCCATGGACCGGCACAATGAGGCGGCGGTTCATCGGACGTCCGGACGGGCGATTTCAAATATCGCCCTCTTTATAAATCGAGGACCGTGGTCGACGAGAAGGACTTCCACATCCTCGCCCACCTCGCGCGCGACCCGTTCGCGTCGAATGAGAAAATCGGGCGGGCTCAAGGCCTGTCCGGGAACGCGGTCAAGCGACGGATCGAGGCCCTGGAGGCCGAGGGCGTCCTCCCGTCCACGTGGTTGCTCCCGGTCCCGCAGGTCTTTCGTCGGCACTCGCGGTTCTTCGTCTACCGGGACCTCGAGAAACCGGAGGTCGCGATCGAGTTCGTCCTGAAGATCGACCCCATCGTCTGGGCCGGCTTCGATGTCGATCGGTCGTTCCACGTCCACGCGTACATGGAGCGACCTGAGGCCCCGGCGCCCGAGGAGCTGGTGAAGCGGCTCGGGGAGCCGGCGTTGGTCGCGTCCCCACCCTTTTCCCAGGCGGACGAGGCGGCAGCCACCTTATCGACCTTGGACCTGCGGACCTTGCTCGTCCTCCTCCGGCGTCCCCGGGCCTCCCTGAAGGAGATCGCCTCCGCGGCGGGCCTGTCGCCGAAGACAGTCCGCCGGCGGCGCGACTCGATGTTCGCGAACGGTCTCTTCATCCTGTTCCCCGTGATCCACGTCGCGAGGGCCCGCGGCCTCGTGCTGTACAACGCCTACGCCCACGGGGCCCAGGTCCCCGCGAGCCTCCAACGGATCCTCGCCGCCCTCCCTCGGTGCCGGCTCATCACGACCCGGACGAATCCCCCAGGCGTGTGGTTGATCGGCTGGGCCGACTCAATGGCCGAGGTCGCGGACGTGGAGGCCAGACTGAAGGCCCTGCCCGGCGTCGAACGGGCGGGCATCGTCTTGCGGCAACGGGTCGACTTCGCGGTCGATCGGCTCGAGGGCTGGATCCGCGAGGAAATCGCCAAGTGGGGGAGGGCGCGGGGTCGCCATGCCCTCCCCACGCACCCCTGAGCGGGCTCGGCGTCGCTAAGCCGCCTTCCGACCGAATGGGCGTCAAACCATCCTCGAGGCCGATGCCGCCAGAGGCTTGCCAGACGCTGGCTGGACCGATAGGTTGAAGCTCCACCATGTTATTCTACAGCACGGGGAGGCGGCGACTGTGCGGCAGTCCATCGCGATTTCTATCTCAGTGCTCGTGCTGATCGTAGTGGTAGCCGGCGTCATGTATGCGGTGTACGGCAATCAGGGAGGATTCACCGGAGTCCCCCGATTGCTTCCGGGTGATTTCGCGCAAGGAAACACCGGCAGCATCGTGAACACGATCCTGTGGGGCCTGCTGATCGTGATCCTGTTTGCCATTCTCGGATTTGCGGTCTACAGGATGAGGGGGTTGACAGATTGAAGCGAATGACGTTGCTGGGAATCCTGCTGGGAATCTATTTCGTGTACAACATCGCGGTCTTGGGCGTATGGGCCGGCACGGCCTCGGTCTCCATTTACCCGCCGATCTATGCCTTTGTCATGGGACCGGTCATCTGGATGATCGCGGTCGTGACGACGGGACTGACGACCTACGTGGCTTACAAGTTCCTACCCAAGGAAGAGCCGCGTGTCACATCGAAGCCCGCCACGGCGGCCAATGGAGGGACGGTCACCGTGGGAATGGGGCGGCGAATCGCTGCCGTCACATCGCGCGAGGCGGGGCTCATCGCGGCGTTTTCCGGCATCACGTTCGCTTGGAACGCCCTCGGGCTGATCATCGTCATCTTCCCGCCAGGGAGCTGGTCGATCACAGGCATCATGCCGCAGATTGTGGGCATGGGCACGGGTCCGATCGGATTGTTCATCGCCCACTTCGTGGGCGGCCTACTCTGGTACGACTTCCCGTGGGGCACGTTCAACTTCATGCTGAGCTCCACCTTGCTCATCACGATCGCGTACCCCTTCTACTACAACGTGGCGAAGGTCTACAAGTATCCTATCCTGTTCATGCAGACCTTCCTGCTCCATCAGTACGACGTGTTCAGCTGGGCCCTCTGGGCGTCGAACTTCGCCCAGCTCGCGCACCCGAGCTTCGTCGTCCCATCGACGATCGTCTTCATCGGACCCTGGTCCCTGCTCAACGCGGTCCCGATTGTGATCATCGTCGCCCTCTTGGACCGGTACGCGCCCGGCTTCCTTCGACCGACCTGGTTGGAGCGATACACGACGAAATAGCGACGGTCGTCCCGGCACGGCGCCCTCAGAGCCGAC
>DASQXV010000103.1:0-29364 GCA_035639595.1 Thermoplasmata archaeon | reverse complement strand
GAGGGCCCTAGCGATCGAACCCCTGCTCCTGTGCATGGACGAGCCGTTCTCCTCCCTCGACCCGCTGACGGCCCAGAACCTGAGGGACGAAATCCTGCAGCTGTGGACGAACCCGGATCTGCCCCCGAAGGCCGTCCTCATGGTCACCCACGCGATCGAGGAGGCCGTGTACATGGCGGACCGGGTCATCGTCCTCTCGAGCCGCCCGGGCCGGATGGTCGCGGAACTTTCCATCGACCTGCCGCGGCCTCGGAACCGCAAGGAGCCGGAGTTCTACGGCTGGGTCGACGAAATCTACTCGCTCATCGTCTAGGGGGGCGCCAATGTCTAATATTCCCGACAACCTTGGGCGGACCGGTTCGGTGGCCGACTTCCACGCGATCTCGAAGGTGACCGCGGGCCAGGTCCTTGGCCTCATCGAGGCGATCGACGAGGTCGGCGGCGCCGCGGACGTCGCGACAATCTCCCAGGAGGTGGACATGGACGTCGACCGGCTGGGTCCGGTCCTCAACGCCGCGGAATTCCTCGGCCTGCTCGCCGTTGAGGACGGCGACGTCCGGATGACGGACCTGAGCAAGAAGCTCCTCCACGCGAACGTCCGGGACCGGAAGTCGATCCTGCGGGAGGTGATCGACGACATCCCCGTGTTCCGCATGGTCCTGGACATGGCCAGGCAATCGGGACGCCCGCTCGAGCGGCGGGAGGTGCTCGAGGCGATCTCGGCTCGGCTCGGGAGCCACCAGGCGGACGACCTGTTCAAGGCCCTCGTCTACTGGGGCCGCTACGTCGAGCTGCTCCGGTACGACAGCGGTTCGGAACAGGTGCGGCTCCGCACGCCGAAGAAGTGAGCCTACGCCGTCGCCCCGAAGAATTGCCGGAGGAGGGGGTGCATCTCCATCATCTGCTCCCGCCCGATGGCCTCGTACATCTGGATCATGATGCCGACCGCGAGCAGGACGCCCGTCCCGGACGCTTGACCGACCGTGCCGATCATGTCGGCCCCTGCGGCAAGGGCGCCGACGGAGGCTCCGGAGATCACGGCGACCACGGGGATGTACCGGTCCAAGACCCGCCGAAGGATCCTCGGGTCGCGTCGGAAGCCGGGGATCTGCATCCCGCTCGACTCGATCTGCCTCGCGACGTCTTCGGGCCCCATGTTCGTCGTCATGATCCAGAACTTCGCGAACATGACGGAGCCGCCGATGAAGACGGTCAGGAAGACGAGCAGGTGGAGCCCGACCTGCCAATATTCCAGGCCTCGGAGGTACCCGTGGTACGCGACCGGGTTGAAGAGGGGGAGGAGCCAGTCCTGCACCCCGTTCACGTTCGACATGTAGTACGCGATGCCTCCCGTGGGCGTCGTCCGTTGGATCACCTGGGCCTGGACCAACTGGTCGGTCGGCGAGGGATAGGAGCCGATCAGTGGATTGTGCCCCACGAACGGCCATTCCGGATGCTGCCAGAAGAGGAGGGAGAACATGCTGACGTTCGCGAGGACCGCGGCGACCAGGATGACCGGGATGTTCGAGGCGTACATGAGGCGGATCGGGTATCGGCCGCGGGCCCCGCGGGCCATCCCGTGGGCCAGCGGGAGCTCGATCCGCGTCGATTCGACGTACGCGACGATGAAGAAGATCGCGATCGTCCCGATCAGGGCGATCAACGGATTCGGCGGCCGCACCATGATCTGCTCGATCCCGCCGTTCGCGAGCTCGCTCGCACTGAAGTTCTGTAGGTAGTAAATCGTCTTCGGGATCGCGCCCGCGGGGATCGGTCGTCCCGCCTGGGACGACGGTTCCCAGTTGAAGGTCCCGGTGAAGATCTGCTGGGCCACGCCGCCCGCGATGAAGAGGGAGATCCCGGACCCAATGCCCCACTTCGAGACGACCTCGTCCATGAGGAACACGAGGTAGGATCCGGCGAAGAGCTGGAGGACGATGAACAACTTCGCGATCAGGTCCCCGTGGCCCGCCGGGATGAGTCCGAAGATCGCCGCTCCGTTCAGGCCCGACACGAATCCGCTCGCAGGCGTCAGGAACCCGAACACCTGGGGGATCGCCTCGACGAAGATCATCACGATGACCAGGAACTTCTGCGTCCCCTGGTACACGCTCTTGTCCTCGTCGTCCTGGAGGTTCAGGTTGATGATCTTCGCGCCCGCGAACAGCTGCATGATGATCGAAGCGGTGACGATCGGGCCGATCCCGAGGTGCATCAAGGAGCCCTGGGCCCCCGCGAGGATCGCCCGGAGGGAGGAGAAGAAGTCGATCACGTTCGACCGGTCGAGGCCGTAGATGAAGACGTTCGTCATGGCGAAGTACAGGACGAGGACCGCGAGGACCCAGAACATCTTCGTCCGGAAGTGCACGTGGCCTTCCGGCCGGGTGACGGCCGGGAGCCGATCCGTCAAGGGTCGCAGGGCGTACAGCCGGCTCTTCTTCTGCTCCTCGAGGGGCATCCCTCACTTCCCCGCAGGCGGCGGAAGCACGACCTCGCCTCCCGCCTCCGCGACCTTGGCCACGGCGGCCTCGGAGGCCTTGCCGACCGTGATCCGCATCGCCATGCCAACCCGGCCCGACCCTAAGAGTTTGTCAATTCCCGCCGCGGTCAGGTCCACGTTGATTCGAGCCTTGTCCTTCGTCGCGTGACCCGCGGCCTCTAAGGCTCCGAGCCGGCCCGCAAGCTCCTCGAGGTCGATCGCGACCGTCTCGCGGATCTGCGCGTGCCGCGTGAACCCGTGCCGGCCGAAGTGGTCCGGCTCGTACTTCACCATGGATTTGAACTTGTGTTTGTGGAGGCCCGCATTGCCGGTCCCCCCGCGGCCTCCCGCGCCGCGGCCGTGCTTCTTGCCGCGGCCGTGGGTGCGACTGCCGCGAAGCTTGCGGGTCCTAGAGACCATCCTTCCCCTCCTTCCCTTCCTCGACGAGCATCCGGACGAGCAGTTCGTTGATCGCCTTCCCACGGTACCCGAGGTCGCCACCGTCCGGATAGCCGCGTTTGATCCCGCGATACCCTCTCCGAGGAGGCGGGAGCCGGATCACGGGCCGCAGGTCCCGGACGTCGGAGAGGCGGGCCTCACCCTTCGCGAGGGCCTGGCTCAGGTCCCAGATCGACTTGAACTTGCTGTGGGCCTTCACGAACCCGTCGTCGATGGGCCGGTCTCCAACCTGGCGACCCCGTTTCAGCAATAGCTTCGCGAGGACCTCCGGGTCGATCTCGCCCCAGGTGACATGGTCCTTGACGAGCTGAAGCATCCCCCGGACGGTCGCGTCTTGAGGGAGGATCGAGCAATGGTTTTGCCGCGTCAGATGGAGCATCCGGAGGGTGTCCCGCACGGACGCGCGCAGGTCGCCCTTGCCGCGGAGCCGGAGGACCGCGAAACTCATTCTTCTTTCGCCTCCGCCTCCGGTCCCGGGGTCTCGGGTTCCTCCGTGAGGCTCTCTCCCTCGACGGCAATTTCCTCCGGAAGGTCCGCGGCCTCGCTGGCCTCCGCCGCGGGGGCCGCCGCGACCTTTCTCACGAACACCTGGACGGCGCCGGACTTGATCTTCAACCGGTCCGACTGCTCCGACCGGACCTTCAGCTCCCCGGTCTTCCGGAGGGCCTCGAAGGTGGCGAGGGCATAATTGACCGTGGTCTTCGTGTGGCCCTTCGTGAAGCCCCACGCGTCCGTAATCCCGGCGAGCCGCAGCACGCTCTTCGCGACGTCCCCGACGGCCAGGCCCACACCTTGCGGAGCCGGTTTCAGGGTGACCTCGACGGACCCGCTCCTCCCCGTGACGAGGAAGGGCAGGGAGTGGGCGCGCCCGCAGCCGCATTCCCAGGATCCGCAGCCCCGCTTGATCTCGATCATGTTCAGCTTGGCGTTGTCGATCGCCCGCCGGATCGCGGGGCCCACCTCCCGCCCGCGCGCCCGTCCCAACCCCGCGAATCCGTCCTTGTTCCCGACGATGCACGTGATCACGAAATTCACGCGTCGACCGGAGTCCGTCATCCGCTGGACCATGTTGACGTCGAGCACCTCGTCCTCCGTCTCCGGCAGGAGGATGTCGACAATCTCGGGCTCCCGGATCGGCAGGCCCGTCTTGACCGCATCTCCGAGGGTCGTGAGCTCTCCCGCGAGGACCAGGCGCCCGAGCTTCGTCTTCGGCTTCCACTCCGTCAGGTCCCGTTCGGGCCGGGCCGCCCGCGCCTCCCGTCGGCGGCCGCCCCTCCGTTGCGGCATCAGCTCGCCTCCAACTTCGACTTGACCGTGTCGAACTGCTTCGCGACCGCGTCGCCGATGTGCCCTCCGCGGAGCCGCTCCTTCGCGGGCAGGACCTCCTTGGCATGGGGTACCGCGACGCCCGCGTCGAGGAGGCCTTGGAGGGCCGCGAACAGCCGGCCGCCCTTGGACGGCCTCTGGATCCCGATGTCGAGCACCGCCTCCTTCAACCCCTTCGACGCTGCCCGACGGCCCGCGAGGAGGCCCGTCAAGTAGGCGGCGGGCAGGTTGCCCGTCCCGGAGGACCAGCCGTGCTCCTTGAGCTCGGACGACTGGGCCGACACGAGGACCTTGTCCCCGGACGCGTCCGCGGTGACGAACTGGACGATCGTCTGACTCAGGGTCTTCCGGACGACGACCCGCGGCTTACCGCTCCGGAGGAGCCGGGATCGCAGCCGATAGTCCGTCCGGCCTTCCCGCCGGCGTCGGAAGGGGACCCGGAAGTGGGGACCCTGCTTCATTTCGGCGCCTCCTTCAACGCCCCGACCGCCCGAAGCTGTTGCACCATGTGCGCCGTGGACTTGAAGGCGCCTCCTTTGGATTGGGAATAGAACCGGCGGTACGTGCGGACATCGATTCGACCCTGGGACCGCAGCTCGCGCAGATGGCGGCGCATCGCCCGGATCAGGCCGATCCATCGCTGTTTCTGCGGCGTCCGCGCGTTCAGGCCCCCCTCCCTCGACCCGTGACCTCGACGTCGGCCTTTCGCCCGCTGCGCGGCCCGATGGCGGGCCCGGCCCCGGGACACGCCCCGCTCCGGACGCTTCTGGATCACGTTTCGGCGGATTAGCGCGCGGACCGCCTCTCGGGTGATCGCGTCGAGGATGTCCTCCTGGACCTTGGGGTCCGGACTGATGTACACCCGGTTCACGCCGATCCCCAGGATCGAGGCCGCCAACCGACGCTGGTAGTCGAACCTCATTCGGTCACCATCCGGTTCAGGACCCGGAGGCCCCGGTCGTCGCACGCCTTCTCGATCATCTCCCGCTTCCTCATGCCGACGCCGTGGGCGATCCGCACGGCTTGCCTCTTCGAGTCGAGCCCCTCCAGCTGCCGTTCGTTGTGGACGAGGACCTCCTCGAAGCCGCTCGGGTGCAACCCGCGGACCCGCCGCGGCCCCCGATACCCGATCGACGGGAGGTTCCACCGGTATCCGAAGTGGCGTCGAAGCTTCGATTGGCCGCCCTGGGGTTTGCGCCACTCGTCCCCGAACTTGCGGTACCGGAACCACTCCTGCCGTCGGAACTTCGGCCGCTGGGCATTCTTCGCGGACCGCAAGGAGAGGAGCCGCCGGACGGCATCGTCGAGGGCGGGCTTGGGACGGGCTTCATGGACCCGGCCCTCCTCTTCTTCCTCCTTCTCCTCCTCCTTCCGCGCCTTCGCGGGCTTGGGTTTCGGCTTGCGGGTCTCCTTCTTCCCCTTCGGAGCCTTCTTCGCCGCGGGCTTCTTCTCCTCCGCCGGCGGCGTCGGCTCCTTCTCCTCCGCCGGCGCGGCGCGCGCCTCCTGGGCCTGCTTCTCCTCGACAAACGCAAGGAGCCGCTTCCGGAGCTCGTCCACTTTGCCTTCCGAGCTCAGGCCGTGGGCCTCCGACCATTTGACCAAGTCCGCCTTCTTCGCGGCGCGGATCTCGGCGGCGGACGGCAGCGGGCCCTCCGGCTCCGCGGCGGGCTCCGGGACCGCCTGCTTCTTCCGGTTCGTCTCCTTGGGCTCGGGTTCGTCCGCCATGCCCTACGCCTCCCCGGCCTTGCGGGTGATGTAGATGCCGTCCTGGAAGATCCGCGGGTCGAATCCGCGGATCCGGGTGGCCTGCTCGATGTTGGCCGCGGTCTGCCCGACCGCCTCGACGTCCGGGCCCGTGAGGACGACCTGGTCCCCCTTCACCTCGACCTTCGTGTCGCCCACGATCCGTGTCTTCCGCGGGAACTTCTCCCCGAGGAAGTTTTCAATGACGAACTCGGAGCCCTTCACCCCCGCCTTCACGGGGAAGTGGCTGTAGACGATCTTCATCTCGTAAGTGAAGCCCTGGGTGACCCCGACGATCATGTTCCGCAGGTGGGCCGCGAACGTCCCGACGAGCGCGCCTTCGCGGCGGCTCGGATACTCGCAGCGCACCGTCGCGCGCCCGCCCTCGATCGCGAGGCGGACCCGCGGATGGGACAGCGTCCGCCGCAACGTGACGCCCTTCCCCGCGACGACGACCTCGTCGCCTGCGAGGCCGACCTCGACCCCCGCCGGGATCTCGACGACCTCTTCCTTGAACCCCGCGACCGGCATTCGTCCACCTCAGTACACGTAGGCGAGGAGCTTCCCGCCCACGCCCACTTCCTTCGCCTTCGTCTGGGAAATCACGCCTTCCGTCGTCGTCAGGATGAGGACGCCGAAGTCCTGGGCCGGGAGGTACCGGGCCTCCCACTTCTCGAGCTCCGTGCGCTTCACCGCGAACCGCGGCTTGATCACGCCGCAGTTGTTGATGCTCCCGACGAGGCCTACCTGGTACAGGTTCCCGCGGCCGTCCTCGATCAGCTCGAACGACCGGATGTATTCGTGGTCCTGCATCACCTTGAGGACCCGCCCGATCAGCTTCGACGCGGGACGGATCACGCACTCCGTCTTGCCCGCGGCCTCCGCGTTCCGGAGGGTGGCCATCGCATCGTTGAGCGGGTCTTGGAGCATGTCGTCGCCTCAACTGTATTTTCGGAAGCCGAGCTCGTAGGCGATCTCGCGGAAGCATTGGCGGCACAGGTGGAGGCCGTACCGACGGACGATGCCGCGCTTCCGGCCGCACCGGAGGCAACCCTTCTTCCGCCCGAACTCCTTCGTCCGCCTCACTCGACCACCTCGACCTTGTAGCGGTCCTTCATGAACGCGATGCCTTCCTCCCGAGAAACGCGGTGCCTCCCGGGGATCGTCCGCCGGCGGACGGCCCTCCGCGCGACGCGGAACCCCGGCCGCTCGAGGCTCACCGCGACGTCCATGCCGAAGACGCCGATCTCCGGGTCGTACTTCATCCCCGGGAAGTCCGTGTAATCCTGGATCCCGAAGGACACGTTGCCCCGGGGGTCGAAGCTGTAGGCCGGCAGGCGATTGCTCCGGATGTCGAGGGCCGCCTTCAAGAAGGCGTCCGCCGCGTCCCCCCGAAGGGTCACGCGCGTCCCGATCGGCATGTTCCGGCGCACGCCCCAGTCGCGCACCGCCTGGTGGCTCAGGGTCTGGATGCTCTTCTGCTTCGTCACGAGCTCGAGCACCTTCTGCGCCTTCACGAGCTTCTCGCCCGCCTCGCCCACGCCGACGTTGACCACGACCTTCCCGATCCGGATGTCCCGCATGCCCCCCATCGTCCCACCTAAAGGACCGGCACCTGCGGCGCCGTGATCGCGGGGGCTTCCTTCCCCACGACGAACACCTTCCCGATGTCCGTCGAGAATCCCTCCTTGAACGTGACCACGTTCGCCCGCGGATTCCGCGTCCGCTGGACGTCCAGCACGTGGGCGATCTCGCCGACGTGCTGCCCTCCCGTCACCAGGACGGGAGAACCTTTGGCGAGGTCGAAGTGCTCCATGACCTTCTGCTCGGGCACGTTGAGCTTCAGGGTCGTCCCCGTCGTGTACGCATCCTTCGGGAGCACGACGTTCCGGCCGTCGTGGAGGTTCAGCTGCGTCTTCCCTCCGCGGACCGTCGTCTTGTCCTCCACGCGGCACAACTTCCACTTCGCCTCCGCCGCCTCGATCGGGACCAAGGACATCCGGCCCCGGCTGTTCACGAGCATCCGATAGTGGGCCTTCGTCTCGTCGAACGACAGGACGTCCATGAGGCCGACGGGGAACTTGGGCTCCGTCACGACGCGGCCGTCGACGCGCACCCCGCGGTTATTGAGGACGTGGCGCGCCTCCCGCGCGGTGTCGCACACCTTCAGCATGTCGCGAAGGATGGACCCGAGGGGCACGCTCTCCCCCAGGCCGTGGGGACCGGGGGAGGGCCGGACAATCCAGAAGTCCGTCTTCCGCGGGATCGACCAGGACCGCGGGGCTGGCAGGCGCTTCAGGTGCTTCTTCATTCCTTCGGCTCCTCGAACCGGCGGCGGCGCCAGGCGTCCGTGTCGTCCATCCGGATGATCATGAGGTTCGAAGCATGGACGGGCCGAGGGACCTTCTTCTCGTCCACCTTCTCGATCGTGATCCCCTCGACGACGACCGTGCCGTCCGTCCGATCGACGGACACGACCTTCCCCTCGCGGCCGCGGAAGCCGCCCCGCATGATTTTCACCGTGTCGCCCTTGCGGACCGGGATCGCACGCGGCATCCGGCCCTTCGCCTTGTCGTGGATCTCCGGCGCGACGTGGGCCGACGCCAGGATCCGCCTCGCATGGAGGGGCGCGTTCGCGGCCCGCCGCCGTTGGGTTCGGGGTTTCGTGCTCGTCATCGGGACGCCCTCATACGATCATGCTCGCGGTCGCGGCGACCCTCGGCCATCGCTCCGCGGCCTCGCGCGCGACGGGCCCTTTGATGTCCGACCCTTTCACCTCGCCCTCCGGGGTCACGATCACGCACGCGTTGTCCTCGAATTGGACCATCATCCCCTCGGGCCTCCGGAACGGGCGGCGCTGCCGGACGACGACCGCGTTCATGACCTGCTTGCGGGTCTCCGGCGTGCCCTTCTTGACCGCGACGACCAGGAGGTCGGCGATGCCCGCGGAGGCGAGCCGGTTCCGGACCCCGCGGTACTTCATCACCTCGATGATCTCCACGATCTTCGCGCCGGTGTTGTCGATGCACTCCAGGCGCGCGCCTTTCGGCAGGCCGCGCATCTGGCGGCCGGGGAGCCCCTTCATCCGGCGACCCCTTGGTTGTGGATCGCGACGAAGTGGACCGTCTTCCCGAGGGGCCGGCATTCCATCGCCATCACCCGGTGGCCGACCTGGAGGCCGAGGCAGGGCGGGGCGTGGACGTTCAACCGCCGCGTGCGCTTCTCATACCGCTCGTACTTCCGGATGTAGCGGACGTACTCCCGCTCGATGACGACCGTATTTTGCATCCGGGTGGAGACGACGATTCCCTCGAGGGCCTGGCCTCGGACGGAGAGGCGGCCGTGGAACGGGCACTTCGGGTCCTTGCAGGCCGCCGCCGGCAGCGGCACATCGATCCCGATGTCCCGCGCCGCGGGCCCCGCGGCCGGAGAGGCCTCCTTCTTCGACGCCCTCTTCTCCGCCATCGTCCCTCACCGGGCCCTCTTCACACGGTCTTCCGGCCGGAAGCGGATCTCCTCTCCGTCCACCTCGAGGCCGCCCTGGACGTCGAACCGGAACCGGCTGCCGTGCTTCGGGATCCGTTTCTCCCGACCCTCCACCTCGAGGACGAGGGTGTTCCGGGTCTCGTCGACGACGCGCCCCCGGACCCGGGCCTGGCTCGGATCCATCGCCTCGAGGACCTCGACCTGGAGGCCGATCAGCTCGTGCTTCCGGAGGTTCATCTCATTCCTCCGTCGCCGAAGCGCCGGCCGATGGGGTCGCGGCGGGCGGCTTGGGCTCGCCCAATGGCCCTTCCTCGGAGGCGATCGTCAGGAGCCGCGCGATGTTCTTCCGCAAGGCGCGGATCTTGCCCGGATTCGGAGGGGCGCCGCCCATCGCGGCCACCCCGCGCTCGTGCATCAGCTCCTCCCGGAGCTCGGACAGCTTCTTCTCCCGGGCGTCGGCGTCCATCGCCCGGATCTCCTTCGTCCGCAGGAGGGGCATTACGTCTCGTCGCCTCCCGTGGGCTCGACGTCGGCGTCCACGCCGAGGTCCTTCACTTCCTTCGCGACCTTCTTGAGCCGCTTCGCCGCGACCCGGCTCTTCTTGACCTTCGGGACTTCCGCGGTCGGCTCCTCAAGCGGGAGCGGCTCTTCCTCGGCGTCCTCTCCCGCGACGACGGCGACGGCCTTCGCGGCCGTCTCCGGAGGGGCTTCGGGCGGCTCAACCGCCAGCGCGGCCTCGGCCGCGGCCGCACTCGCGGCCAAGTATTCCGCGGAGGGCATCTTGATCTCGACCTCGTCCGGGAGCTTGGCCTTCGGATCCATGATCTCGACCGTCACGCCGATGATCCCTGGCTTCAGCTTCGCGGCCGCGAAGCCCCGGTCCATCCACTGGTTCCTGGGCTCGCCGCAGTACTTGATGTGACCCTGCTTGAACTTCTCCACGCGGTGCCGCTGGCCCGTCAGCTTGCCCGCGACCACCACAAGGCAACCCTTCGCGCCGGCCTCCATGATCCGCCGCACCGTCGAGTGGCCCGCGCGACGGAAATGCCATCCCCGTTCGAGGGCGTTCGCGAGCTTTTCGGCCATGATCTGCGCGTTCAGGGCGGGGTTTGCGACCTCCTGGACCTCGATCTGCGGGTTGTCGAACTTGAACTGCTTGTCCACGGCCTCCGTGAGGCTCTTAATCGCCCCTCCCTTCCGTCCGATCACGAGGCCCGGCCGCTCCGCGAGGAGGGTGACCCGCGTCCCCATCGGGGTGCGTTGGATGTCGAGTCCTCCGAAGCCCGCGCGGCGCGTCTCGTTCATCAGGTATTCCTTCAACAGGACCCGGCGCACGTTCTCCACGATGATCCGCTTGTCCTTCCGCTCGACCTTCGCCTCGGTCGCCATGTCAGGGCACCTCCTCGAGGACAATCTCCAGGTTCACGGTGTCCTGGTTCCAGGGGCTGCTGCGGCCGTACGCGCGGGGGCGATAGCCCTTCGTCGTCGAGCCCTTGTGCGCGTTGATCGTCCGGATGACCATCGTGTCGGGGTCCTCCTTGCCCGTGAACTCCGCGTTCGCGACCGCGCTCTCGAGGATCTTGAGGAACGCCTTCGCCGCGTTCACCGGGTAGCGGGCGGGTCCAGTCCCCGCCTTGTGGGCGATCCATCGTCGGTAGGTCCGCATGGGGACGGGCTGCTTCAGCGCGATCACGCCTTCGAGGTACTCCCGGGCCTGCTCCACGGTCTTTCCCCTCAGCTGCCGCGCGAGTTCCACGGACTTCTTCCAGGCCACGGGGAGGTCCCGGCCGTACGCCCTCGCCATCGTCTCGATCTTGTACTCCATCGTGTAACCGAGTTTCGTCATCATGACCCTCACTTCAGAGGCATGAACTTCGACGACCGCGTCGCGCCGACGCCCGGGCCGCTGTGCACGACCGGCTTCCGCGTCATCGCGAACTCGCCGAGGAAGTGCCCGATCATCTCCGGCCGGATCTCGACCGTCATGAACTCCTTCCCGTTGTGGACCGCGACCTTCTTGCCGATGAAGTCCGGGAGGATCGGGACGTCCCGGCAGTGGGTCCGCACGGCCTCGTCCGTCCCGTTCGCGCGCAGCTTCTCGACGAACGTGAGGCGCTCGTCGTCGAGGCCGCGGAGGAACGTCCGCCGCGGCCGGGACGGGAGCAACTCGATGATTTCCTCGAGGGTCATCGCCTTCATCTCGTCGAGCGTGTACCCGCGGTACGTGAACTCCTTCTTCCGGCGGGTCTCGATCAGGCCCGCGCGCTTCCGCAGCTTCCGCCGGGCCGCCTTCGCCAGTCCACCCATCTTCTTCGCCATCTCGACCTACCTCCGGCGCCGCTTCTCCTTCAGCCGCTTCGGCTTCGGGGACATCCGGCCGACCTTGCGACCGGGGGGAGCGTCATATCCCACGGTCGACGGCTTCCCGACGTGTTGATGGGAGCCGCCGCCGTGGGGATGGTCCACCGGGTTCATCGCGACCCCGCGGACTTTGAAGTACGGCTTGCTCAGGGAGCGGAACGAGAACCACTTCTTCCCGGCGCGGGCGAATGGCTTGTCTCCGCGGCCCGCGCCCGCGACCGCGCCGATCGTCGCGCGGCAATCCGGATGGAAGGAATGGAATTGCCCCGAGGGCATCTGGACGACCGTGCGGTCCCCCTGGCTCACGACGACGGCCTGGACCCCCGCCGCGCGGGCGAACCGTCCGCCGTCGCCCGGGAGCGCCTCGATGTTGTACACGAGGGTCCCTTCCGGGATGTCCCGGAGCCGGAGGGTGTTCCCGCGGTCGACGTTGGGCATGCCGTGGGTGACGGCTTGCCCGACGGACAGGCCGTCGCACGCGATCATCAGGACCTCCTCGCGGTCGAAGCGCACCCGAGCGAGCGGCGCGCTGTGTCCCGGCGCCTGGAAGATGTCTGTGACGACGCCGGCCCCCTGGAGCCGCGGATGGAGGACAGGCCCCGGGTGCCGATGGCTCGGAGACCGGTACGTCGGAGAGGTCCCGCGACCCCGGCGCTGGGACTGGAGGTTCTTGCCCATCAGAACACCCCGATCCGCATGCCGATCTCCTCCGCCGAGAACTCGGGTTTCAACTTGATGATCGCATGCTTTCCGTCCCGCCGGACGAACGTGTTGACCTTCGCGACCTTGACCTGGAACAGTTCTTCGAAGGCCCGCTTGACCTGGTCCCGCGTGGCTTCCCGTCGCACGAGGAACTCGAGCCGATTCCCGTCCTTCAGGTCCTGGGCGGCGGTCCCCTGGAGCATGTTCAGGGACTTCTCCGTCACATAGGGATGGAGGAGGATCTCGTGCGGCCTCATGCTCCCCAACCCCGCAGCACCTCGAGGGCGCCCTCGCTGAACATCGTCAGGCGCCCGGGGTCGCCACCCGGCGCCAGCCGCTCCGCGTTCAGTCCCGCGGGGCTGACGACCTCGACGCCAGGCAGGTTCCCGAAGAGGCGTCGCACGCTCGTCGAATCCTTCACGACGACGAGGAGGCTCACGGGCTGCCGGTACCGCCGCCCGCGCATCTTGCCGCGGCCCGCGCGGATGTGGCGCCCTTCCTTCGCCCGCTCGACGTCGGACAGGAGTCCGAACCGGGACAGGATCTTCACGCCCTCCTGGGTCGCGCCGTCCTCCGGGGCCAGGGTCTCGATCCCGTCCTCGACGACGACGGGCAGGGAGAGGCCGTCTTTGAACCGATGGCCCCGGGCGGATACGAGCCCCGGGTCCCGCACGCCGGCCAAGGCCGCATTCCGGGCCATCCTCCGCTCCCGGTCGTTGATCTTCTGCGCCCACGTCGTGTCGGGCCGAGGCGGGTGGGCGCGCCGGCCTCCGACCGTGCCCGGGGCCTGGGCTCCGATCATCGTGCCGCGAATCCGCGGGACGCGGGAGACGCCGTGGCCCTTGCCCGACCAGCGGACGGAGTGGCGCATGCCCGCCCCATGGGTCGGCCCGTACGGTTGCCGTCGGTTCGCCTGGGCCGCGATGACCGCCCGGCGAATCAGGTCCGTCCGCAAATCCGTCCGAAACACGGAGGGCAGGTCGATCGTCTTCACAACGTCCCCGTCGAGGGAATAGACATGGACCTGTCCCCGGTCCGCGGGTCCTTTGGCCGCAGGCCCCTCAAGCTTCGACTTGGAGGCTTTCGGCTTCGTCTCCTCGAGCGGCTTCTTCTTCGCTGGGGGCCGACGCTTCGGGGCGGGTTCCTTGGTTCCCGCAGGCTCCTTCTCTTTCTTCGCCTTCGGCAAGATCTCAGGCCCCCTGCTTCGACTCCCTTGAGATGTACGTGAGGTCGGGCGATTTCTCGAGCTTCACGTACCCGAGACGGGCCGCGTCGCGGAACCGGATGAGCCGCTTCGCCGGTCCTGGGATCGAGCCGTGGAGCAGGACGTACGGATTCCGGAGGACGCCGTAGGACACGAACCCCCCGCTCGGCGTGATCTCGTCCCCCTTCTCCCCGATCTTCAGGATCCGCTTGTTATACTCCGTCCGCTGGTGGTAGCCGAACTGGCCTCCCTGGGGGACCGTCGGTCGCACGTATCCGGGCTGGAAATTCCCGAGGGTGCCGATGTTCCGTCGATGCTTCGAGTTCTTGTGGCTCAGGAGGCGGGTCCCCCACCGGGTGTGATGGCCCTTCCATCCCTTGCCCTTCGTGATCGCGGCGACGTCGACCATGGACCCTTCGCGGCAAAACTCGGTCACGGGGATGTCCGCGCCGAGCAGCTTCTTTGCGTAGGCGATCCGGTCCGCGACGGATCCGCCGCCGACCCGGTTCTCCATGAGGTCCGGCTTCTTCTTCGGCACGCCGGTCAGGAGGCCTGGCTGCGTGTACGTGATGAGGCGGACCTCGTCCGTCCCCGCGGGATCGGCCTTCTTCCACGCCTCCTCGACGTCGTAGTCCTTCGGGATCGGGAACACCCGCCGCAGCTCTTTGTCGAGCTTGGGACTCCACACCTCGGCGACCGCCTTCAGGCCCTCCGGCGCACGCCGGTAGAGGCGCACCCCGGCGACGTGCATCGGCGGGACCTCGACGACGGTGACCGGGACCTGCACCTCCTGTCCGGACGTCGTGGAGGTCGGCCGATAATCGACGACGATCGCGTGGGTCATTCCCGCCTTGTAGCCTGCGAAGCCCTGGACCTTCGGGCTCCCTCCGTCCAGGTCGGGCCAGCTCGAGAAGTGCGGGATGGGGCTCTCGCTGCGCTTGCGGGGCGAAAAGCCCATCGAGCCGTGTCGGGGTCGGTGTTCCTTGGGCATCCCGTTCCTCCGAGGAGAGGGGGCTCTCCTCGCGAACGAAGCTCGCGCGGTCCATGCGCGTCGCCGTGACGCCGCCTGCGGCCCAGAACAAACGGGCCTCGCATTGCCGGGATCCCAAGGGATTGCCCGGGGGCGTCTGGTCGACGCGGTTGCGCGCTGGGGCGTCCCTATGGAGGGGGCGTATTTAATGGTTTGGAGCGCGAGCTTCCGCCATGGAGAAGGAGGGCCCGCGCTCGACGAAGAATCGGTCCGCGATCAGCGCACGAGCATCTTCGCTCTCGGCTTCGCGGGCTCGACGTTCAGCGGGGCGCCAAGGGGCTCCAGTTTCTCGTCCTTCTCGTCGAGCTCCTCGTCGCCGACGAGGGCACGCCAATACGCCTTCGCACGTTCGTCGTAGTATTCGTCGCACATCGTCGCGCCTCGCCCGCACATGCCCGTTCATCCTACATATGGCTTCGCCATGCGCTCCGGGCCGCGGCGTTCGAGTCGGTTGATTTCTCGGGCCTGATAACTCTCCCATAACGTTTAAGCGGGTCACGCCGGGTATGCCACGTTGCGGGCTGAGAATTATGGAAGTCAAGCGGATGAAAGTGAAAGTCTGTCTCATCGGCGAAGCCGCGGTCGGCAAGACCTCCCTCATCCGCCGGTTCGTCCTCGACAACTTCGATGACAAGTACATCCAGACCCTCGGCACGAAAGTCTCGAAGAAGGAACTCACCTCCGCGAGCCCGGACGGCTCCGGGGACCTGAAGATCGACATGACGATCTGGGACATCATGGGCCAGAAGGGCTTCCGGGAACTCCTGAAGGAGGCGTACTTCTACGGCGCCCGCGGCATCCTGGCGGTGTGCGACGTCACCCGCCGGAAGACCCTCGACGACCTGGACGACTGGATCGAGGGCGTGTACAGCGTCACGGGAAAGATCCCGATCGAATTCCTCGGAAACAAGATCGACTTGAAGGACCAGGTCCAGATTAAGGAGGACGAGATGGTCCAGGCCGCGCGCGCCTACGACAGCCCGTTCCACTTCACGTCCGCGAAGACGGGCGTGAACGTCGAGACGGCGTTCCAATCCCTCGCCGAGCGCGTCGCGAAGGAGCGGTACGCGCGGAAGGTCGTCGCGGAAGAGTAAGAATTATCATCGACGATACTCGCGCCTGTACGCTAGATAAACGCCCGCCCTGTTGGGGCGCCCGATGGCAGCGACGGTGGCCGTGACAGGCCCGAAACATGTGAAGGCCAAGGTGTGCCTGGTCGGCGACGTCGCCGTCGGCAAGACGTCCCTCATCAAGCGCTTCGTCCTCGATGATTTCGACGACCGGTACATCGCGACCGTCGGGACGAAGGTCACGAAGAAGACCGTCGACGTCACGTGGAAGGGCGTGCCCGCGACCCTCGACCTCATGGTCTGGGACATCATGGGCGAGAAGGGATTCCGGGCCCTCCTGCGGGACGCGTATTTCGAGGGATCGCAAGGGGTCATCGCGGTCTGCGACCTCACGCGAAAGGACACGTTCTACGATCTGAACAACTGGGTGCAGATGATCCGCAAGCAGCTCGGCGCGGTCCCCGTCGTCTTCCTCGGGAACAAGATGGATCTCACGGAGCGCCTCGTCGTCACGCAGGAGGAGCTCGCCCGCATGGGGACGATCCACAGCGCGCCCCATTTCCTCGCGTCCGCAAAAACGGGGGCCGGCGTGAACGAGGCGTTCAAGGCCCTCGCCGAGGCGATCGGCCACCGCGGAGAGGCGTGAGCCTCGGGCCGCGAGACGGTCTGCGGGCGCGCCGTTATCTGAAGGGATAACCGGTTGGCAACGCCTTTATAACCTGAGGAATGTCCGAGCGACCGACCCCGCGAGAGGATGGACAATGGACCGTCAAAAGATGAAAGTGAAGATCTGCCTCGTCGGCGAGGGCGCGGTCGGCAAGACCTGCTTGATCCGACGGTTCATCCAGGATCAGTTCGACGACCGGTACATTTCCACCCTCGGGGCGAAGGTCTCGAAGAAGGAGATCAAGGTCGACGGTCCGAATGGCGGCGCGGACATCGACATGACGATCTGGGACATCATGGGGGAGAAGGGCTTCCGGGAACTCCTCAAGGAGGCGTACTTCCACGGGGCCCAAGGCGTCCTCGCGGTCTGCGACGTGACCCGCAAGGACACGCTGAAGGATCTGGACGATTGGGTCGCCGCGGTCGTGAAGGTCACGGGCAACGTGCCCATCGAATTCCTTGCGAACAAATCGGACCTCAAGGATCAGATGGAAGTCTCGGATTCAGACGTGAGCCGCGCGGCCGCGGCGTATAAGGCGCCCTACCTGTTCACGTCGGCGAAGACGGGCGCGAACGTGGAAGAGGCGTTCTCAACGCTCGCCCAGATGATCTCCCGTCGCAGCTGACGCCGTGCATTCGAGCGTGCCGAACGTCGCGACTCGGACATCTCAAACCGGGAAGAGCGCGTCGTCGCTCGCCCTTGCATAGAACCGCAGCTTTCGAATTTTCTCGGAGAAAAATCGGACCTCATCCGGAGACGTGCGACGGGCGCAACTTTTCGTGCAATCTCAGGATGAGTTCCCGGGGTCAAAGTGTTTAAGTAGAAGGGTCGTGTATTCAACAGTAACTCCGCGCGAGGGGCCCCCAACCGATGGTGGAGACTACGGGCGAATCCGAAGACCTGCCGCCCGTGGACTCTTGGATCAACAAGGTTGATTTCCGGTCCACGGCCGAAGTGAAGATTCCCGAGCGACTCGTGGACCAGGTCATCGGCCAGGAGCGCGCGGTCGAGGTCATTCGGAAGGCTTCCGAACAGAAGCGCCACGTCATGCTGATCGGCGACCCCGGCACGGGGAAGTCGATGCTGGCCCGGGCGATGACGGAGCTCCTTCCCCGGGACGACCTCCAGGACATCATCGTCTACCACAACCCGGAGGACCCGAACGAGCCGAAGATCCGGATCGTGCCGTCGGGCAAGGGCCGCGAGATCGTGAACGCCCAAAAGGCGGAGGCGATGCAGCGGCGGGAGCAGAAGGCCTCCATGGTCATGACGATCGTCCTGTTCATCATCGGGCTGAGCGTGATCCTGTCCTATCAGTGGTGGGAGAACCCCCCCAGGTTCCGGGATGATGCGCCGAACATCATCCTGTTTGGAATTCTCGTCGCGGCGATCATCTACATCGCGACGCGGTACACGGGCCATCGCCAGGAGAACCTGATGGTCCCGAAGCTCCTCGTGAGCCATTCGCCCGATGAGATGCCGCCGTTCATCGACGCGACCGGCAGCCACGCGGGCGCGCTGCTCGGCGACGTCAAGCACGATCCGTTCCAGAGCGGCGGCCTTGAGACGCCGGCGCACGAGCGGGTCGAGGCGGGCTCGATCCACAAGGCCCACAAAGGGGTCCTGTTCATCGACGAGATCAACGTCCTGCGGATGGAGAGCCAGCAGAGCCTCCTGACCGCGATGCAGGAGAAGAAATTCTCCATCGTCGGGCAGAGCGAGCGGTCCTCCGGGGCGATGGTCAAGACGGAGGCCGTGCCGTGCGACTTCATCCTGGTCGCCGCGGGAAACCTGGACGCCGTCCAGGGCATGCACCCGGCCCTCCGGTCCCGGATCCGCGGATACGGGTACGAGATCTACATGAAGAGCACGATGCCGGACACGGAGGACAACCGTCTCAAGCTCGTCCGGTTCGTGGCCCAGGAGGTCGCGAAGGACCGGAAGATCCCGCACTTTGACCGCACCGCGGTCCTCGAGATCCTGCGGGAGGCCCAGCGGCGCGCGGGTCGCCGGGGACAGCTCACCCTGAGGCTTCGGGAGCTCGGCGGCCTGATCCGGGTCGCGGGCGACATCGCCCAAGAGGAGGGCTCGCCCCTCGTCACCGCGAAGCAAGTCCTCGGGGCGAAGCGGATCGCGCGGTCCCTGGAGCAGCAGGTCGCGGACCGGATGATCGAGCGGGGGAAGGAGTACCAGACGTTCATCACGGAAGGCTCGATCGTCGGCATGGTCAACGGCCTCGCGGTCCTCGTCGGAGACAACTCGATTGCGGAGTTCAGCGGCATCGTCCTGCCGATCGCGGCCGAGGTGACGCCCGCGCAGGCGAAGCAAGGCGGGCGGATCATCGCGACCGGGCGGCTCGGGGAGATCGCAAAGGAGGCCGTCGAGAACGTCGCGGCCCTGATCAAGAAGTACACGGGCGAGGACATCTCCAACCACGACATCCATGTGCAGTTCGTCGGCTCGCGGGAGGGGACGGAAGGGGACAGCGCGTCGATCTCCGTCGCCACGGCGGTCATCAGTGCCCTCGAGGAGGTGCCCGTCAACCAGGGGGTCGCGATGACCGGGTCCCTCAGCGTCCGGGGTCAGGTCCTGCCCGTCGGTGGCGTGACCGCGAAGATCGAGGCGGCCGCGGAGCTCGGGATTAAGAAGGTCGTGATCCCGCGGGCGAACATGAAGGACGTCCTCCTGGAGGACAAGTACCTGGGGAAGATTGACATCGTCCCGGTCGACACGCTGAGCGAGGTCCTCGAGCAGGCCCTCGTCGGTCCGAAGAAGTCGGGCCTGATCAGCAAGCTCGCCGCCTTGGTCCCCAAGATGACGCCGGACAAGCCGGGTCCCGCCGCGGTGCCCCACTGAGCGCGAGGGGAATCCGTGGACGAGTTCGAGGCGCCCTTCGAGCTCTCGGAGCCGATGCCGTGCTTCGAGCTCAACGTCTCCCTCGCGGTCCCCCGGGACGACGGCCGTTGCGTCCACTGCCGGAAGTTCCTGACCCTCGAATGCCCGTACATCGGCCACTTCCTCTCCGAGGAATCCGGATGACGGGACGCGCGTTCTTCATCGGCCGCTTCCAGCCGTTCCACCGCGGGCATCTCGCGATGGTGAAGCGGATCCTCGAATCGCACGACGAGATCATCGTCGGGATTGGGTCCGCGCAGTACAGCCACACGGGGGAGAATCCCTTCACCGGAGGCGAGCGGTATGAGATGATCAAGCGGTCCCTCGACCGGGAGGGCATCCGCCCGTACCACATCGTCCCGATCCCCGACACCCACGTGCACAGCGTGTGGGTGAGCCACGTGCAGTCCCTTGTCCCGCCCTTCGACGTCGTCTACACGAACTCCGACCTCGTCGTCCGGCTGTTCCGGGAGCACGGCCTCAAGGTCCTGTCGCCACCGCTCGTCGATCGGGACCGCCTATCGGGGACCGAGGTCCGCCACCGCATGCTCGCCGGCGGCGACTGGGAATCCCTGGTCCCCGAGGCCGTCGCGGAGTACGTCAAGAAGATCGACGGACTCGAACGGATCCGGGAGACCCACAAGTACTCGACGCCGTACGGGACCCGCGAAAACCACGACGGCTGAGAAAGGAGACCCGTCCGCGACTCCTAGCGGGACGGGGCTCGGCAGGCACCCCTCCAACGAGGACGACGTTCCCTCGGTTCCTGCGAAGGCGGTGACGGGTTCGGCTCACATAAGCCAACGTTACCGGTTACTTACCAAACGGTGTTCCATTCGGTTCGAGCCAGCATCGCCGTGGCCCTACCACTCGATTTGGTAGCCACAATACCGGTCGCCCCGCAGGATGCAGGCGACCTTCGTGACTTTCCCCTCGGCGCCGGCCATGGCCAGCGATCCTTCGTATGTGCCGAGCCATGCGGCGCAGCGGGCCGGGCTGCTCATCCAGTCGTAATTCTTGAGGAGGGCCCGCCGGCCCTGAATCTCGACCTCCAGTCGGCCGTGGTTGAACTCTCGGTTGTACGCGTTCGGCGACAGCTCGATCAAGAGGGGCAAAGGCAGGATCCGCCTCAGGAGACGGCGGACGGAGGCGAAGTTCGCCACCTCGTCCCGCAGCATCCGGCGAATCGTGTCGTAGGTGCCGTCGCCGAACCGGGACTCGATGAGGTCCAGGCAGTCGAGCGCCGTGCGCAGCGGATACCAGCCTTCGTCGTCCAGCCTGCGGGGATCCAATCCCATGTCGATCAGCACGCGGTCCGCGGCGTCGAGGCCGAAATTCTTCGACAGCCAGTGGTGGTAGTTCTTGAGGTGGCCGCCTCGGAGGAGGGGTGCGACCAAGCGGTCTCCCCGCGCATCCCGGAGTTCGGAGAAGACCGCGACGCCGCGGTGGGTCGGCACATACAGCTTGCCTCGCTGCTCGCTCCCCGAGGACCGCACGAGGTCCGACTCGAGGAGCTGCCGGAGGGTGCGGCTCACGTGGGGCAGGCGGAGGCCGGTCAGTTGGGCGAGCTGGGTCGGCGTCTTCGGACCCGGGATCAGGGCGGACAGGACCTTCTCGCGCTGTCGACTCGCGAGGACGAAGGACAGCTCGTCGAGGATGCCCACGGGCCGAGTCGATTGGACCTCCTCCGTCACCATGTTCCCGACGACAATGCAACGGACGATTCTTTAGCTTTCCCTCATGCCCCGGCGAAAAGGGCGGAGAGGAGGACCGGGATCAACAGCGAGGCCATCAGGTGCACCCGGCGCACCCGCAACCGGATCGGGACGAACCCCAGGAGGGTGGCACACGCCGCCACGGCAAGGCCTGCGCCTCCGGTCGTGAAGGCAAGGAGGGACAGGATGGCCAGAAGGGAGGCGGCGGCCAGTCGCCGCGGGTCCGAACGAGACCAGCGCTTGGCCAGTCGTCGGGAGAGACGCACGGCGAGCGGCGCCGACGCCGCGGTTGCACCGACCGCGGCAAGGACCAACAGGAGAAGCGCGGCGGGCAGGGAGGCCGGATCGGGCCACGGGGCGGGCTCGCCGACGAGGACCCGGACGGCTGCCGCGGTCCCGCTCCTCGACCGATGGATCATGTACAGGACCGCGACGCTCAGGAGCCCCGTCGACGAAGAGACCGCGCCGAGGACGACCATGAACTGGCTCGGCCCGACCCGCCTCCGGGAGCCCACGGAGGCGAGCGTCGCGGCGGCCCCGCCGCTTAGGCCGGGGAGCCAGGAAATCGCGGCGCCCGCGAGGCTCCCCCGGAGTGCGCTGCGGGCGTCCTCGCGGGACAGCGGTCGGAGGGGCTCGACGCGCTGAGGCGGGAGGTCGCCCGGCCGGGCGGCCAGCCCGATGACGAGGTTCGGGATCCCGAAGAGCCCGGAGAACAGGGGGAAGAGGATCATCGCGGGGTCGATCGGCAGGGTTCCGCGCAAGCTCGCGATGCCGACGACCCCGGCCAAGGCCTGGACGAGCCCCGCCCGGCGGACCCGACGGGCTCGGTTCGGGCCTCGCACCTCCGCGGCCAGGAGGGCGCCCAGGACCCCGACGAGGAATAGGGGAGCCCACGGATGGAAACGACCCGCGAGGTCAACGGGGTCGGCGAGGAGGAGACGGAGGGGCACGAGGAAGGCGACGGATAGGAGGGTCCCCAAGACGGCGCCGCGGGCCGCAAGCGCGACGGCCCTCGCCCCTTGCCCGGACCGGAGGAGCCGGTGGCCCGGGAGCGTCGCGAGGGCCGTGTCCTCCGTCGGAGCTCCGAGGAAGACGCTCGGGATGAACGTGAACACGGCGTGGCTCGAGGCGGTCGCGACGAGGAAACAGGCGAGGGAGATCTGGGCCATCTCCGGTTCCGTCGAAAAGGCGGGGGAGACGCTGGCGAGGAGTCCGATCCACGCCGCTTGCCCGGCGATCAGGAACGCCGCGACGTTGTTCACGTGCAGGCCCGGAGACAGGCCGGTCACCATGCCCACGAAGAGGCCGAGGGCGGCGAAGACGCCGACCCCCGCGAGGAGGCTCCAGAGGTCCACGGCGGGGGACGGCCCGTCCCAAGGGTCAATGTCCGCGGTGCACGTAGCCTACCTTTCGTCCGCGGCCCCCTCCGGGCTTGCGTCCGGCGCGGGGGGCGCGAGGGACTGTCCCGCGCACCTAGCTCTCAGGTCGTGTGCCCATCGTCGCGAAGGGTTCCCGCGAGGTACTGCGCGTACCCTTCCATGTCCAAGAGGCCGTGGCCGCTGTAGTTGAACGCGATCACCCGTTCCTCGTCGGCCGCCTTCGCCTCGAGCGCGAGGTCGATCGCGCCATGGATCGCGTGGCACGTCTCCGGCGCCGGGATTAGCCCCTCCGTCTTCGCGAAGATCTCGCCGGCCTCGAAGGTGCTCACCTGGTCGGCCGCGCGGGGCTCGACGAGGCCCGCGTCCAGGAGGACGCTGAGGGTCGCCGCGGTCCCATGGTACCGCAAGCCGCCCGCATGGATCCGCGGCGGCACGAACGCGTGGCCAAGGGTGTGCATCTTGACGAGGGGCGTCATCTCGCCCGTGTCGCCGAAGTCGTACTCGTACCGGCCCCGGGTCATCGAGGGGACGGAGGTCGGCTCGACCGCGACGAACCGCGTGTCGGCCCGGCCGTGGATCCGCTCCCCGATCATCGGGTACGTGAAGCCCGCGAAGTTCGAGCCGCCGCCGACGGAGCCGACCATGAAATCGGGTTCGATGCCCGCGAGCTCGAACTGCGCCTTCGCCTCGAGGCCGATGATCGTCTGGTGCATCAGTACGTGGTTGAGGACGGATCCGAGGGAGTACCGGGTGTTCGGGCTCGTGACCGCCGTCTCGATCGCCTCCGAGATCGCGATGCCGAGGGAGCCGGGATGGTCCGGGTCCTGGGACAGGATCTTCTTCCCGATGTTCGTCCGGTCGCTGGGGCTCGGGACGACGTCCGCGCCGAAGAGGCGCATGACGTGCTTCCGGTACGGCTTCTGGTCGTACGACACGCGGACCATGAAGACCTTCGCCCGGAGGCCGAAGTAGTTCGTCGCGAGGGCGAGGGCGGAGCCCCACTGTCCCGCACCGGTCTCCGTCGCGAGGGCCTCGACGCCTTCCTTCGCCGCGAAGTACGCCTGCGCAATCGCGGTGTTCGGCTTGTGGGACCCGACCGGGGAGAGGTCCTCCCGCTTGTAGTAGATCCGGGCGGGCGTCCCGAGGAACGCCTCGAGCCGCGTCGCGCGGACGAGCGGCGTGGGCCGGCCCAGCCGGAAGTAGGCCTCCCGCAACGCCTCGGGGATCGGTTCGAAGCGGTTCGGGCTCATCTCTTGGCGGATCAGCTCCTTCGGGAACAGGGGCTCGAAGGCCTGCGGCGGGACGGGTTCCTTCGTCCCGGGATGGAGATAGGGCGGGAAGGGCGACGGCAGGTCCGGGAGGATGTTGTACCAGGACCGCGGCATCTCGTCGATGCCGAGGAGGACCTTCACATCGCTCGCGGCCGCGGGTTTCGGTTCGGTGGCCTGCATGGTCATCACCACATTCTCTGAGGGAATTCCACGAACATCATATATCGTTTTCGTTCTCCGATGTACATTACTGTGTATGGTGAACACCAACCTACCATGTCTGAAGCCGAGGGGATTAAAGCCCTATGGGACCGATTGATACATTGCGGACGAATTGGTATGTGGTCGAGGCTGCGTCCATACTTCAAAGGGTTTCCGGCCCAGGAAAAAGTCGCCCAGCTCATGGTCTTCTATGGGCTTCGGGTCCATGAAGGCAACGTCTTCGCGGGGGACGTCAAAATCTCCGACACGGCCCTCGCCCGGGCGGCGAGCGTCGACCGTCGGGTCGTGACGGCGACCGTCGAGACGATCGGCAAGAATCCGGAGCTCGGGAATTTCTTCGAGCGCCTGTGGCCGGTGTGCCATCTGCGCGAGGTCGCCCCGCTGATGAACTGGGGGGCAATCGAGATTGTGCCGTCGAACGCGTCGAAGCCCGGCATCCTGGCCGGCATCGCGACGATCATCGCCCAAGCCGGCATCTCGGTCCGCCAGGTCATCATGGACGATCCCGAGATCCTGGACGATCCCCACGGGTTCATCATCACGGAGTCGCCGGTGCCCGAACGGCTCCTGCCGATGATCAAGCAGGTCGACGGCGTCAAGTCCGTCGTGCTGCATTGAACCGAATCGGATTGCGCCGACACCCTTTTCCCGCGGACGCCCGTGCGGGGTGCCATGGGATGGCGCGGCCTGTTGCGGGTGATCGACTTCCAGACGTTGCTCGCGGGACAGGCCGAGGTGCGCGCCGCGATGGACCGGAGGCAGCGGGCGGTCGGGACGAAATCGCCGGAGGTCAAGGCGCTCCGCGAGGGCTACTACCTCCTCGCGAAGATCCTGTGGACCCGCCGGGCATCCCTCCAGAGGGTCCACGACCTCGCATGGCTCGACCACACGGTCGTCTCCGCGGGCACCCGTCTGGGCCGCGTGTGGTCCGGAGAGGAAGGCCGGAAGGCCGTCGCGGCCCTAGAGCAAGCCGGGACCGACCCTGTGTTTCGCGACCTGTTCCCGGAGAAAGGCTCGGACTGGGTCGAGATACCGATCGAGGCCTTCGCGGCGATCAGCCCGACCGTGAAGTTGGAACGGGGCGTGAGCGAGGGGTTCCGCGTCGGGATCGTTCCCGAGCCCTCCCTCCGGCCTCTGTACGAAGCGACGGGAGCGGCCAAGTTCAACGCGCCGCCGGATGCCGTCAGCGCCCTGGGAGAGGTCGAGGCCTTCTGCGCCGCGGCGCGACGCGCGGGCCGACCGAGCGTCGCGATCGTCTTCGCGGCGTCGTCATTCGAGGATCTGCCCGCCGAATAGCCGGGCGTGGTCCCGCATCATGCAGCGGTCCTGGATCACGGTCTTGCCCGCCTTCCGGGCCTTGGCGGCCGCCTCGTCGTTCCGGATGCCAAGTTGCATCCAGACGACCTTCGCGGGTCCCCGGATCGCCTGGTCCACGATGGGCGGCACGTCCGCGGAAGGCCGGAAGATGTCGACCGCGTCGTACGGGATCGGGAGCGCATCCAGGGAGGGATACGCCTTCTCCCCGAGGATCTCGGTCGCGGTCGGGTTGACCGGGATGACCCGGTACCCGTGCATCTGCATGTACTTCGGGACCCGATGCGCGTCCTTCGACGGGTCCTTCGAACAGCCGACGACCGCGATCGTATGGATTCCGCGAAGGACCGTGCGGACTTGATCGTCTTCGGACATCGCGCCTGGCGGCTCGATGCCGGGCGAGGGGCTTAAGGTTTCGTCCGGAGACGGCGGACCGCCTCTTTCAGGGAGGACGCCAAGTCCAGCCGGGTCGCGTCCTCGGGGTCAAACCACCGGATCTCGGAATGCTCCTCGTTCGCGATCTTGGGCTCGCCCTCCCAGGCGGTGACGAGAAACAGGTAGTGACGGAACCGATCCTTGGAGGTCGGGTCGACGTCCTCGTAGATGCCGAGGAATCGAGGACCCGAGATTCGGATGGCAAGCTCCTCCTCCAGCTCGCGGGCCAGGGCCATTGCAGGCTCCTCGCAGGGGACGAGATGTCCTCCGAAGGAGTCCCACATCCCCGCGAACCGCGTCGTCGAGGTGCGCTTTCCGAGGAGCACGCGGCCGTCTCGGACGATCAATCCCGTCGCGGTGACGTGGATCACGGGTCGACAAACGCCTTCGCCGTTATCCGTCCTATGGTCGGGACCTCGGGTCACCCGAGTTATCATTATTTGACGATAACACGGGACGGCGAACGAGTGTCGGCAGTCCGCAGTCCGCCGCCCCTCCCGCCCAAACCTTGAAACGTCGAGTCCCGCTGGACCGCTCCATGGAGGCGGTCGCGCAGGAGATCGCGGAGCGCCTGCGGGCGACCCCTTTCGTCCGCATCGTGACCCACATCGACACGGACGGGATCACGGGCGGCGCGATTGCGTCGGAGGCGCTCGATCGGGCGCACATCCCGCATGAGGTGGCCTTCGTCAAGAAACTGGACGAGGCCGTCCTCGCGGACCTCCGGCGCCCGGGCGCGCCCCTCGTCTGGTTCATCGACCTCGGGGCGGGGATGATGCATGCCCTGCACGGCCTCGATGCCGTGATCACGGACCACCACGTGCCCACGGAGCGCGAGGTCCCGAAGGCGATGCGGGGCGACCTGATCCGCTTCGCGGCCTCCCAGGACCGGGTCCTGATGCTGAATCCCCACCTGGAGGGCGCGGGTTCCGACGTCGCGAGCGGGGCCGGATGCGCCTACGCGGTCGCGAAGGCCCTCGACCCCGGAAACGCAGAGCTCGCCGCGATCGCGATCGTCGGTGCGGTAGGGGACGTGCAGGATCAGGAGTTGCGGCGCCTCGCCGGATACAACCGCACGATCCTCGCCGACGGCATCCAGGCGGGCGTCCTCGAGGCTCAGATCGACCTCCGCCTGTTCGGGCGCGAGACCCGGCCCGCGTACAAGATGCTCCAGTACGCGACGGACCCGTGGATCCCGCGGCTCAGCGGGAAGGAGGA
This sequence comes from Thermoplasmata archaeon, assembly GCA_035639595.1. Lineage (GTDB taxonomy): Archaea > Thermoplasmatota > Thermoplasmata > RBG-16-68-12 > RBG-16-68-12 > RBG-16-68-12. The sequence goes on along the minus strand of DASQXV010000103.1, from coordinate 2,388 downwards.
GGCGTGCATCGCCTTCCTGTTGGAGCTCGGGATCGACCTGAAGGTCGAGGACCACTGGAGGAGCTGGTCCGACCTGGATCGGGGAGAGAAACGTCGGGTCGTGACCGCGCTGGCAGCCCACATGCTCGAGCGAGGATGCGGCCTTCGCGAGGTCGAGCGGCTCGTCGGCGAGACGTACACCCTCGTGCGGGAGCCCGTCGGCAGCCCGACCCGGGATGCGAAGGAATTCGGGACATTGATCAACGCCTGCGGTCGATACGATCAACCGGAGGTCGGCTACCGCGTATGCCGCGGGGACCGCGACGAGTTCCTCGGACAGGCCCTGAAATTGCTCCGGGGCCATCGCGAGTATCTCCTCGAGTCCATGGAGGCCGTCATGGACGCGGGCATCAACCAGATGGAGGCGATCCAGTACTTCCACGCCGCGGACAAAATCCGCGACACCGTCGTGGGCATCGCGGCGAGCTTGGCGCTCAACCGAAAGGGAGCGACGAAGGATTTGCCCATCATCGCGTTCGCCCAGGCGGAAGACGGGATCAAGGTGAGTGCTCGGACGACCCGGGAGCTGGTGGCCCGCGGATTGGACTTGGCCGCGATCATGCAGGAAGCGAGCAAGGCAGTGGGCGGCTCGGGAGGGGGCCACCACGCGGCGGCCGGGGCGACGATTCCCCCGGGGACCGAGGAGAAATTCTTGGAAGTTGCAAACAGGATGGTTCGCGAGCAGCTCGGCGGCCTCGAGTGACACGTCTCAGATGAGGAAATGCACCGGAAGTGCGGATGTCTCGGAAGCGTCGGAAACCTTTTATAAGCCGCGCCGCTTCGATGGCCGCTTCTCTGGTAACGGAGAGCCGATGACTGATGACGCCCCGCGGCCGCGGGGCGGAAGGAGGTCTCCCCAATGGCCAAGCCGATGTACGTTCGCTTCGAGATGCCGAAGGATTTGGTCGACAAGACGTATCAATCAATCGAGCTGGCGAAGGAGAGCGGAAAGGTCCGGAAGGGCACGAACGAGGTCACGAAGCTCGTCGAGCGGGGCGAAGCCCAGTTCGTGATCATGGCGGAGGACGTGCAGCCCGAGGAGATCCTCGCCCACATGCCCCTCCTCTGCGAGGAGAAGGGCGTCCCCTACGCGTACGTGCCGAGCAAGCAGGAGCTCGGGGTTGCCGTCGGCCTGGGCAAGGCGACCGCCTCGATCGCGATCCTCGACGCGGGCAAGGCGAAGCCCCTCCTCGATGACCTCTCCGGGAAACTCCGAACGATGAAGAAGTGACGGACGTCGGAGGGAGCGGCGCGCATGGCAGACGAGGACAGCATCCCCGCGGAAGTCGTCGAGGTCGTCGGCCGGACCGGGATGACGGGCGAGGCGGTCCAGGTCAAGGTGCGCGTCCTCGACGGCCGGGACAAGGGGCGCATCATTACCCGCAACGTGAAGGGAAGCATCCAGGTCGGCGACGTGCTCATGCTCCGGGAAACCGCGCGGGAAGCGCGCAAGCTGTCGGTCCGGTGAGCCCATGCCCATCCGACGCTCCTGCTCCTTCTGCGGAAACGAGATCGAGCCCGGGACGGGCAAGATGTTCATCCGGAGGGACGGGACCGTCTTCCTCTTCTGTTCCCACAAGTGCCAAATGAACATGCTGAAGCTGGGCCGCGTGCCGCGGTGGACGCCGTGGACGCAAGCGTTCCGGCGGGCCGCGGGACGCGTCGTCACGGAGGAGGCGGTCGAGGAAGAGGCACCGCCCGCCGAAGGCGCGGTCGCCGCGGAGGTCACAATCGAGGCCCCGAAAGGGAAGGACATTCCCGCGGACCTCGCCGACCTGATCGACAAACGCCTCGGGCCCGACCTTTCTCGCGGGGACCTCGAGAAGCACTACTCCGACTTCCTTGGAAGCGACAGTTTCCGGACCTCGATCATCGGGTGGGCCAAGAAGAAACACGGCGCGAAGCCGATCACCCAGGTCGAACGAGCGGAGTTCCTCGCCTGGAAGGATTCCCCGGAGGGGCGGCGGGCGTTCAAGGCGTGGCTCGACCGGGCCTGGCAATCCGTGAAGGGGCGCAAGCGCGGGGAGCCCGCGGAAGAGGAGGAGGCGCCCGCGCCGACCGCCAAGAAGGCGAAGAAAGGGGCGTGACATGGCCGAGCGTACGTTCGTCCTGCTGAAGCCGGACGCCGTGCAACGGGCCCTCGTCGGCGAGATCATCGCCCGCTTCGAGAGACGCGGGCTCCGGCTCGTCGCGATGAAGATGCTACGAGTCACGCGCTCCCTTGCGGAGACGTACTACGCAGAGCACAAGGGCAAGGCGTTCTTCGAGCCCCTGATGGCCTACATCACCGCGGGGCCCGTCGTCGCGATGGTCCTCGAAGGAGACGGCGCGGTCGCGGCGGTCCGGAAG
>DASQXV010000102.1:0-4232 GCA_035639595.1 Thermoplasmata archaeon | reverse complement strand
CCGCCTCTTCGGAGACCTGAGATGGCGAAGGAGCACCACTGCCCGAACGATGGCGCCCAGCCGTGCAACGCGGCGGGGTCCATCATCCACGTCTGCCCAATCTGCTACAGGCGCTGGGAGGAAGTAATCCCCGAGGACAAGCCCGCTCCTCCGCCCACGCCGAAGCCGGCCCCTGCGGCCCCTCCGCCGGCGGCGCCGAAGCCCGCCACGCCCGCGCCCCCCGCGGCCGCCCCCGCCTCCCCCTGACCATGTCCCTTCCGCCCTCCTCCGTGCCCCGCGGGGAGGAAGGCCTCGCGACGACCCTCGCGGAGGTCCGCCGGGAGATCGCGTGCCGGGTGTGCCACGGGGACATCAAGCGGTGCCGCCTCTCCATCTGTCCGTACCTCGACCGCGTGCGCGCCTGGTTCGCGGACCGGAAGGACCTGCGCACGACGAACCTGTTCGGCGCCTCGCCGCCGAGCGCCTTCGTGGGATCGTGGGGCTACCCGAAGGTCCTCGTCGGGCCCCTGGTCCCTCCCGTGCGGGACGAGGACACGTCGATCCTCGATGCCTCGGAGACCTGGCTGTCCTACGACCTCGCGGAGATCCTGCGGTTCCGCCTCTCCCTCGTCCGCGGGAAGGCCCCGCGGCGCGTCGCGGAGGCCCGCGTGCCGGACGCGATCCTCGCGACGGTCCAGGAAGGGGCGATGGCCTCGAAGCCCATCGACACGGAGATGTGGTTCGCGAAGCGGCCCTCCCTCGTGAGCCCCTTCTCCCCGCGGGCGCCGCCGAGCGGCCCGAGCGCGGACCTGACGAAGGTCGACCTCGCCTCGAACCCCTCCGTGCCCAGGCGGGTCGATGACCTCGTGTCCGACACCGACGTCCGCGCGGGCGAGGCCGTCGCGGACCTGTACGACCACGGGATCACGCAGAGCCAGATCACGCGGATCTTCTCCGTCGGACTCCTCGGGACGAAGGAGCGGCGGAGGCTCGTGCCGACGGAATGGTCCATCACCGCGGTGGACGACATCCTCGCGAAGGCCCTCGTCGACGAGGTCCGCGGGAATCCTTGGATCTCCGACTTCGAGGTCACGAGCGCGACGGGGCTCGCGAACACGGTCGCCATCCTCCTGTTCCCGCAGGCGTTCATGTTCGAGGGCCTCGAGGCGTGGAACCTCGCGTCGAACCCGACGCCGATCCAGGACCACGAGTTCGCGGGAGGCCGGACGACGTACCCGGATCGGATCGCGGGGGCGTACCACGCGACCCGCCTCCCGGTCTTGGAGCACCTCGCGGGCCGGCGGCGACAGGCCGGCGCGATCGTGTGCATGGAGGTCTACGACGACTGGGTCCCCCTTGGCGTATGGAGGTACCGTGAGCTGGCGCGCGCGGCCTTGGCGAAGAAGCCCGCCCGGTTTGCGACCTTGGAGGAGGCCGATCTGGAGTTGGGGAAGCGCCTGCGGCTCCCCCTTACGAATTGGTGGCGGGCGAGCGCCCTCCGGGCATACCTGCGGGGCCAGCGGCAAATCACGTCGTACGCGTGAACCCACGCCATGGCCTATCCCCCATCGGTGATACTTTCACCCACCTCCCCCGGGAAGGACGAAGCCCTCGGCCGGCATACCTCTACTTAGAGGTATGAAATGGAAATTGGGTGCGGCGCCCGGGTGCGGGACTTCGACGGACGGCGGTACTTCTACTTCTGGCACTACGAACGCGACAATGGCCATTCCACGAGGAAGGAGGACTACGTCGGACGGGTCGATTCGGAGAAGGCGAGGTCGGACCTCCTGCGTCGGATGGCCGCCTACCACCGGAGGGCGGAAGGGGAGTTCGCCCGCCGGAGGGCGAGGATCGAGGCCCTCGTCGCGGCGGCGCATACCTCCACTTAGAGGTACGTGGCTCGCACCGCGGGGAAGACATTCCGCGGGGCCCCAGCCGGATTCGGAGACGGCAACCTTCTTGTGGCCCCCGTTCGTGCGGGCCTCCGTGGTCGCGGGCCCGAAGCACCTCGTCGAACTCAAGGCGCGCTACGAAGACCTCGGGAAGGCGCGGGCCCTCCTCTCCGGCGCGGAACACGTCGGGACCCTCAAGCAGGTCGACACGTACTTCGCCCTCGGCGGGCGCCGCCTCAAGCTCCGGACCGTCGCGGGGTCGAAGGAGGGCCAGCTCGTGTACTACGAACGGCCCGACGTGGGAGGGGTGAAGGAGAGCCGCGTCCTCCTTGCGCCGATCCCGGAGGCAAAGGCCGTCCTCGAGATCCTGACCCAAGTCTTCCCGGTCAAGGCAGAAGTCCGGAAGACCCGCGAGGTGTACCGCTTCCAGGGCGTCCAAGTCCACCTCGACACGGTCAAGGGCCTCGGCCGGTTCCTGGAGTTCGAGAAGATCCTCGCCGACGAATCGGGGCGGGAGGAAGGCCGCAAGCACCTGCAGGCCCTCCAGGCGTACTTCCAGATCCCGGAGGAGGACGTCATGGCCTCCTCCTACAGCGACTTCCTGGAGACGGACTAGGGCTCACTCGATCTCGAACGAGCGGATTTTGTCGTTCCGCCGCAGGTCTTCGACGAGGCCCTCCACCTCGCGCGGCCGCACGCGCACCTGCGCCGTCACGCTGACGAGGTGGACCTCCTTGTCGATCCGGACCCGTTCGAACTCGGCGTGTCCTGGCGGCAGCAGCCGGTCGAGGTCTTCCGCCGTGATCGGGTTCGCAATCGTCATGTGGACGACCTTCGCATGGGACCCGTAGCCCTTCCCCTCCAGGAACCGGTCCGTGAGGACGACGGCCCACACGATCGCGTAGTTCACGAAGACGAGGTAGTAGAGGCCCGCGCCCCCCGCGACCCCGAGGGCCGCCATCGCCCACACCAAGGCCGCGGTTGTGAAACCGAACACGCGGTCATTGGAGCGGATCAGGGCGCCGGCCCCGAGGAAGCCGATTCCCGTGATGACGCCGCCGAGCAGAGGAAGCGGATTCTCGCTCTCGAGGTCGACGGAGAGAATCGCGAGGGCGCATGCGCCCGTGGACACGAAGATGAAAGTCCCGAACCCGACCGGCTTGCGGCGCAGCTGACGCTCGAGGCCGATGCCGAAGGCGAGGGAGAAGACGATGAGGAGTCGTAGGACAGCGACGCTTGGATCGATCAACTCGGCCCCGTGCCTTCCCGAACGTGCATCCCGTTGGGCAGGCCCCGATGGAGGATGCAGCTATTTCTCCGCTTTGTCAACCGGGCGATTGTGCTATCCGTCGACACCTCGACCCGGATCAACGGATCGATAGGGGCGATTGGCGTGGCGCCGCGGATGCCGCTTGCACCAGCAGCTCTCGAATCGAATCCACCTCGCCCAGCAAGGCGGAGGCGCTCTTCCAGACGTTTCGCAGGAAGAACGTCGCCTGGGCATCTCGAGTCGGGGAATTCGGTTGGGACGGGTCGACTCGAGTCCGGTCGAACACGTCGAGGCGCGCCCATCGAGTGCCGAGCCGTGAGTTGATTGCGTCCACCGCAGCCCTCAACGAAGGGTCCCCTCCTCGGACCGATACGCTCAGGACCCGGCGGAGTCGAATCGTCGCGATCCACCGTTTTGCCTCTTCGAGGTTCGGAGTGACAGGATCGCCTGTCGAGGACAGGAAGAGTCGAAAGGCCGTTGTGGGCTGAAACCTGAGCACGAGCCCGTTGTCCAAAATGAGCATCGGGCCCTGCCGCGTTGAGGGAATAACGAGGTTGACTCGCGGGGCCATTCCATTGACGAAGTCAACCATGCGGCGCGTGCTAACGCGGAGGCCGAAAGCCGCCAAGGCCAAGCCGAGGGGCAAGACCAGGGCGAGGGCCACCAAGATCGATATGGCGTTGGGCTCGCCGGAAGCGGGAAGGAACCAGGCAAGCGCGACGAAACTGACCGCATCGCCTGCCACGATCAGTAGCAGGACCCACTGGCGTTGTTTGGTTAGAGTCGATCGGAAGGCTTCGATCGATTCGGGAGAGAGGGTCATCGATTCGATTTCCGTCGGACGGTTTCGGCTACCGCGGCGGTGGCCCCTCGATCGTCGGAAGTTCGACCACCGAACCGGACCCGAACGAAGTCCCATTCCTCGCGCTCTCTTGCAAGATTTGCGCGTGGATCATGGCCTGCGGGTCCACGGGTCGGATTGCGGGTGCGGCGAAGACGGGCTGGGTGCCCTTGTTCAACAGGTCCCGGTAGTAGGGCATCCAGGCGGACAGGAGCTCCCGCGGGTTCACGAAGCTCTGGGTCGCGTA
>DASQXV010000101.1:0-3324 GCA_035639595.1 Thermoplasmata archaeon | reverse complement strand
TAGTTGTAGGATAGGGCGACCGACAAGCCGACGATGGCGAAGACGATGAGTTGCATCACCGCCCGCTTTCGCTTCGGCTGCGCCTTCGGGGCCTCGGGCCGGAATGATGTCGGCACCCCGGGACTCGCCATGGATGCTCATACGCATCGCTGCGGAAAAGGCCAACGATGCGTCCGCTCCTGAGAGAATGTTTAGCCAGCGACCCAAGAGGGCTCGTCAACGCTCGGGGGGAGGCTCGGGGGCCTTCGGTCCATGGCGGGCCCGCTCGAGAAAATTCGGATCGTTCAACGCCTGGACCAGGTCCGTCCCCGTCAAGTTCTCCGTCCCAAGGCCATGGGTCGGAGGCCGGGCGACCCCGCGGGGCGCGTGAACCTGGGTCCTCGGTCGCACCGCGTCGACCGCCTGACGGAGGAGGCCCGGCGACAGGGCTTCCTCCTTCCGCGTCGATTCCGACGGGAGGTCGCCCTTCCGTTGGGCGGCGAGCTTCTTCGACGACTGGTCGTCGAGCGGCCGCCCGCACTCCGGGCAACGCTCGAGATCCGGACGGACGCGGGCCGGCCGCAGTTCGATCGCGAGGACGACGAACCGCAGGAAGAGGTACGCGAGCCCCGTCACGAAGAGGAACGGTTCGATCCGGAAGTTCGGCGACACGGGCCGGCCATCCAGGTAGAACGTCCCATGGAAGAGGAAGGCGAAGGAGGCGGCCGCGGCGATGGAGACCAGGAGGGCTTCTCGCAACACGAACCGCGACGGTCGCGTTTCGTATCCGATGCGAGTTCCCTCCGCGCTGGGCGGCGGCAGGCCCGCCTCCCGGTAGAACGCAAGGGTCCGGACTCAGCATATACCTTTGGCCGGCGCATCCGAGGGGAATCAAAAATGAGAAGGATGGGATGAAGTATATCCGATGCGTCCACTGGCGGGATGCGGATGGCAACCGGGGTTCGACCGAGGACGTTCGCGGCGGTCTTCGGCGTCTTCTTCCTCATGGTCGGGGTGGCGGCATGGCAATTCGAACAAGGTAAGGACGCCTTCGCCTACGACGCGAGCATCACCCGCTGGGTCTACATGACGTACATGCTCGTCGCGGCGGTCTTCCTCATCGGCCTCGCGGGCCTCGGGCTCTCGATCCGGGCCTCCTTCGCCCGCCAGATCCGCGACATCGACATGCGCCTCGGCGACATGGTCCGCGGGTCCTCGGAGTCCCTCCCGCCCCCGCTCCCGGAAAGGAACTCGCGGGACACGGTCGACCGCGACATCGACGAACTCCTCGAGAGCCTGAGCGAGGTCGAGGCCACCGCGGCGCGGGAAGCTCAGCGGATGGATTCCGGGGAAGGGTCCCCGGCGACCGGCGATTACGACGACGCCGACCTCGCCGACCGGCGGGATCGGCTCATCGCGCGCCGACGGTACCTGGGCCGCTTCCTCATCGGGCCCGGGTTCGTGGCCGCCTTCATCCTGGGCCTTTCGGGGATGATGCTGCCCGGTTCTGACGGCTTCGCGGTGTCGAATTGGCGCCTCAACACGACGCTGATCCTGGGAATCGGGTACAGTTGGATCGGCGTGGGATGGTACATCGCCGCGACCGTGTACGGGCTCGTCGGCGGCGGCCGCGAGGGACGGCGTCGGTAGTCCGGATCGCGATGCGTCGGACAAGATCCTATTCTCAACTCCGATAGGCGCTGGGAATGCATTTAAATAGAGCCCTACGGGTAATGTCGAGGCAGGGACGAGGGTTCGCGATGATCACCACCGTGGTCGCCGTCACATCGACTTTCTTTGCGGCCAGCTTCGGCGCCGCGGCGGTCGCCTCCCTGATTTTGTTCCTGATCATGCGGGAGCTGACGAGCGCCCATGCCGAGGAGACGGGGAGCCTTCGGTCCAAGCTCCTCTCCCACACGTTGCTCATTCCGATCATCCCGCTCCTCGTCGTCTTCGCCTTCATCGTCGCGGTCAAAGTGATCGAGGTCCTGTAGGACCCGCGGAGGCCTCGGAAAGGCCCCGGGTCTTCTAAGCGAGCGGCGGCCACCAGAACGGCGCGACGAGATACAGGAATACGTTGGCGAGACTGTGGCTCAGGATTACGCCCCACAGGTTTTTCGTCCTTAGGACCGCGATCCCGTAGAAGAGGCCCACGGCGAACACGAACACGAGGTCCGAGGGGTTCAGGAAGTAGATGTGCAGGGACGTGAAGATCGCGGTGACGTAGAGCAGGCCGCTGCGTCTGCCGAGCCCCTCGACTGCGCGTTTGAGGAGGATTCCACGGAAGATCAGCTCCTCCGACAACCCGGTCGCGACGACGATGACCGCGGTCCCGGCGACGAAGGAACCGAGGACGAGGGCCGCGATCCATGCCTTCGGCCGCAGGATCGCGAATTCGACCAGGCCAAGGGGGATCCCGGTCATGGCGATCCCGACCTGCACCGCGACCTCCCGATAGCGGTGGAAGAAGAGGCCGAGGTCTCGGGGCCTGAGGCGCTGCACGTACGCGACCGCGACGACGGAAAGGAGCATCGGGACGCTCACGAGGCCGAGCCATGGGAGCGTATTCGTCGGATTCACCGCGGGATCGGCGAAGAACGGGAACCTCGGGACCGCGAGGGAGAAGACGCGGAGGAGGGAGGCCAAGGTCGCGGCGACGAGGAGGGAGGCGAGGGTCGGGTCCCTCGGCCCCAGATGGACGGACAGGAACATCAGGGAGGAGACGAGGAGAATATGGAGCCCGAGGCCGATCGGCTGAAGTGGTCGGCCCGCCCCTGCGGGCGGCCCAGGGACGGCGATGAAGATCTCCGCGACGACGACGGCGGCCAGATATCCGACGAGGTAGGGCCACCGGGCCTCGCGGACCGCGGTGGCCGTCGAGGGAGGTGTCGCGGCGGCCATGGCTCATTCCAGCGGGGGCCCGAAGACGGGCTCCGTAGGGATCGCTTCGAAGGCGTCTCGCGCCTGCGTATACAGGTACGGGGTCGTCGCGGCCTGCCCGATCACGTAGGCGTAGGCGATCCCGTCGATTCCGAAATCCGGATTCCGGAGGAGGAGCCATCCGAGGCCGAGGGTGAAGGCCGTGACGATCGTCGCGGAGACGATCAGGGGCGCGGTCCGCTTACGGACGCGGACCCGGGTTCCAAGGATGCCGTTCAGGAAGACGGGGATCGAGGCGAGGGTCAGGATCCGCAGCGGGGTCACCGCCTGCCGGGCGACCGCCGGGTCGCCGAAAATGCGGAGCATCGGCTCCGACAAGAACCACATGATCGCGATTCCGGGGATCAGGAGGGCGATGCTGAGGCCGATCGCTCGCCGTTCATCCCGTCGATGGTCCGCGTTTTT
>DASQXV010000100.1:0-7179 GCA_035639595.1 Thermoplasmata archaeon | reverse complement strand
TCAACATCATGGACATCGCGTTGAGCTTGTCCGGTCGGTTCAGGGTGACGAGGGCGACGGAGTCCTGCGGCTGGACGAGGATTGTCTCGAAGTTCATCGCAACGCCGGTCAAGGCCATGGGCCGTCTTGAGGCCTCGCCTGTCTCGTTAACCTTATTCAAGGTTGCATTCGTCCCCGGAGGGAGAGGGCTTTCGACAGTCCGACCGAGGAAGCTACTTGCCCTGGAATTTCGGCGCTCGCTTTTCGAGGAACGCCTTGAATCCTTCCTTGGCGTCCGCCATCGCGAACAGTCGGTTCTGCAGCTCCCGTTCGAGGGCCAGGCCCTCGTACATGGGCATTTCGATCCCTTCCGTCACGGACCGCTTGATGAAGCCGACCGCGCGCCCGGCGTGCTGCGGATACGCGAGGCCTTTTGCGAAGGCCATCGTCTCTTCCCAGAACTTCGCCCGCGGGAAGACGCGGTTGAATAGGCCCCACTCGAGGGCCTCCTTCGGCGTGATCATGCGGCCGGTCGCCATCAGATCGATGGCGCGGCTCTTCCCGACGAGACGCGGGAGCCGCTGCGTGCCGCCGGTGCCGGGCAGGACGCCGAGCGTGACCTCGGGTAGGCCGACGCGCCATGCCCCATCCGAGGCGAGCCGGAGGTCCGTGGCCATCGCGATCTCGAGGCCGCCGCCGACGCAGTGCCCATCGATCGCGGCGATGAACAGCTTCGGCGTGCTCTCCATCTTGTTCAGGGTTTCCTGGCAATTCAGGCAGAACATCGCCTTGTAGTCCGGAGTTGACGAGGCCAAGAGATTGATGTCCGCTCCCGCGGACCAGATGCCATCCAGCTTCGATGCGAGGACGCACACGTCGATGTCGTCGTCGAATCGCACATCATCGATGACCGTGTTCAGATCGCGCATCAAATCCGCATCGTAGGTGTTTGCCTTGGGCTTGTTCATCCACGCCACGGCGACGCGGTCCTTCTTCTCGAGGGAGATGTATGTGGAGTCCATCGCGCTTGCCCCAGTCCGTTGCAAGGGGGCAGACCGTAATAAAAGCTGTCCCTTCCGCCGCGGAGGGAAGCGTGGTGAGGTCGTCGTGCCGTGCGCGCCCCGCCGACGGAAATGTCACCCAGCCGACCGATCGGGGCGGGCCCGGACCGGTTCGGGTTCTCCCCACTTCTCGTTGAACAGGAACTCCTCTTTCACGAACTCCCAGTGGCGGCTGCGCATGTAACGCTCCGGGAGGACCGTCTTGAGGTAGTCGACGTACGCCGCGCGCTCGATGGGTTTCCCGCCCGCGCTGAGGAGTCGGCCGCGGACGTCGTAGGGAAGGAACACGTAGCCAACTCCGGCCGCGTCGGATCCCGCCATGCGGTAGTCGCCGAACTCCGCGAGGCCGCGGATGCGGAAGAATCGTCGGTCGGGAAGGAAGAGCAGGTCGCTGCTCGCGATTCCCTGGACGGTCTCGCCCTTTTCCTCAATCCGGCGCAGGAGCGCCTCCGCCTCGTCCCGTTTGCAGCCGGTTTTCGCCTGGATGATGGCCAGGTTGGCGTCCTTCACCTTCCCGAGGACTTCGTCGACGTAGATCGATTGGGCCTCGGCGTTTTTGAGCGTCTTGAATACGCCCTTGACGAGGTCTCCGCCGAGTTCCGAGCCGAACATCTCGAGCCCCCGTGGATACCACATGTTCAGGGTCTGCTGGAGATCCTCGATCCCCAAATTTCCCCCGTCGAGGGTGGCCGCAACCGCGATCGACTTCATGAGCGTCTCCCCTGCCGCGAGGTGGTAGGATTCCTCCATGAACCGCATCCAAGGCATGGACAGGGCCATGGGACCGTACAAGAAGTGGTGCTGCATCTCGAGCTGGAACTTCCCGACGCGGTCGATGAAGGACATGAACGTCGCGGAGTCCATGAGGCTCCTGAACTCGATGTTGAACGCGTCGAGGACGTGCTCCCCGGGCTTCATCGCGAACAGCTCCTCCATCGTCTCCGTGGCCCAGTGGCGGCCCCACCGCGCCTTGTCGAACGTCGGGTCGAGGGTCAGCACGCCGGCCATCTGCATGTGGTGTCGGAGCTCCTCGACGCAGACCCGTTTCTTCGAGAATGAGATCGAGTCGAGGCGATGGCCCGTCGGATCCGTCCGGTGGATCCCTTCGACGATCTCCTTGTCGAATCCGGTGAGGGAGCCGCGGTCCAGCTGTTCGTATACCATCCGGTGCTGCTGGATCGAGCCGAGCTCCGTCGAGGCCTGGGCGCGGATGATCTTCAGCGCGGTCATGAACTGGGAATCCGGCATCTTGTCCGCGGTCCACAGGCGGTTCGTCAGGTTCGCGGTGGCCGCGGTCGCCCCGACGACCTTGTGCGCGAACCCCGCGAAGCCGTCCTGCTTCGCGAGGATGACGCTCAGCCGGGGCATCGGCGTCTCCGGATAATGCCGGTTCCAGTTCGGACGGTCGAGGACCGCGGGCATCTCGGGGAAGTAGGTCTCCTGCCACCGCTTGCCTTCGTCCTCCCATTTCCTGGGGAGGGACTCGACGCGGAACTGGTCGAGCAGGGCCACGACCGTTACGATGGACGCTGCGGGGGATGAACCTTTCCGACCCGATTGAGTCAGCGGCGTTCGAGCCCGCCGATGTAGTCCCCCGGTCCCCCTTCCCACAGCACTCGGACGAGGTCCCAGCCGGTCTCCTGGGCGAAGCGCACGAGGTCCTCCGGCGAGAGGAGGAGGAGGTCGAACCAATCCCCGATGGCCCCCTTGTACCGCGCCCGGAGCGTGAGCAACCCGGGCGGCCGTATGGATCGTCCCTTCGCCGGGCCGTAGCTACAAGATAGTCGCTATCCCGCAACCCTTATCCCCCCGGGCCGCCTTCGTACACGGGGGGAGTCCCGCACGGCGCGCGCCCGGAAGGAAGCGAAGTTCGAGGTCTTCGGTCAAGAGATGGTCGAGAAGGTCGTGGCGAAGAGCGGGAGCTCGGGCCGCGTCTACCTCCCTCCGGACTGGATCGGCAAGCGCGTGAAAGTCATCCGGGTGGACTGAGGTCTCCTCGATGGCGGGCCGCCACGGACCCCGGGACTTCGCCGCGTGCGCGCGCTGCGGGAGCGGTCAGGTCCACCCGAAGCTCCTCGTCATGGGGCCGATCGCGGGGATCGACAGCGACAGCCGTTCCTTCGTGTGCCATGCGTGCGGCCACGAAGGCCTCCCGATCTTCTTCGACACTGCGGAGGGGCGCGCCCAATTCGAGCGGGAGAAGGGAGGCCTTTGGGCGTCCGTGGAGCCCGGGGCGAAGAAAGGGTCCCCGGCGATCCCCCTCCTGCCGATTCAGACGGATCCCCTGTTCGACGTGAAGATCCTCGACCGGATCCCCGCGCGCACCGCAGACGTCACGGGCGTCCGGTGGGACGGCGGCCGGCTCCATCCGACGGCGTATCGAGCCTCCCACGAAGAATATTGGGCGGCGGTCGGGGGGTCCCGGTACAACGCCTCGCGCATCCTGCTCATCGACCTCGCCGGGATCAACCGGGCGGATCCGAACTTCGAGGTCGCGCGCCATCTCGCGAAGCGATGCGAGGTGTGGCTCGACGCCGGCGGCCGGGAGCCCGAGGAGATCCTGGACGGCTACATGGTCGACGTGGAGCGGGTCGTCGCCGCGACGAAGACCCTCGTCACCTTCGAGACCTTCGGCGCCCTGTACGCCCTTTCCAACGAGGTCCTCCCGTGCATCGACTGGGATGGGCGAGTCGTGTGGTTGGACCCGCGGGAGGGGCGCGCGGACCTGCGGGAGGTCGCGAAGGGCCTGCGGGAGATCGGCTTCCGATCCGCGTGCGTCATGGACCTCCGCCGGCTCGGGACGGAGCTGGGGCCCGACCCCGCCTTCCTCGCCCTCCTCGAGGGCCTGGACCTCGATCTGTACGTGGGCGGAGGCTTGCAGGAAGCGGATGTCCTGCGGCTGAGCGAGCAAGGATTCGCGGGCGGCCTCGTGGACCCCTTCACGCCGGTCATCCGGGACCTCCTCCCGAAGGCCCCGAAGCCCGGGACGCCGACGGAGGCGAAGGCCCCCGCCCCGAAGCCGCAACCCAAGCCGAGCCCCGCCCCGGGGTCGGTGCCGGATCCGGCCTGAGGCATGTGCGCCCTCGAGGCCGAGGAGGGGTTCGCCCGCGCCCCGGACGGTCGGCGGATCGCCTACCGCGTGAGCGGGAAGGGCCCGTTCGCCCTCGTCATGCCCGCGAACTGGGGCGTCGACTCGTACATCTACACGCGGGGACTGTCCCCCCTCGAGTTCTGGCTCGCCCTGGTGACGTTCGACCCCCGCGGGGTCGGCCGCTCCGATCCCGTCGAGGCCCCGCAGGAGTATTCGATGGACGTTACGGCGCGGGACGCGGCCTCCGTCGCGGACGCCCTGCACCTCGGTCGAACGGCGGTCCTCGGCCACTCGAACGGAGGCGCCGTGGCCCTGACCTACGCCCTGGCGTTCCCGGAGCGGGTCTCCCACCTCCTCCTGATCTCCACGGGCGCGACCTGGGACCGCGCCGAAGGCGCGGGGGATGGGCTCTATCCATCGACCGAGGAGGAGATGCGTCGGCAGGTCGCCGCCTCCATCCCGATTGCGGTCCACGAGCCAAGCAGGGTGTCGCGGGCGATGCACGAGCTGTTGCCGCGAATGCACTTCTCCCCAGACCGGTTCCGGTGGACCGGGGAGGTCGAGTACGAGAGGTACGACCTCCGACCGCGGCTCCGGGACATTCGGGTGCCCGTCCTCGTCCTCCACGGAAGGCAGGACCGCGTGGTCTCCGTCCAACGCGGGGAGGAACTCCACCGCGGCATCGCCGGTTCGCACCTTGAGGTCCTCGAGTCGTGCGGTCACTGGCCGTTCGTCGAGCGCCGGCAAGAGTTCGTCGAAGCGGTGAGGACCTTCCTCGCCCTCGAATCGTGATGGGCAGCTCGCGGCGGGGAGTCAGACTCGCTCGATTTCGATGCCGGCCTTCTTCATGATCTCCAGGCCTTCGTCCGTCCGATAGGCGGAACGATAGTAGAGCTTCGATGCCCCGCTGTTGACGATGAGTTTGGCGCACGTGACGCACGGTTGCCCGGTCACGAAGACGACCTTGCGGGGGTCGTTGACCCGCACCTTGATCAACGCATTGGTCTCCGCATGGACGCATTGACAGTTACCCGGTTGGTCGAATTTGCAGTCGTCGTGGGAAAAGCCTTTCGCGGTACCGTTGTAGCCGAACCCGTAGATCTGCGTCATGTCCTCGGACGTGATGACGCAGGAGAACTGAGCTCGCTTGCACGTCGCCCGACGGGTCAAGGACATCGCGAAGTCCATGATGAGGCTCTCGATGCTCGGTCGTTCAATCGTGCCCATGCGACCGTTCCTCGAACGCGAGGAACTCTCCGCTCCCCTTAAGGTTTCGGAGCCCCTCGCGGCGTTGTACCCGTTCGGGAAAGCTTATCCAAGATTCCCGGTGATGCCGGCCTTCGTGGTGTCGAAGGCCCTGTCCGAAGACGCGATCCCCGTCTCTTCGGGCCAGGTCGCCGCCTTCCGTCTGTCCCGCCAGCATCTCGACCCGCGCTCTCCCGCATCCTCTCTCGCTCGAATGGTCGGCGACGTCGCGGGGATTCAAGCCCAAGTCTTGTCGGCCGCCCAGATCGCTCTGTGGAGCAGGACCGAAGGCCTTAGCGTGGAAGATGTCGCGCGAGCCCTTTGGCAGGACCGCACGCTGGTGAAGACCTGGTGCATGCGGGGGTCCCTTCACATCATCCCGTCTCGCGATTTCGCGGTGTTCGTGCGTGGCTGCGCCAAACGGGAGGCCCGCTCGACCGGCTGGCTCGCCCGGGCGGGCGTCCCGATGGCCCCCGTCGAGCGGATCCTCGCCGGGATTCCCGATGTGCTCGACGAACCGCTCACGCGGCGTGAGTTGGCGGTCCGAATCAGCGAGTCCCTCAACCTTCCGCTCAAGCGAAGGACGGGCGGAGGGTGGGGCAAGTCCACGGAGTCGGAAGGACTCGACGTGGGAGGGCACACGCTCTCCGTCCAAGGCATCCTCTTCCTCGCCTGCATGCGGGGCCTCGCCTGTTTCGGCTCGATGCGGGGAAATGAGGCGACCTTCGTCCGACCCGACCGGTGGCTTCCCGGGTGGCGCGACCTCCCCCAGGAGGAGGCGGAGGGGGAACTGCTCCGCCGGTATCTCCGCGCGCACGGCCCTGCGACCGTCGGAGACTTCGCGCAATGGACCTACCTGAAGGCGATGGACGCCCGGGAGGTCTGGAGTCGACTCGCCGACTCCCTTCTTCCGATCGAGACGGAGGGGCGGATCGCCTGGTTGCTCCAGGACGACGCGCACGCCCTGGATCGGGCCGGGTTCGAATCACCGTCCGTCCGGCTCCTCCCGCTCTTCGACGGATTCCTCCTCGGCCTGAAGGAGAAGGGACATCTCGTCGACCCGGCCCACTACAAAGCCGTGTACCGCCCCCAGGGATGGATCTCTTCGGTCGTCCTCGTCGACGGCCGCGTCGCGGGGGTCTGGAGCCACGAACGGCAGGGGCGCCGGCTGTCGGTCCGGATCGAGCCCTTTCGCGAATGCCCGCGGGGCGTCCGGAAGGGGATCACGGACGAGGCCGACGATCTGGGACGTTTCCTTGGAGCCGATGAGGTCCGGGTCCGCCTGCGCCCGCCTCGGTCCGGGACCCGGCCCTCCCGGGGCCCTTCGAGGGGCCGCGGACCCCGAGCACGGCCCTCCAGAACCTCCGCCTCCGGTCGAGGATGAACCAGGCGATTCCGGCGCTCACGGCGAAGGAGCCGACGGCCAGGGCCATCGTCAGGGTCCCGGGATTGTTCGGGGGCGGGCTGCCCGCCGTGCTGGGGCCGGGCCCGACCGTGACGTTCACGGCCGTGGCGCCGGTATTCCCTTTCCAGTCGGTCACCCGGGCGCGGATCATGTGCTCCCCCACGGACACGATGATTTGGGCGATCCACTTCGCGGTGCCCTTCGCGACGGCCCAATTCGTGCCGTCCGGGCTCACCTCCACCTTGATGACCGCGGTGTCATCCGACGCGGTCCCGTACACGTTCATGGGACCCGCCGGCACGCTCTGGTCCGGAGGAGGATTCGTGATCGCGACCTTCGGGCTCGTCGTGTCCGCCCCTCCCGCGCCCTCGTGCGGGGTCGCGGAGGCCAGGGGGCTC
>DASQXV010000099.1:0-17767 GCA_035639595.1 Thermoplasmata archaeon | reverse complement strand
GTTCTACGCGACCGACGTCGCCGGGAACGTCGAAGCGACCCAGGCGATGGACGTCCTCGTCGACACGACGCCTCCCGTCACGACGTCGGAGACGTCGGGAACGGTCGGCGAGAACGGATGGTTCAGCTCCAACGTGACGGTTGCCTTGAACGCGACGGATGGGGCGAGCGGGGTGGCCGGCATCTCGTATCGGATCGATGGAGGGCCGTGGCTCGCCTACGCGAGTCCGTTCGTCTTGACGGAGGGTCGGCACCGGATCGAGTACTACGCCACGGATGTCGCGGGGCTCTCCGAGATCGCGAAGGCCCTG
Source organism: Thermoplasmata archaeon (assembly GCA_035639595.1). Taxonomy (GTDB): domain Archaea; phylum Thermoplasmatota; class Thermoplasmata; order RBG-16-68-12; family RBG-16-68-12; genus RBG-16-68-12. The sequence goes on along the minus strand of DASQXV010000099.1, from coordinate 17,457 downwards.
GACGTCCTCGTCGACACGACGGCCCCGTCGACCACGGCGTCCCTCTCCGGGAACCTGGGGGGCAACGGATGGTATGTGACCGATGTTAGCGTGCGGCTCAACGCCTCGGACGGGACGAGCGGCGTCGCGGACGTGGTCTATCGAGTCGATGGAGGCGCCTGGACGACCTACACAGGGGCGTTCGTCTTGCACGACGGGATCCACTCGGTCGAGTACTACGCGACGGATCTCGCGGGCCTCTCGGAGACCCTGAAGGCCTCTCGGGTGTCCGTCGACACGACGCCTCCGACCACCACCGCGGTCCTCTCGGGAGACCCGGGCGCCGACGGCTGGTTCGTGTCCAACGTTACCGCCTCGCTCAACGCGACGGATGGGACGAGCGGCGTCGCGGGCATCTCCTATCGGATCGACGGAGGACCGTGGGTCCCGTACACGGGCCCCTTCGTCCTCGGCGAAGGCGTCCATGTGCTGGAGTACTACGCGACGGATTCCGCGGGGAACAAGGAGGCCGTCCAGAGCCGCACCGTCTCGATCGATCCGACGCCTCCCGTGACCACCGCGACCCAGTCCGGCACGCCGGGGTCGGCGGGATGGTACACCTCGACCGTCTCCATGGATCTGAACGCGACGGATCCGCTGAGCGGCGTCGCGGGGATCCGGTACCGCGTGGACGGCGGGCCTTGGACCCTCTACTCCGGCCCCATCCTCCTCATGGAGGGAATCCACACGGTGGACTTCGCCGCGACGAGCGGCGCGGGGCTCGACGAGCCGATCCAATCCTTGATCGTCCGCATCGATACGACGCCTCCTGCGTCGTCTGAATCGGAGTCCGGCGATCGCGGGGACAACGGATGGTACCGATCCAACGTGACCGTCACCCTCACCGGGACGGACGCCGGGAGCGGGATCGCGGGGATCACGTACCGGCTCGACGGCGGCCCCTGGCTCGCCTATTCGGACCCCTTCGTCGTCTCGGACGGAGAGCACGTCCTCGAATTCTTCTCGACCGACATTGCGGGCCTCGCGGGGGCGAGCCAGTCGACCTGGATCCGGGTGAACACCGTGGCCCCGCTAACGACGGCCTCGATCGCGGGGACCCCGGGCAACGAAGGTTGGTACGTCTCCGAGGTCTCCGTCACCCTGACCGCCACCGCGCGGGACGGCGGCTTGGACCGCATCGACTATCGCCTCGACGGAGGGCCATGGACGGTGTACTCGGGTCCCATCGCGCTCGTCGACGGGCGGCACACGATCGACTACTACGCGGTCGACCGATCGGGCCATGCCGAACCGAGCCATTCGATGACCCTCTCCATCGACACAATCGCTCCGGCGACGAACGAGCGGGCCGACCGGACGCTGGGGAACGAGGGATGGTATGTGTCCAACGTGTCCGTGACCCTCGCCTCCTCGGATGGAGGGAGCGGGGTCGCTGCGATTCGGTATCGCCTCGATGGGGGCGACTGGATCCGATACACCGGAAGCGTCCCGGTCACGGGAGGGGGAATCCACATCCTCGAGTTCGCGGCGACGGACGTCGCCGGCAATCTCGAGCTTGTCCGGTCGCTCCAGATCGCGATCGACCTCTCCGGCCCGCAACTCGTCTTCCTCTCGCCTTCCGGGAATCTGACGGAGTCTCCCGCGCACCTCGCGTGGGAGGGAACGGATGACGAATCCGGAATCGCCCGATACGAGCTCTCCATCGACGGGGGACCCTTCGAATCCCTCGGCCTGGTGCACGAGGCCTGGCTCAATCTCTCGGAAGGGGCTCACGAGATCCGCGTGAGGGCCACGGAGCACGCCGGCCTGTCGACGGTGTGCGCCCTGTCCCTCGACATCGCGAGGCGCTCGGGTTCCGTCTCCCTGTTGGCCGATCTCCTCCCCGACGCGATCGTCGTCGTGGCCCTCGTCGGCGCGGGCGTGGGAATCTGGTGGATCCGGTCTCGCCGCACGGCGAAGGAGCCGCAGCCGAAGGAGCCAGAGAGCCCGCCCGCCTCGGATCCCCCGAAGCGATAGGGCCTCGCCCGTTGATTCGAAAACATTTTAAGAGGGTGCGAGCTCGCTGCAGAGGGGTTCTGGAGTGGCGCCAGCTTGTAGCGTCAAGATTGGGTGCGGCCTCCTCATCGCCCTCTTCGCGGTCGCCGGGTTCGCGGGAGCGACGCCCGCTTCGTCGGCGAGTCCACAGGGGATCGCCATCCGACCCGCGGCGGCCGGGGCCTACTTCGACCACCTGGTCTTCATCATCATGGAGAACAAGAACCTGGCCGACGTGTACGGCCCCGCGACGTACATGACGCAGCTCGCGAACGAGTACGGCATCGCGGTGGAGGACCGCTACTGCTCCGTGAACCCGAGCCTCCCGAACTACCTCTGCCTGACCGGCGGCTCGGACTTCGGCTGCGCGGGCTACGACGGAAGCCCGGACTCCAACGCCTGCACGCAGGCGGCCTGGGTCGCGCCGAACGTCGCGGACCGCCTCGAGACCGCGGGCCTCTCCTGGAAGGCCTACATGGAGGACATGCCGAGCCCGTGCTACGCGAGCGGCGACTCGGGCCTGTACATCCTCCACCACGACCCCTTCCTCTACTACCGCGGGATCGCGACGGATTCCACCCGATGCAACCGGGTCGTGCCCGCGGGGACCGACGCGAGCCTCCTCGTCGCAGACCTCCAATCCGCCTCGACCGCCGCGAACTTCATGTGGCTCAGCCCGAACAACTGCCACAACATGCACAGCTGCAGCGTGGCCCAGGGAGACAGCTTCCTGTCGAACCTCGTGCCGCAGATCCTCGGGAGTCCCGTCTTCACGACGACCCGCGCGGCCCTGCTGATCACGTTCGACGAGGACCATGGCGGGACCGTCTACACGGTCTGGGCCGGAGCCGCCGTGAAGCGAGGATTCAAGTCCTCCTTCGGGTACAACCACTTCTCCGTCCTCGCGACCCTCGAGTCGAACTGGAACCTGTCCCCGCTCACCGCGAACGACGGCGACGCGCCGAGCATGGGGGAGTTCTTCACCGGGCAAGCGGACCGCTCGGGATCGTTGCCCTTGCCCCCCGCGGGCAGCCTCCTAATCCTCGGGGCGGCCATCGGCGTCGCCGCGATCGTCGTGGCCCCGGCCCTCCTGGTCCTGCGGCGGTCGAGGAGGCGGAATCGGCCGCGGCGGTGAATGCCGCCCTGAGGGACACCCTTCGACGTCGCGCCGCAAGAGTGGCGGACCCCGCTGACGCCGTCTGGAGGCGACCGCATGCAAATGGACGCGGATGACGCGTCCGGGCAGACGGTGTTCCCGAATCGTCCCTCCTGGTGGGGATGCGGTTACCATCTTCGATTGCCGTACCAAACCGGATATATAGTGAGCGCCTGGATGCCGCGCCACCTCGCTGGTGAACCTGATTTCCCCTTCAGGACGCCTGCATCCGCCCTTGGGCGACCGCCGGTTTTGCCGGGACTAATTCCCGACCTTGCGGTCCCTCCCTACCCGGGTTCCCGGGAGTGACCCCTCATGGTTCCACGAAATCTCCGCCCCGTCGCGGCCCTTGTCGCCGCCGCCTTTCTCGTGCTCGGCGTCCTCCTCGCGGGGATCGTTCTCGCCCCCTCGGCGGCTCCCGCGACGCCCGCCCCGCTCGCGGGCACGCTCTTCTCCTTCGGGGCCGCGGGCGACTATGGCTTCAGCGGCGACGCCCAAGCCGTCATGTCCGCCATGGGATCCTCCGGGCTGGATTTCGTGGTCGCCCTCGGGGACTTTACCTATCAGGAGACATCGACGGACAATTGGTGCAATTTCTTCGAATCGCAGGTCGGCGATGGGCATGTCATTGTCATCAGCGGAAACCATGACACGGGCGACATCGCTACATTCGCGCAGTTCTGCAACTTCGGCATCGATGCCGCGATGAATGGCGATTACGGGACGAACTTCTATTTCGATTTCCCCCGGTCTTCGCCGCTCGCCCGATTCATACTGACGACGCAGGGTACAATGGGAGGAGATGCTTCGGGTTTCGTATCCGGTGCGATTGACGGCGCGCGGAGCGCCAGCATCCCCTGGGTCATCGTGGGGATGCACAAGGACTGCATCACGGATGGGAGCAAGAGCTGCGAGATCGGGCAGGGATTCCTGGATATGCTCCTCTCCAAGCGAGTGGACCTCGTCCTCCAGGGGCACGACCACAACTACCAGAGGTCCCACCAGCTCACCTGTGCGACGGACAACACGTTCCGCCAGGAGTGCGTGGCGGACACGTCCGACACCCACACCCACGGGGCGGGCACGGTGCTCAACATCGTGGGCACGGGAGGCCGGCCCACCTATTCGACGGGAGGGACTCCAGATGAGGGATACTTCAAGACGTGGACCTCCTCGACGAAGGGCTTCCTCAAGGTCGACGTGTCCGCCGATGCCATGGTCGTCTCCTTCCGGAACGTCGTGGGGACGTACACGGACGGCTATCGAATCGTCCGCGGCGCCTCGGGTCCGGGCCCGAGCCCCGACTTCTCCGTCTCCGCGAGCCCGACGAGCGTCTCCTTCGTCGCAGGCCAATCCGCCTCGACGACGATCCAGGTTCAACCCGCGAACGGATTCGCCGGTTCAATCGACCTCGCGGTCGCCTCGTCTCCGACGGGCGTCGACGGGGGCTGCTCCCCTGAGACCCTCTCCGGCGGCGGGACGGCCACCTGCGTCCTCAGCGCGTCCACGCCGGGGTCCTACACGGCGACGATCACGGGCACCGGCGGAGGCCTCGTCCATTCCGTGGCCCTCAACGTCGTCGTGAACCCGCCGCCGCCCGGGCCGGACACGACCCCGCCTTCGATCACGATCACGTCCCCGTCGAACGATTCGGTCGTCACCTCCTCGCCGGTCACGATCCGAGGGGTCGCTTCGGACAACGTGGGATTGCAGAAGGTGGAGTGGAGCGCGGACGGGACCAGCTGGACCGCGACCTCCGGGATGAGTTCCTGGTCCGCGGTCGTGCCCGTCGCCTTGGGATCCGACACGATCTACGTCCGCGCGACGGACAGCGCGGGGAACCGACAGGTCGCCACGATCACGCTGATCGTCCAGGTGAGCCCGGGCGTCCCCGCGCAGCCCCAACCCGTCGACTCGACCCCGCAAATCTTCGGCATCCGTCTCGCGCCGATCGTCCTGGGACTCGCGGCGGGCGTCGCGGGGCTGGCTGCGTCGACCCTGCTCGTGGCCCGCGCACGGAGGAACGCTCGACGTCGGAGGAACGCGGGTGGACGGCGGCGGCGGTAGCCGGTCCAGGATGGCGTTTCCCGGAGACCGGAAACGTTAGCGGTCCCTCCCGAAGCCAACCGGCGGACAACGATGCCCAATTCGCCGCTCCGGCGCCTCGAAGGGCATGGTCACTCGGATTCGGTTCGGGACATCCCTCCTAAATAGGGGTCCCGGGTAAATGCGTCGGACGGACCGCGGCTCGTGACCCCGATTCCTCCATCGGAGTTTCCGCATCCGCCGACGGATGAGACTTGGACGCCAGCGTCGCCCCGAAGGTGGATCGGCGCATCGATTGGACAAGGGATCTCGCTCGCCGTGGCCATCTTGCTCCTAGTGGGCTTGCTCGGGATCCCGACTCCGGCCACCCATGCGGCCGACACCTCACCCCGGATCGCCCCCCTCGCCGGGACGTTCGCGTTCGGGGCCGCAGGCGACTACGGCTTGTCCGGGGACGCCCGGTCCGTCATGGCGGGCATGGGCTCTTCGAGCCTCGATTTCGTCCTCGCCCTCGGCGACCTGTCCTACGGCGATGCGACCGAGGCGGAGTGGTGCGCCGCCTTCGAAGGCCAGGTCGGCGACGGGAGGGTGATCCTGATCGCGGGGAATCACGACGAGGGCGGGAGCGACGGGGATATCGACCTTTTCCGCCAGTACTGCAACTTCGGACTCCCGGTGTCGATGGCCGGGGACTATGCGAAGGAATACTACTTCGACTATCCGGCGTCCGGGCCGCTCGCCCGCTTCATCCTCACGAGCTGCGGCGTCTCGCTCCACTCGGTCGACTACGCGTGCGTCCCCGGGGACCCTCACTACGACTTCCTCTCGAACGCGATCGACGCCGCGCGGAGCGCGGGCATCCCGTGGGTCATCGTCGGGATGCACAAGAACTGCATCTCGAACGGGAGCAAGGACTGCGCGATCGGGGAGGCGGTCCAGGACCTGCTCCTCTGGAAGAAGGTGGACTTGGTCCTTCAAGGCCACGACCATGATTACCAGCGTTCCCGGCGGCTCGTGTGCGCGGACAACGACGTCTTCCATCCGGAATGCGTCGCGCCCGCCGGGGCCTGGGGCCAGGTCCTCGCGATCGTCGGGACGGGAGGGGCGGGGCCGGACGGCGTCGGCGGGACACCGGACGAACCCTACTTCGAGACGTGGTCGGAGGGCACCTACGGTTTCCTCCGGGTCGACGTCTCCGCGGCGGCCCTCGATGCGCGCTTCGTCCCCGTCAACGGGACCTACGCGGACGCATTCCAGATCGCCCGCGGTGCGCCGACCTCGGACTTTCGAGTCACCGCGAGTCCGACCCAAGTGTCCGTGGCCCCCAACCAGCTGGGCTTCGTGACCGTCCAGGTCGACGCGGCCCCGGGCTTCACCGGGACCGTCGCGCTCCAAGTCTCCGCGCCCATCGGCGTGGACGGATCCTGCGATCCCTCGAGCCTCGAGCCCTCCGGCGCGGCCACGTGCACCTTCACCAGCGGGACCCTCGGGGCGCACGAGATCACGGTCACCGGGACGAGCGGATCCGTCGTCCGCTCGATGACGGTCTCCTTGTCCGTCGTGCAACCGCCGCCCGGCTCCGACTCGACGCCGCCCCTGATCTTGATCGAATCCCCCGTGAACGGGACCCTCCTGCGCGACGGGACGGTCCGGGTGTCCGGTAAGGCCTCGGACGACCGGGGCGTGGAGCGGGTCCAGCTGAGCGCGGACGGGAGGAACTGGACGACCGCAACGGGGACGACCTCCTGGTCCGGCACGTTGACGCTTCCGGCGGGGGAGCAGCGGATCCGCGCGCGCGCCGTGGACGTCGCGGGGAACGTCGGGATGGCGGTCGTCCGCGTCTTCGTGGACCTGACGGGGCCCGGTCCCTCGGGTTCCCCGGGCTTCCCCGTGCCCACGTTGGCCGTCTACGGCGGCGTAGGCGTGGCCGCGGTCCTCGTGGCCGCGGCTGTCATCCGCCGGGCGAGGCGGCGGCGCGGCGCTCGGCCGCCCCGGCACCGCTAGGGCCCGCAACCCCTCTCCCAAAGAGAGGCGTACATCGCCTCCCCGCGAGCGTCCGTCGACGTTCGACAGATGATAATCGGGTGACAGTCCTTATGCCGACCGCGGAGGCTGCAAACGACCGTGCGGATCCGCAAGATGCGCCTCAAGATCGTCCTCGTTGGCGAGAGGACGGTCGGGAAGACGAGCCTCGTCGAGCGGTACGTGAAGAACCATTTCAACGAGGAATACACGGGCACGCTCGGCGGCCGCGTGTACCCCGTCGAGCTCGAGGTCGACTTGGACGGCGGGGACCTCGCCCTCGCCCAGGTCGCCTTCTTCGACCTCATGGGGGAGCACTCCGTCCGCAAGGTCTTCGCGGAGCCGTTCTTCTTCGGCACCCAGGGCGTCCTCGCGGTGTGCGACGTCGAGCGGCCCGCCACCCTGCGGGCACTCAAGGACTGGCTCCACGTCGTCACGCAGGTCGCGGGCCCTGTGCCCGCGGGGATCGCCTTCAACAAGGTCGATCGGGCGGACACGATCGCGATCGGGCCCGAGGAGACCTCGTGGCTACGGTCCGAGTTCCCGACCGTGCCGACGTTCATGACGTCCGCCCGGACGGGCCAGGGCGTCGAGGACGCCTTCTCGACGATCATCTCGAAGACGATCGACGCGGTCCTGGCGACCGGGAAGAAGAGCCGCAGCCGCAGGCTCCTGCGGCAACGGATGCTCATGCTCGTCGCGGACCGGGGAGGCGTCTCGAAGAACGAGATGTTCGCGGACTTCAAGGGAGTCGCCCCGGGTGAGCTCATGGAGGAGCTGGACAACCTCGTCCTGCTCGGCGCCGTCGTGCTCGACGAGACCGGCGCCCAGACCTTCACGAAAGCCGCGGACCTCCCGGGGACCGTCCGGTACCGCGTGACGGAACGCGGGAAGAAGATCGCGGACAGTCCGAAGGGCGACGAGCTCGCGATCGAAGAGATCGTGTGAAGCAGGTTCCGGATCCGCAACCCGGAATTCGCATCGGGCCAAAAGGGTGCATGCCTCAAATGAGGCCGGGTGCCCGGGAGCGCGTGTTCATCTACGTGTGTTGAGATAAACACATCTCATGGCGGTGAAGACCGTGACCCTCTCCGAAGACGCCTATGCCGCTCTGGCGGCGCTCAAACGGGAAGGGGAAAGCTTCAGCGACGTCGTGCGGCGGCTCACCCGCACGGGCCGGTCCCTCCTCGAGTTCGCCGGGGCCTGGAAGGACGTTCCCAAAGCGAAGATGGACCGGTACCTCGCCTTCCTCGAAAAGGGAGATCGAATGTCGAAGCAGAAGCTCCTTCGTGAGTTGCGGGGCCGCCGCGGGAAGGGGATCGCGGACCGCCCGGCGGTCGACGAGCCCGTCTCGCGTGACATCGGCGGCTGCCCGCCTGGTTCCAACCCTCGATAACCGCCTCCGAACGTTCAAGTGACCCGGTTCCGTCCAACCGGAGCCGATGAAAGAGGGCAAACACGTCAAGGCGAAGATCTGTCTCGTCGGTCAGGCGGCCGTCGGAAAGACGTCCCTCATCCGCCGGTATGTCGTCGACCAATTCGATGACAAGTACGTTGCGACCCTCGGGACGAAGGTGACGAAGAGGGTCGTCGAGGTCCCGATCCCGAACGGGGGCGGCCTCCGTGCCCGTGTCGAACTCCTGATCTGGGACGTGATGGGCCAGCCCAAGATCCGGGAGCTCCTGGACGACCTGTACTTCCAGGGCGCGGCGGGGATCTTGGCGGTCGCGGACTGCACCCGGCGTGCGACCCTGGACACCCTCGTGGATTGGCTCGATCGGGTGAACCGCATCACGAACCGAGCGCCGATCGTCCTCGCGGTGAACAAATCCGATCTCAAGGCGAATGCGGAATTCGGACCGGCGGAAGTCGGCCGTCTCGTCGGATCGGTCCGAGGCGGGGTCCTCGAGACTTCCGCGAAGACCGGCGAGAACGTCGAGGAGGCGTTCCGGCGCCTCGCGCTGTTCGTCCTCGATCGTTCCCCGGGACCGGGATGAAGCTCGATACGCCATGGAGCTGTCCCTCCACCCCACCGGGTTGAGGAGTTCTCGTCCAAGGGAATCAGGACGGATACCCACGTCGGGCTCCTTATGGCTCGTCGTTGAAGTGGAGCGCGGCCCATGGACATCCTCCTCAGCCTGCTCCTTCTCCTCGTCGCGGCGAGGGCTGCGGGGGAGCTCGTGCACCGGGTCAAGCTGCCCGCCTTGCTCGGCGAGATCCTCGCCGGCGTCGTCCTCGGGCCGTCCCTCCTCGGCCTCGTCACGGCCGACGCCGGGGTCGTCGTCGTCGCGGACCTGGGGATCTTCTTCATCGTCTACCTCGCGGCCCTCGAACTCACGCTGAAGGATGTGAAGCGGTCCATCCGGGAGAGCGGCGTGTACATCGCGATCGGCGCCTTCATGATCCCCCTCCTCTCCGGGGTCGCCGTGGGACGCGTCGAGCACCTGACCCTGGGTTCGTCCATCTTCCTCGGGATCGCCTTGGCCTTCACCGCCCTCCCCGTGAGCGTCGGCATCTTGACGGACCTAGATCTCCTGAAGACCGACTTCGGGCGGAGCATCGTGTCCGCGGGCCTCCTCTGCGACGTGGCAGGCCTGGCGATGATCGGCGTGGTCCTGAACGTGAGCGCGCCCGGCGGGTTCGAACCCCTGGCCCTGGCGATCCTGATCCTCCGATTCGGGGCCTTCATGGGTTTCCTCGTCTTGGTTGACCGTTTGTTCCGGTTCCGCTACGGAACCCTAGCGAGCTGGCTTCTCCGCGCCTCGGCACATCTCACGACCAAGGGAGCCGCCTTCGCCTTGCCGTTCATCGTGGCCCTCGGATTCGCGTTCCTCGCGGACTACCTGGGCCTGCACTTCGTCGTCGGCGCCTTCTTCGGCACGCTCCTCGTGTCCGAGCACGTCATCCGGGACAGCGACGTGAAGGAGGTCCGCTCCGCCACCGCGGCGATCACCCAAGGCTTCCTCGGCCCCGTGTTCTTCGCGTTCATCGGGCTCTCCATGGTGGCGAGCAGCCTGACCAATGCGCCGCTCATCCTGGCCGTCCTCGCGGCGGCCCTCGGGAGCAAGTTCGTCGGGGGCTATCTCGGCGCCCGTTGGTCGAAGTTCTCCCGACGGTACTGTGTCGCCGCCGGGGTCGCGATGAACGGGCGCGGGGCGATGGAGCTCGTCGTCGCCGCCCTCGGCCTCGAGCTCGGGTTCATCAACGAGACCCTGTTCTCGATCCTCGTCTTGATGGGCGTCCTCACGACGTTCTTCATGACCTTCGGCCTGAGGTTCGTGCTCCAGAAGGAGATCCGCGGCCGGCCCGCCCTCGGCACACCGGTGACCCAGGAAGGATCGGGCGGGATCAACGGCGGCGCATGAGATCGTCATGGCCTCCACCCGCCCGCACAGCGGCTCCTTAGACTCACGTTGATGCAAATCGCCCCGGCCGAACGGGTTGGTCAAGGCCGGGCACAGGGGGGAAACGTATTCATGACCCGCGGACCATGCCCGAATGGGGGAGTCTGGGAAGATGGAGGGCAGTGAGAAGCCGAGCGGGAAGGCATGGAAGAAGTTCGTGAGAAGACACCAGACGGTCGCGTTGTTGGGGGTCGGAGGATTTGCCGCGGCAGTGGTCGCCGCGCTCCTCGTATTCCTATGGGTGGTTGCCAATGCCCAGGCCACCGGACTCGTGCCATCCCGGCTCGGGGCGTGGACCGCGAACCATGTCCTTTCCTTCATCCTGAACGCGATCTTCTGGGAACTCCTCTTCGTGGCGAGCTGGGTGATCATCCTCGGGGTGGCCTTCTATCTCCAGTGGTACAGGAAATTGCCTGACGAAGAACGGAGGGAGTACGAAGGAGGGGGCCGCCGGAGAAGGTCGGCGGGGCAGAACGGCGGCTTCTCTTTCTTCGTCGGCTTGATGTGGTTCATCCTCGTGTGGATCGATGGCAAGTGGAACCTCCCCTTTCAGAACTGGACCTTCGACGATTGGGTGTACTCGTGGATCGCCGCGGGTCTGGTGGTCTTGCTGATCGTGGGCGTCCCCGGCACGCTTTACATTGTCTGGTCCCTCCGAAGGAACGACTGATGCATGGTGTGATCACAACCCCCCCGATGCCTGAGAGAGCCCTGAGCCCGCAGACGGACCGCCTCGAGCGCCAATGGCGAGGGACTCGAAAAATTTGAGATGGTGATGGCAGAAAGTTCTCCTTTGGCGTCGAGGTGACCGGCATTCTTTTCAGGGATGCTTTGATTCCCCGGCGGGGTTCATGCCGAGAGGGGGCGGGTGGCGGGAGCGGATTGAATCGATGGGCCCCGGGGAGCACTTCCTCCTGTGGACGGACGGCCTCTCCGCCTCGGCCCCGGTCGCGGAGCGTTTCATCCGGGGCGGCCTCTCCCGCGGCGACCTCGTGGCGATCGCGACGCACCCTGCGGAACTCGAGACGCTCCGAAGGGACCTGGCCCTCCAAGGCCTCGATCTCGATGACCTGGCCCGCGGGAATCAGCTGTTCGTCGTGACGGAGGACTGGTCGGTCGACGAGCCCCCGAGCGAGGGTCGGGTCAAGTCCCTGTTCGACCGGCTGCACGCGGCCGCGACGGAGCGTCACTCACCCGGGTTCTCCCTCCTGGGTCGCCTCGCGCCCCGGGCCTTCGAGGACGGCGACGTCCACACCTCCTGGGTGCTCGAGCGCGCCTGCCACTCCCGCAGGGGCAGCACCCGGACCCTGTGTCCCTACGATCGAAGCGCGCTGACCCTGCGGCGATTCGAGGAGGCTTCGACCCTCCTCCCGTTCCACACGCACACGATGACCGCGACCGACCCGGGACGCTACCTCATCGAGGCCGTCCGCTAGAGCCCGATCAACCTCGTTTGAGGTTGCATTGGAGCGCGGAAGTCATGCCAGGCATGACGCGTAAGTTCAAGTAATACACGTATTATCTGTCGATGTGCCGCGGCGCATCCTGTACAGTCGCCACGCACGCGAGCGGATGATCCTCCGCGGCATATCCCAAGGTGAGGTCCGTGAGGCCATTCGAAAGGGGACGAAGAGAACGGAGCGGGGCAAGATTGTCGCCTCCTACTCTTACTTCGAAGTTGTGTACGTCGTGCGCGGGGAGGACTACTTCGTGATCACGGTTCGGTTCCGATGGTGAGACCATGGCCAAGTGTCCGGTGTGCAACAAAGGGACGTTGCGTAAGGGGAAGATCCGGGAGGAGATGTTCGGGATCGACCTGGGAGAATACCCAGCGGAGATTTGCGATTCGTGCGGGGAATCCTTCGTGGACGAGGCCGCGATGAGGAAGATCGAGGCTCGAGCGAAGGAGCTCGGGCTGTGGGGCCTCGCGAAGAAGGTGGCCATCGCGAAGTCCGGGAACTCCCTGGTGGTCCGAATCCCCGCAGAGCTGGCCCGGTTCCTGAAGCTGAAGGGCGGGGAAGATGCCCTTGTGCGACCCGAGGGGCGCGAGAAGATCGTCGTGGAACTCGGATAGCCGTCGGAGTGGCGTCAGCGAGGTGGATCAATCCTCGGGCTGGCCCGGACTCGAGGAACGAAAAGACGCCGGAAGGAAGACTCGACTCTCCAGCGCTCGTGGCCGAAGAAAGCTCCCTCGGTAGAGGGCAGGAAGGTCTGACCGCCCGAATTTGCCTCATGCCTTGGCCTTCTTTCTTAGCCTCCTGTCGCGAGTGTTGCGGCGCGACAGCGGCGTGACCAGAGGTTGCGACCCCCCAGTTCTTGGAGGGTCAAAGGATTGAAGATGCTCCGTCAAGGAATAGAGTGGGAAAGGGGAGGGAAAGGGGAGAGGGGACGAGCCGTCCTAGCTGGACGTCTCGTTCTCCGTCTCGTTCACGTCGTGGTCGCCGAGGCCGTCGTGGTCGTCCATTCCACCGTCGTCGCGGTCGCAGGACGCGTTGTTCTCGTGACCGGAGGTGTGGTCGTGCTCGCCGGTCTCATTGTGGGTCCAAGTGGCCCCATGATCGGACGACTCGTTCAGGTCTTGGGACCCGTCGTGATCGCCCGTTTGGTTCCCATCGCCGGTCTCGTCCTGGTCGTCCGTGTCGTTGTGTTCGTGTTGTTCGCCGGTCTCGTTCTTTTCGTGGCCGCACGCCTCGCCCCGGGGCGCGTTCGCGGGGTTCGGGGTGCTCGTCGCATGGAGGACGACACCCGCGGCCGCGGACGTGACCAGGACGAAGGCGAGGATGCCCAGCAGGGGATTTGCCAATTCCGTTCCTCCTGTAGATAGCGACCGCCCGGGAGGGGATAGTCCTTCTTGCACGGTCGTCGAAGTGATAACTCAGACAACAGTCGAACCGATCGGGGGCGAAGGCCTTGGTCAGATGAGGACCGTCGGCCTCGCGGTGAGAGGCTGACCCCCGCAAGCTCGACGGAAGTCGATGTGAGGACCTGCGGCCTTCCTGGGATCCAGAAAAGGGAAAAGGGGACGAGGCGCCGGGCTCAGCGCTTCGTCCTCGATATCACGCCCGTCCGCGGCTTTCCGTGCTGCCCGGAACCTTCCCAGGTTCTCGGTCGCAGACCGCGTGGTTCGTGTGGTTGGACGTCGCGTCGTGTTCGCCGGCCTCCGAGTGGGTCCAGGTCCAGTTGTGTCCCGCGTCCGTGCTGAACTCATGGCCGCACGCCTCGCCTCGGGCCGCATTCGCGGAGTTGGGCGTGCCGGCCGCGTGCAGTACGAGCCCCGCTCCGGCGGACGTGACCAAGGCGACGGCGAGGATGGCCATCAGGGGATTTGCCAAATTTGATTCCTCCTACTCCGGTTGTCACCGGCGGCTCAGATAAACTTCCTTGCACGGTCGTCGAAGTGAGAACGGGGTCGCTTCGACAGGATCGCGATCACCAAGGGACCGACACCTCGGGGCCCAGGTTCGCGAGGTTCACCGCGAGGTCGTCCCCCATCGACTGCGTGCCAGGGCATCCGCGCGGCGGGAGCGCGAACCCGTTCGTCGAGTTCCGCAGGATTTCATTCCCCCATCGTCGTGACGGTTTGGGCCCAATGATTCGCCTCGGCCAGAAGCATGGAGGCCTGCCTTGGACCTCGGTCCGCATTGTGGGAGGCGAGGCGGAGCAGGGAGGCGGCCCGATACCATACGAGCGCGTACGGCTCGAGGATGTCTTGGGTCCTGGAGAGGAACGTCTCTTTCGTGCGCGCCGTCTCCTCTTCCAGGGCATCGTCCCGCGTGACCATCCGGGACAGGGATGCGAGGTACGTCCCCGCATCGAACTCGATGGGCCCCTGCCCGAACTGCTCCCAATCGATCACGCCGGGCCCGTCCCCCAAGTCGAGGACGTGCCGACTGTACAGGTTTCCATGGAGCAGGACGGTTCGGCGGGTCTCGGGCGGTTTGGATTGAAGCCATGCCTTCGCCCGCGCGGCCGCTTCGGCCAGGTCGGGATGGAAGCGCGCCACCTTCTCGATGTTTCGGCCCACCCGCTGCAAGGTCCCAGCGGGTCCCACCGTGGGTCCCATCTTGACCGGGCTCTCCGCGATGCGATGCAGCCAGGCGGCCGCCACGATCCCTGCGCGCGGACCCTGACCTTCCTTGATCAGCCCATTCACACCCACGCCCTCGAGCCACGAGATCGCGAACAGGTGCAGGGTCGGCTCCCAGGCCAGGAGGCGGGGCACTCGGGGCCCCGAATCTCCGGCCAGCCCTGCGGCGGCGAGGGCTTGGTAAAGCGCGACTTGCGTGGAAGGGTCCGCGGCGTAAGCTTTGACGGCGAAGTGACGGTCCCCCGCCACGCCCTCGAAGGTCGCGCCGTAGCCTCGGTCGTGTCCCCGGAGGGTGAGTTCGACCGGCGCATCTCCCAAGTCCAAGGAGGGAAGGAGGGCCGACAGTCCGTCGGCCCTCAGGGCCGCGATCGCGGGGATGGCGGGGTCGTCCGGGAGGGCCAGGAGCGCGACGATGAAGAGGACGCCCTCCGCGACGGCGAGGAGGTTCATCCGATCGCCCCGACGTCCCGCAGGCCCTTCTCCGCCTCGGGGAAAGTGTCCTCGCGCTCCCGACCGTCCATCCCCTCGAGCGCACACACCGCGCCCTTGTCGAGCGCGGGGGCAATCGAAGCTTCGAGCCCCTGCGGACCGGTCCCGCGGGCCGATGCCAAGACCTCATCGTGGCCGTCCGAGCCGTTCGGGGGGTCCGACGCCGAGGCGCGTACGCCGCCGTCCTCGTGCGTCCCGTTCCCGTCGCGGCCCCGGTCGTCGTCGCAGTCCCCGGGGCTCGGGTTCGGGACTTCGGCCGGGGTCAGGACCACCCCACTGCAGCGGACGTGACCCCGGCGAAGGCGAGGAGGGTCATAAGGAATCGCCACTCCGCACCTCGGACCCGACCTCCAGACCGCCTGGCATGACCTTCGTTGCCCGGTCGTCGAAGGGAGGACGCGCCGCCTCGATGAGTCCGGTCCACCCTGCGACCCTGAGGGTCCGCACCGCGACATCGGACCTCTGAGGCCGCGGACGGCCTTCGCGTCTCGTGCGGGCGCGGGCGCCGGACGCGACGAAACGGATACAAGAGTGAGCACGCTTCGGCCCCTTCGATGGACCCGTGGGACGATCTCTCGGACGGCCAGTTCTTCGAGGCCCTCGAGGCTGCGATCCTCCCCGGCCGCCGTCGCCGGAGGCCGGAGGCCGAGGACCTCCTGTGGATCGCCTCGGCCCTCCTGTTCGGGACGAACGTCCTCCTGCTCCTCGCCGTCTTCATGAACTTGGTCGGAGGCCTCGGCCCCGTGACCCCGGGCGCCCTCCTCTGGGTCGCCCTCGGCCTGGACCTCCCCGGCGCGGCCCTCCTGGCCTCGGCCCTCTGGGACGTCGCGATGCGCGGGGGAGGGCGGACCCGCCTGATCCGTCGCGCCGCGGCCCTCCTCCTGTTCGGTTGGGTCGGCCTGACGGCCGTCTGGCGCTTCGCCCTCCCCGCCGCGATGGGGACGAACCTCGAGGCCCTCTTCACCGCCTTCCTGACGAATTCCGTGCCCGCGGGCGTCCGGGGGAACTTGCCCGCGGTGTACAACCTGTTCGGCGTCTGGATCGCCGCGGCGGCCACCTTCGTCGCGGTCCACGTCCTCCTGGTCCTCGCCCGATGGAAGGCCCCCGGCGAGGACTGGGTCCGCGGGCTGCCCGCCTACGCGTGGCTCCTGGCCTCGGGGATCTCCCTCGCGGCGACGGCGTTCATCGTCCTCTCCTTCCTGTACGTCCTCGCGGGACGGGAGCCCTTGGAGAACCTGAACGTCTGGCTCGTCGCGAAGATGATCGTCGCCCCGAACGTCTTCCTCTCCGGGTACGCGTCGAGCCTGGACCTCGGGCGAAGGATCCGGTCCGGCCGGGCCTCGACCCGGCCTCCCTAGGGCGCTGAAGGCCCTACGAGCACACCGTGCTCGCCGGCCACACGGGACGCGACGAACCCTCAGCCCCGGCCGGGCGACCCGCGTTCTCCGCCGTACTCGAGCGCCCTCGTGAATTGCTGCACGACCTTCCCTCGGATCGTCTCGTTGACCCGGCCTGCGACCGACCTCACAAGCGACCGGTGGAGCGTGAGGAGCTTCAGGGGCCGAATCTCGCTCGGCGCAGGAAGCCGCCCTGAGACCATGTCCCGATTTCCGACTCGGATCGCGTCGGACCGCCCGGACCTCTTTGAGGTCACTCCGCACACGACCAGATCCTCCCCTGCGCGAATGAGGACCAGGGCCGGCCGCCGCTTCAACGCGGAGAGGTCCGCGAAGGGGAATGAAACCGTCACAATCATCCCCGGTTCCAACCTGGGGAGCCCGCCGGCCATGGAGACCACCCGGACCCTTCAGGCCTCATTCCACACGTCGTCTTCCGGATTGTCCCAGAGCGCGTGGAAACTCTTCTCGGAGGATCGCCGCAACGGAAAGAATTCGTCGCGGAGCATTCGGTCCACGTCCTCCTTCTTGCGCAGGATCAGCATATCCCCCTCGTCCTGAATCACCAAGTCCGTGTTCCGTTCGAGCTTGTGCTTGCGTCGAACCTCCTTCGGAATCACGATTTGGCCCTTGCTCGACATCTTCACAACGTGCATCGCACCAAAGTAAGACACGTCTTACGTTTGACGCTTCCGGGGGGAGAGGCGAATCGACATCAAGTCCCGGTGGAAGTGTCCACGGCCGGTTCCCGAACTGCATCGTCGCGCCGAACGCCCTCCTCTCCGGGTGCGTCTCGAGCCTGGAATCCTACGGGGAGATCCG
>DASQXV010000098.1:0-9606 GCA_035639595.1 Thermoplasmata archaeon | reverse complement strand
GCGCCGATGACGAACCCGATGACCGCGAACGTGAACAAGCCGCCCGTCGACTGCGGCGTCGCAAGAGATCGTCTTTGCATCAGCCCGGTCTTCGCATTGCGGAACGACAGGAGGGAGAACAGGACGACCAGAATCGTGACTGAGACACCCGACATCGATAGCCAGAATCCCGAGTCCACCGGATTCTTCGCGCTGTCGACCATGAACGTGCTGAACAGGAGAAGCAAAACGACGCTGGACGCTGCGCCGACAAGATAAGCCCACCTTCGCTGAAGGAGCGAGAACACTCCGGCGACAAGGAACACCGCAACAAACGCGAAGAGGATCAGGAGAAATCCGCCCCCGCCCATGATTCCCACGGCGATCGCAAACGGGAGCCCGAAATACAGCAGGGCCCCCGCTATGTAGGTCAGTCCACCGAAAATTACCCACACCGAGAACGGCACGTGCCTGATCCCCGACCCGATGACGCGGCCCTCGTCCATCCGGGAGCTCCCCCGCGAGCCCGCAAGAAGCCGCCGCATTTGTAGGTTTGGGTGTCGCCGGCATACGGTCTCGAACCGACGGCGATGACCCGGGGTAACACACGCCTCTGGCCTCAGACGGCTTTCCGCACTATGAAGTGGAACAAGTTCCCCTCGCGACGTTCGTCGATGATCGGCTGGCGCGTCTCGTCGGACCATCGCACCATCTCGATCGGTGCGGTCGGATCGTCGGTAACGAGATGCACGACGTCCCCGATTTGGCTGCGCTCGAGGAGCTCGTTCAATTTGACCAGGACCGCGGCGCACTCCGTGCCAATCTCGAACATCTCGTGGTCGGGGAACGCGGCGAAGCACCGGACCCGCAAGGCGGCGATCTGCCTGGAGAGCGTCGGCTGTCCTGCCGGCAAGCTCACGAGCTCCATTCGGTCCTCTGCCAAGTTCGATGGTCGAATCCGGGCGAACCATCCGCTGCCGTAGAGGCCCTCCAGCATCGTCCTCGGTTGCTCGAGCACCTTCTGGTTAATCTCGCTCAAGACGCCGTAGATCGGCGTGCGGATCGGGCCGAAGTACTTGTCGCTCTCCACGAAGCCGATCGCGGCGCCTTTCCCGTATAATGCGCCGAGGGGCCGCGCGGTGACCTTCGTCGGCCTCCCGATGACGGCCGCATGAAGGGCCGTGATCCCGACCTCTGCCTCTCCGGAGTCCGAGGGGCGGACCCAGATGAAACCGTCTTGATCGTAGAGGACGTCGTCGGGGAATTCGCAACCCGCGATTTTCATCCGGGGGACACAACTCCCGAAATTCTCACGCCTCGGTGGATTTGAATCTTTCTGCCATTCGAAAGGCGGAACAATCCACCGAAATCATTTTCTCCTCGAGAGCCGGTCAACAGGGTGCGCGGCGACTCCTACACGTGAAGAGCCCGGACGCCATCCCGAGACGTTCCGATTCCCAGCGGGGGCCTCGGCCCGTGGGAACGGATCCGTCCCCCTATCTGGTTCCGGCGACGCGGGTCGCGACGCCCCTCCATCTGCCCCGGAGGCCGCGATGAGGCGTCGGGGAGCGTCGTCCGAGAAGGGCCGGCGGGCGACCGCCGTGTACCTCTTCTACCGCTCCGGCGAGCCCCTCGTCGCCCTCGCCTCGGGCCGCAAGCTTCCGATCGAGGCGGAGAACTTGCACGACCTCCTCTCCGTCGTGGGCAACTTCGTCGAGACGAGCATGCCGGGCTCCCGCGGATACGCGGTGACGGCGATGACGTACGAGGAGTTCGGCATCGTCGCGGTGCGCGGAGAATTCGTGATCGGCGCCGCCCTGTACACGCGTCCGGCAGACGAGGGATTGAAGGCGAACCTGCTCCGAGCGGTGCGGGACATCGAGGACCGGCATTGGCGGGACCTGAGCAGCTGGGCGGATGCGACGAGGGTGGCAAAGGTCGCGGAGGACGAGATGTCCAAGCTGCTGGAGACCCCAAGCGTCCGGCATCCTTAGCATCCGAAGCATCCGAGCCTTTTTCCCCGATTCGACGTTCGCCCCGCAGGTCGGCATCGCATGGAACGCCGGAATGTGTCTTCGGGCTCCATCTGGGAGCCCATCGTAGGATATTCGCGGGTCGTCCGGATGGGGCCATGGATCGCGGTCGCCGGGACCACCGCGACGAACGACGAGGGACGCGTCGTCTCCCCAGGGGATGCGTACGGTCAGGCCATGCACATCTTGCAGAAGATCTCGGCGAGCCTCGCGAAGGCGGGGGCTAGGATGAAGGACGTCGTCCGGACCCGAATCTTCCTGACGAATATCGGGGATTGGGAAGCCGTCGGCCGTGCCCACGCGGAGTTCTTCCGCGACATCCGACCCGTCACAACCCTCGTCCAGGTATCGCGGCTTATCGACCCGGACATGCTCGTCGAGATCGAGGCGGACGCGATCGTGGCGGACGGGGCCTA
The DNA here is from genome assembly GCA_035639595.1 of Thermoplasmata archaeon. GTDB lineage: Archaea > Thermoplasmatota > Thermoplasmata > RBG-16-68-12 > RBG-16-68-12 > RBG-16-68-12. The sequence goes on along the minus strand of DASQXV010000098.1, from coordinate 7,178 downwards.
GCGAACCGTTAAAATCGCGCGGACCCTTCCGCCTTGCGTGGCTCGAATCCCGTGGACGGGAGAGGTCGTTTCCCTCCACATCGCGGCTCAGGCGGAGGCACCGATGCGCTCCGTGGTTGCCGTGCGCGCGTTTCCGGGAAAGGGGTTGGAGGGGGACCGGTACTTCGCGGCGAGCGGGACATACTCCGATCGTCCGGGACCCGACCGCGAGATCACCCTCATCGAGTCGGAGGCCGTGGAAGCGATGGCCCGGGACCACGAGGTCCGGATCGAGGCGGGAAGCGCCCGTCGGAACGTCGTGACTCGCGGCGTACCGCTGAACCATCTGATGGGCGAGGACTTCTCGATCGGGGAGGTCCGTCTGCGGGGGATCCGGCTCTGCGAGCCCTGCTCCCATTTGGAGGGCCTCACCCGCCGGGGCGTGCTCGGAGGGCTCGTGCACCGGGGCGGCCTCCGCGCCCAGATCCTCACGGAGGGGACCATCCACATCGGCGACGCGATTCTCCCGACAGGGCCGGCCGCCCACGTGCCGGATTGCGCGGTGCAGGGCCACTAGAAGGAGGACCCTCCATGGGTCGCGGGAACTCGGAGCGACGATAGGATGCCGCGAAAAACGTCGCGAACAAGGAGGACGGGGGCTCCCCCGAGGGAACGCTTCGACATGGGCCTGATCCAGCGGGGCGCAAGGCTCCGGCGGTCCCCCTACTTCGAGGCGACCTGGAAGGCGGGATGCCAGGCCTACACGGTCTACAACCACGTCTTCCTCCCGAGCCGGTACGACGATTACGAGGCGGAATATTGGCACCTCCTCGAGCACGTGGCCATCTGGGACGTGGCCGTCGAGCGGAACGTCGAAATCACAGGGCCGGACGGATTCGAGTTCATGCAGCGGCTCACCCCGCGGGACCTCCAGAAGTGCAAGGTCGGCCAGGGAAAATACGTCGTCATCACGGATGACCAGGGAGGCATCCTCAACGATCCCGTCCTCCTGCGCCTCGACGAGGACACCTTCTGGCTCGCCCTCGCGGACTCCGACATCCTCTGGTGGGCCAAGGGCGTCGCGGTCCACAGTCCCCTCGACGTCCGGGTGCGGGAGGCGGAAGCCTACCCCCTGCAGGTCCAAGGCCCGAAGTCGAAACCGTTGATGGAGGATCTCTTCGGGGACCGGATCACGTCCCTGAAGTACTACCACTTCACCCGAGCGGAGCTCGAGGGCATCCCGGTCCTCGTCACGCGCACGGGTTGGACCGGGGAGATCGGGTACGAAATCTACCTCCTCGATGCCTCGCGAGGGACGGACCTCTGGAACCGCGTCATGCAGGCGGGGCGGAAGTACAACATCCGGGCGACGGGCCCCTCGGACATCCGGAGGATCGAGGGGGGCTTCCTGAACTACGGCGCCGACATGACCCTGGACGACACGCCCTACCACGTCGGCCTCGGGCGCCTCGTGGACCTCGACAAGGGGGACTTCATCGGGCGGGAGGCCCTCGTCCGAATTTCCGAGAGGGGCGTGGATCGGAAGCTCGTCGGCATCGAGATCTCCGGGACGCCGATCGAGTTCAACGAGACGAAGTGGCCCGTCATCGATGGCGGGCGAGCGATTGGACGCGTCACATCGGCGATCTACTCGCCGCGGCTGAAGAGGAACATCGGATATGCGATGGTGCCGATCGACCGGGCTGAGATTGGGACCGATCTCATCGTGCAGCATCCCCGTGGGAGGAGAAGGGCCACGGTCGCCCGAATGCCCTTCCTGGATCCCCAGAAAGTCATCCCGAAAGCCTGACCCGTGCAAGGCAAAGGTTTGCGTCCCGCGACCCCCTTCGGCTCAGGGTCCATGGACGCGCGGGAGGCGTTTCGTCGAACAGGTCAAGCGAATCGATCCGATCTTCAAGCGAGGCGACCTGCAATCGTTCTGGCCCGAGTTGGAGGCGCTCCTCACGCTGGCACCCGCGCGCGTGGACGTGTCCCGCAAGAAGTCCCACTACCTCGCGAGTCTGGCGGCAAGGTCCCTCGCCCGCGATGACCCCGCATCCGCCGTCGCCTTCCTCGACCTCGCGGACCGGACGGTCGAGGACTCCCACCTCACGCCGTACCTGCTCGACGAGCGAGCCGCCTTCCGCCGGCAAGCCATCGACCGGTCCTCGACGCGCCTCTAACGTCCCCTAGACGCGCCCGGTCCGGAGGATCTCCGCGACCCTCTCCCCCCGGAGCGGTTGGCTCCCGCGCCCCAGGCCCGGAAAATCGATCCGTTTCAGCGAAACCCCTGACAACCGGTTCTCGTAGCCGGCGACGGATTCCCGATACTCGAGGGAGAGCAGGTCCACCACGGTCTTGGGATTGACCGCGAGCAGGTATTCTGCGAGGACGTCGGGGAGGCCGGACCCATGCCACCACCGGTTCAGCTTCCCGAACGGCGGCATGGCCTCCGCCATGGAATGCTTGTACGCGGGGACTGCATCCCGCGAGGCGACCAGGCCTCGAAGGCCCGACGCGATGACGACCTCGACCCCCGGGTGCCGTCGCTCCCAGGCCTCCCGCGGGATGCTGCGGTACATGTTCCCGTCGAACCGTTCGTACGCGGGGAGGCCCTTCGCCGGATCGAAGGACCGGGGCGGACTCTTGCGGGCGACCTCCTCTCGGAGGGCTTCCAGTTTCTTGCGGGCCGCGACGGGGAGCGCGTGAAGGATCCCTTCCGCCGGGCTCGGATCTTCCGAGCCCCCGGGGCGCTTCCTCGTGCTCTCGGGGATCAGGACGACAATGTCGAAGGAGGGCACGCGGCGAAAAGTGCGGAAAGCGACATAGCTCTTTGGTTCCGTGCGTCGGGATACCCCCTCCCTCAGGTCCATTTTGAGCCAGGCTTAACTACCCGGACCGGCCTCGCCACGCCGAGGATGGACCATGGTGGCAATCCGAGACGACGGTGTGTTCGACGCGCCCCTCGAGAAGATCTGGAAGTACATCGGCGACAACCGACCCGGGATCCACAAGCATCGATCGATCCTGGGGCAAAAGGTCCTGAACCAGCAGGGCAACACGGTCATCCAGGAGATGGAGTTCCTGAACGCGGACGGCAAGGGGACCCACCGGGAGACCTGGCGGCTCACGATGGACCCGCCCCGCGGATATCAGGTCGAGGCGATCGAAGGGCCGACGAAGGGCACGCGGTTCCGGCAGGTCTACACACCGATGGGCAACCGGACCCGAGTCGAGGTCGAAGGCGACTGGCGGATCCCGGGCATGGACGACGTGGCGGTCCGCAAGATGGCCCTTGGCTTCCTCGAAGAAGCCTTCAACGAAGACAACGCGGCGCTGAAGAAGTACAAGTGAGCGGGCCGGTCCGCCCCACCCGTCCGGATGTGAACGAGGCCGTCAGCGCGGGCGCCCGAGGAGCCTCGCGAGGGTCTCGTCCGCTCCCTCCGGCTGTTCCAGCCCGCCGTCCCAACTCGCCATGAGGACTTTGTTCGTCTCCTCGAAGTCCTTCAAGCACGCGCGCATCCGTCCCCGTAACTCGCGTGTGTCTTCACCCCGGACCACAGCGGTCAGGAACACATGCTTCCCGGTTTCCGTCACGAGCGTGAGATTTCCCTGGCTGATGGACCGGAGTCGTTTCCCTTTGAGCATGGGGAATGACACGCGCATGAAGTTCTGGATGATGTTGAGCGTCGCGACGAGGAGATCCTCGTCCCCGGTCTTCTGACCCGCGCGGACCTTCGAGGCGACGAGCAGCCCCTGCTTGGAATGGAGAAAGGCGGCCATCATCTCGCCCTCTTCCTCAGCTCGACCACCCGAGGACTTCCGCCTCGAACCCGCACTCCTTCCGGCCCCCGACTTCCGGCGGGAGGCGAGCTCGTCCCGGATGCTCGCGATGGTCTTCTCGAGGGATTCGATGTCGAACGGTTTCTGGAGGAAGTCCGTTGCGCCGGAACGCATCGCCTCGACCGCGGTGTCCACGTTCCCATAACCCGTCATCACGATCAGCGCCGTCTGCGGGCGGACTTCTCGGGCCCGTCGGAGGACCTCTCCCCCGGACTTGCCCGGCATGTTCCAATCGACGAGAGCCAGGTCGAACGTCTCCGCCTCGAGGCGCCGGACCGCCTCGTTCCCGTCCGGGACCGGATGGACGTCGTGGCCACTCGCCTTCAGCAGCTCCACGACTTCCTCGCGGAGGGTTGGGTCATCTTCGGCGACGAGGACCTTCACAGGTGCCCCTCCCGGGCGCGGGGACCTGGTTACAATCGTCGCAGCGGGACCTGTCGTAGAAAAAGCTTGGTTCCCAATTCTCGGAGCAGGAATGCACCGTTGCCCGACGCCCCTCCGATCCCCCTTCGGGTGCGCATGAGGCGCGGCCAGCATTCCGGGGAACAAGAGGACGTCCAAATAGCTAAGAGCCTCGCACCCATGGTCGAGCCTGCCGATGTCGTCGAAACCTTCGGGTCGCAGGTTCAAGCGTCTCTTCTTGGCGGCGGACCTGCATGGCTCGGAAGTGGTCTTCCGGAAGTTCCTGTCCGCGGCGACGTTCTACGAGGCCGACGCGCTCCTGATCGGAGGGGACGTCACCGCGAAGACGATGGCGCCGATCGTCCGCCAGAAAGAAGGCCTGTACCGCACGCGACTCGCGGGCCAGGTTCGGCAAAACGTAACCGAGGAGGAGCTGAAGCCGATCGAGAAGGCGATTGCGGACTCGGGATCCTATCCCGTCCTGCTGTCGGAGGAAGAATACGAGGGACTTCGCGCCGACCCATCGAAGGTCGAGGCGCTATTCACCGACCGAATGGTCGAGCAGATGGCCCGCTGGATGACGCTCGCGGAGAAGCACCTCGGCCCCCTCGACATCCCGCTGTATTGGATCGGCGGGAACGACGACAAGCCGGAGGCGCTCGAGCAGATCGTCTCCACCCCGCACATCCATTACGTCGACGAGAGGGTGACGCGATTCGACGAGGACCACGAAATCCTCGGATTCGGATGGACGAACCCGTCGCCCTGGCGCACGCCGCGAGAGCTCCCGGAGGACCAGCTCGCGAAACGTCTGAGTCCGCTCTTGGACCGAGTCGAAACCCCTTCCCGCGCCATTTACCTGATCCACGCGCCCCCGTACGGCACCGGATTGGACATCGCCCCGAAACTCGATTCCTCGACCGACCCGCCACGACCTGTAATCGAAGGAGGCCAGCAGGTCCTGATCCCCGTTGGCAGCACGAGCTTCCGGACCGCAATCCTGGAGACCCAACCGCTCCTCGGCCTGTTTGGACACATCCACGAGACGAAGAACGCCGCGAAGCTGAAGAAGACCGTGTGCGTCGACCCAGGTTCGGAATACGCCTCCGGCACGTTGCGGGGGGCCATTGTCAACCTCGAGCGGGATCGGGTCCTCAGCTATCAGTTTACCACGGGCTGAGCGCCACTGGTCGTGGCCGCGGGACAAGGCTTCGCTTGAGCCGGCCTAGATCGGTGGGATCTCCTTGTACGCGAGGTCCAGGTTCACGCCGATCCGTTTCAGGTAGGCGCGCCGGATGAAGTAGTACGCGACCCATCCGAAGAAGATGACCACGACCGCGTAGATGAAGACGTTTCCTGAATACCCGGGATCCAGGATGTTGACATTCACCAGGAACAGGACGGTCATGAAGTAATACAACATCGCGGCGCTGAACAGGGCGGCGATGATCCCGCAGATCGTGATGAGGGGGACCGGTCCGACCTTGTATTTCGAGATCGGGGCCGTCGCGTAGACTTCCTTGCGGGTCCAGGGGAACACGGCGCCCCCTAGGGCAGTGCCGATGTACATCACGGTCGCGACCGCGGTGACCGCCAGGGTCAGAGTGCTGTAGCCAGGGACGAGGTTGTAGACGTATGCGAAGACGAATCCGCCGAGGATGAGGAAGATCATGTGGGCGACCACGGGGGTGTGGGTCCTCGGGCTCACGTGGCTCACGATCTTGGGTAGGACCCCGTCGATGGACATGGCGACCGCGACCCGGGTCCAGCCGACGATGACGTTGAACACGACCTGGATCGCGTTCAGCGCCACGCCGACGATCAGGAGGAAGAGGATGATCGGGTTATCCGTGAGCATGATGGCCAACGAGCTGAACCAGGGCGGGATGGGAAGCTGCGAGGGCGCCACAAAGCTGAGGTAGGCCGCCCCTCCGAGCCAGTTTTGGTCGACCGTCTGCACGATGACGAACGCCAAAAGCGCCATCATGACCATGCTGACGACGCCGCCGCCGAAGTTGATGAACATCTGGTTCTTGAGGCTCTGCGCGCCCTGAATCTCGCCGGCCTGCTCCTGCGCATAGCCCACCCATCCAAGGCTCGTCAGAGCGACCGGGGTCACGAGAATCGTGGCGGCGATTGACACCGTTCTATCCGGGGTGAAACCGTTCGAGACCGCATTTGTCAGGATCGTTGCGTAGGCGTTCGAGCCCCCGCCGACCATCGCGGCGGCGTTGTTGTACCGCGCGATGAAAGTCGAATTCGACGTCACCAGGAACAGAATCACCATGAGGGCGTAGCTGAGCAGGAAGCCGTACCACATGACCCATTGAAGCTTGACGAACCACCGGAAACTCTTGATCAGGACGAGGGCCGCGATTGTGGACGCGACCATCGTCACGAGGGTCGGGCCCCATCCCGCGAGGTACCACGCACCCCAGTCGACCAGGGTCTGGTTGTTCGTCATGATCCCGAGTCCGGTGAGCATCGGGTACACGCCGAGCACGGAGAGGAGCCAGCCTCCCAAGGCCTGCCATTGGAGGAAGAAGGTGATGATCATCGTGGCCACCGTGGCGAATCCGAACCACGGTCGCAAGGTCCGGCTTTGGAACACGTAATCCCCGCCCGTCCGCGGCATCGCGGATGCGAGCCCGGCGTACACAACGGCCAGGAATGACGTGAAAACGCCGCAAAGGAGGATCCCGGCCCAGATCGATGCCCCCGGGTAGAAGGCAATCGTCGTGATGTACACCCAAGGGAAGATGACGCCGATGTTCAGGATGTTGTACGCGAACGCCGAATAGGGAGACATCACACGGACGAGACCCGAGGCCCGCCGCGTGAACACCTGAACTTCGCCTGTCGCGGTCGCTCCTCGCCTCGCGAATACGTCGACGTCGGCCTCGCCCACGGCCCCGCCCCCTTTTCCGGTCGCAGGTAATGAGGGCCGTCTCATC
>DASQXV010000097.1:0-3672 GCA_035639595.1 Thermoplasmata archaeon | reverse complement strand
GATCGCGAAGTTGAATGAGCTCATGCGGATCGAGGAATCCCTCCAGGAAGGAACGTGATGCAGGAAGAGGAGCAGACGGGCGTGCAGGGGCTGCTCGTCCCCGAAGATGTCTACCTGACGTCCGGCGTGCACATCGGGACGCAGCAGAAAAGCGCCGACATGAAGCCCTTCATCTACAAAGTCCGGATCGACGGCCTGTACGTCCTCGACATCAAGAAGACGGACACCCGGATCCGGGAGGCGGCGAAGTCGCTCGCCCGATACAAGCCGGAGAATATCCTCGTCGTCGCGGCCCGTCAGTACGGGCAGAAGCCCGCGCGATTGTTCGGGAAGCAGATCGGCGCGCGGGTCCTCGCGGGTCGCTTCGTCCCGGGGACCCTGACGAACCCGAACCTCCCGGAGTTCATCGAGCCGGAGGTCCTCCTCGTGACGGATCCCGCGGCGGACCAGCAGGCCCTGCGGGAGGCGCTGAACATCGGCATCCCCGTCATCGCCCTCTGCGACGCGAACAACGAGACCCGGGACGTCGACCTCGTCATCCCGACGAACAACAAGGGCCGACGGGCCCTCGCGACCGTGTACTGGCTGCTGACCCGCGAGGTCCTCAAGGCCCGCGGCGCGGTCAAGTCCGACGAAGACTTTACCTTGGCGATCGATGATTACGAAGCGTCCCTGTGACGGGGCGCCAAGATGCGCTATCCGGCCGTGGCGGGAGCCTTCTACGAGGGCTCGCGGGACGCCCTCTTGCGGCAGATCCGGGAGAGCTACACGCATCCGCTCGGGCCGGGCCGCGTCCCGGACGTGCGGCCGGGGGACCGACGTCTCGTGGGCTTGGTCGTGCCCCATGCGGGATACATGTACTCCGGCCCCGTCGCGGCGCACTCCTACGCGGCCTTTGCCGCGGACGGAGGCCGTCCGAGCGTCGTGATCCTGGGGCCGAACCACCACGGGGCCGGAGCGCCCCTCGCCCTGGCGAACCACGACTGGCAGACGCCGCTCGGGATCGTGCGCGTCGATGAGGCGATGTACAAGCGCCTCGCGAAGCCGCCCTTGGAGGACGACGTCCGCGCCCACCGGGACGAGCACAGCATCGAGGTGCAGCTCCCGTTCCTCCAACAACTCGACGAGGCGATCGGCTTCGTGCCGATCTGCATGGGCTTCCAAGAGTACGAGCTGGCCGCGGAGGTCGGCGAGCTCATCGCGTCCGCCGTCCAAGGCTCGGACGCGTTGGTGATCGCCTCCTCCGATTTCAGCCACGTCGGATCGAATTACAACCAGCTCCCTCCGCGCGGCCTGACCGCCTCCGCGTTCGCGAAGGAGCAGGATGCGAAGGCGATCGAGAGGATCCTCGCCCTCGATGGGAAAGGCTTCGCCGCGAAGGTCGCGCAGGCGGAAATCTCCATGTGCGGCTACGGGCCCGTCGCCGCGATGCTCACCGCGGCAAAGCGGCTCGGCGCCCGCGAGGCGAAGCTCCTGAAGTACGCGACGTCGAGCGACGTGAGCCATGAGATGCGGATGGCCGTCGGGTACGGCGCGATCGCGATCTATCGCTGAGCTGTCTCCGCGTCGATCCAATCCAGGTATTCCGGGAGCGCGGGTCCCATCGGATAGGATACGATGCACGGGACCTCGTCCGGATGGATTCGACGGACTTCCGCGATGAGGCGCCCCAGCAGGCGCTCGCGGGTCTTGAAGACGATTACGAATTCGCGCGCCTCTTCGAGAGCGCCCTTCCATCGGTAGAGCGATTCGACGGGCCAGAGGTTCGCGCACGCCGCGAGGCGACGCTCGACGATCGTCCTCGCAATCGTGCGGGCCGTCGCCCGTTCCGGAGCCGTCACGTACGCCATCGCGTGCCGAATCCGCGGCTGCGCCCGCGCCATGGTCCTCGATTCCTCCGCTATCAGGGTCAGGAATAGGAATGGCCCCGACGCCCTTTTAACCCGCGTTCTGGGTGGTTTCCAGCGTTCACATGCCCGTCGTCACGATGACCGAGATGATCGCCGCCCTCCGAGCCACGGTGGGCAAGCGAGGGATGCCCGAGGAAGACCTCCGGACCCTCGCGGACTACCTCATGTCCTTCTTCGGGTTCGAGACGGAGGCGATCGACAACAACCTCGACGTCGCGGACCGGGACGTGTTCTACATGCTCGAGGAGGAAGGCCTCCTCACGACCCGCCAGGAGGAGATCCTGATCAAGAAGGGGAAGGTGTGGCGCATCCACTATTGGATCCTCCGCGTCGAACGGATCAAGGAGCTCGCGAAGCCGGCCCGCGGCAAAGCCGTGGTCGACGCGTTCGCGGTGTACGACGAATTGCCGGCCGACATCTGGTCCCGTCAGGTGACCGTCCGATAGAACGAGCGGGATAGTTTGAAATATCCGCGAAGGTTCGTTCGAGGCCTCGCATGGCCTTCCTGGGTTGGGACTCCCTGCTGATCGCCGCGGGAGCGATCGTCCTTTGGTCCCTCGGGCTTTACGCGCTCCAGCGGCGCAACCTCTTGGAGAAGAGGGGCCTGTACCCGAATCCGCCTCCGGCGGGTCCCTTCCTGATGTGGAAGACCGTCCGCGGCCGCGCGTTCATCGAGCGGCTCGCCCGGCCGCAGCGATTCTGGCGGGTCTTTGGCGATCTGGCGATCCTCCTCGTGGCGGTCACCATGGTCGGCACCACGCTCCTCCTCGTCTGGGAGGCGACCCTCGTGCAGACCGCTTCCGTGCGGAGCAACCCGCCGTCCCCGGATCTCCTGCTCGGCCTGCCGGGCATCAATCCGATCATCCCCCTCGGGTACGGCATCTTCGGCCTCGCGATCGCGATCATCCTCCACGAGTTCTCCCACGGGATCTTGGCGCGGGTCGCGCGGATCCAGATCCGCTCCCTCGGCCTCCTCTTCCTGATCTTCCCGATCGGCGCCTTCGTGGAGCCGGACGAGGAGGAGATGAGGGCCCTTCCGCGGCGGGAGCGGGCTCGGCTCTTCGCAGCAGGTCCCGCGACGAACGTCCTCCTCGCGATCCTGTTCGCCTTCCTCTTCTCCTCCGTCATGATGTCGTCCGTCAGTCCGGTCCACGACGGCGTCGGCATCCGGGCCTTCACCCCGACGAATTCGCCCGCCCGGGACGCCGGGATGCAACCGTACACGGTGATCGTCTCCGTGAACAACACGCCGGTCCATAACCACGCCGAGTTCCGAGCGGCGATGGCGTCCGTCGTCCCGGGTCAGACGATCCAGATCGTCGCGTTCGATCCGCTGACGTCGATCTCGACCCCGTTTAGCGTGACCGTGATCGGAGAGCCGGGGACGAATCGTTCTCTCATCGGGATCTTCCCGTTCGACACGTCGACGGACTACTACTATCCCCTCGCGAACGCTGGCAAGTTCGGCGGCGTTCCCGGAGCCTTGCTGTCGTACGTCTCGTTGCCCTTCCAAGGGCTTGCGCCAATCGATGACTCCGCGATTCGGTTCTATCGGGTCAGCGGGCCCTTGGCGGCGTTGCCTTCGTCCCTCTTCTGGCTCGTCGCGAACACGGCGTACTGGTTGTTCTGGTTGAATATCATGCTCGGGCTGACGAACGCCCTCCCCGCGATCCCCCTCGATGGCGGGTACATCTTCAGGGACGGGATCGAGGGTCTCGTCTCCCGCCTTCGGAAGGGGATTCCGACCGAGGATCGGGACCGG
>DASQXV010000096.1:0-2043 GCA_035639595.1 Thermoplasmata archaeon | reverse complement strand
GCCCAGGAGGTGAGCGGCATGCCCGCCCTCGGCCGCTACCTCAAGACGGCGAAGGTCGACGCCCTCCTCGCCCCCGACGAGGGCGCGATCCGCCATGCCAAGGAGGCGTCCGCGGTGGCGGGCCTGCCCTTCGATTTCCTCGTGAAGGAGCGGATCGACTCGTACACCGTGAAGATCGAGCCGAAAGGCCTCGACGTCAAGGGCAAGTCCGTCGCCATCGTGGACGACGTGATCTCGACGGGCGGCACAATCGCCACGGCGGCCAAGGAGCTGAGGAAGCAGGGCGCACGCCGCGTGATCGCCGCCTGCATCCACGGCCTCTTCGTCGGCCCCGCGGAAGAGAACCTGAAGGCCTGCGACGAAGTGATCGCGACGGACACGATTCAGTCGAAGTACTCGAAGGTCAGCGTGGCGCCGGAGTTCGCCGCGGCGATCCGGGCCCTCGGCTGAGTGGGCTCAGATCCAGTTGAAGATCTCGAACGTGAACAGGAGCACGAGGCCGGCCCAGAGGAGCAGGCCGAGGTTCTGGATGTCCGTCGTACGCTTCGACCCAAGGCCCGCCATGACGCTGGCGAAGGCGGCGAGCATGCCCCCCGAGATGACGAGGAAGCGCTCGATGTTCCGGGCGCTGGTGTCCCCTGCACCGAGGCGCGCGAGAGCGGCCAGCCAGATCCCCAAGAGCCCGATCGCGTTCAGGACGAACACGTTCCGTCGGGTGAGGTAGCCTTCGAGCGGACGCGAATAGTACATCGGCCCTCCGTAGGGCGGCGGTGGCGGAGCGGTCATGTCGGACCTCGGCGGGCGCGAACGGCGGATCCCTATTAAACGATGACCCCGCAGGGATATATCGGGTCATCCGCCCGGCGTGGGGAACGCCCTCCCGGACCCCCCATCGCAAACGTACTTAGGGCCGGCCCTCCCTTCGCCGGGGGAAGGCGGTCCCATGGCGACGATCGACGTCCGGGAGTTCAAGGAAGTCGACATGAAAGGCGGGACCGTTGTCGCCGCGTTTCCGAGCGTCGGCCTCGTGAGCACGATCACCGCGACGTACCTCATCACCACCCTCCAGGTGGACCAGGTGACCGCTCTGGACTCCGCGGACTTCCCCTCCCTCTCCATGGTCTACGCGAAGAAGCCGAAGTTCCCCGCCCGGGTGTACGCGTCCCAGGACCCGAAGCTCGCGATCTTCATCTGCGAGATGCCGCTCCCCATGGCCACTCACCGGCCGGTCGCCCTCGCCCTTCTGCAGTGGGCGAAGGACCACGGCTGCCGCCAGGTCGTTCCCCTCGAAGGCTTGCCCGTCGACCCCGAGAGCCCCACGGCCGGGGACGGATCCGTCTGGGGGGTCGGGAGCACGGACCGCGCCCGCGCGGAGCTGGAGAAGCGGGGGATCCCGCAGCTCGAGACGGGCATGATCGCCGGGGTGACGGGCGTCCTCCTGAACGAGGGTCGCTGGCTCAAGTCCGACGTCCTCGCGCTCCTCGCGGAGGCCCGGGCCGGCATGCCCGACGCCCGCGCCGCCGTCTCCCTCGTGCGGGCCCTGGACCAGCTCCTCCCGGAGATCGAGATCGACCTGGGCCCCCTCCAAGACCAGGCGAAGGCCCTCGAGGAGCACCTCGTGCGGCTGAAGGAGCAGGCACGATCCGTCGTCCCGCCCGAGCCCGTGCCCTCGGAGATGTACCGGTAGGGTGGGACCATTGAGGAGGTAGGGGGCGTAACTGGGCTGGGCCGGCATGGCTCCCCCATCCCGCCGTTCCTGTCTCGGACCCATCAGTAGCTCAAGACGGGACTCTCGGGGTTACTTAGGGCCTGCGAACCGGATCCCGGGCCTTCTCTCCCATGAACGCCTCGTGCGCCCATTCTTTCGAAGGGGACGAGTCCATGCTGCACCCCCACAACGAGGGGCGAATCGAAATGCGCGCGCCAGCACCCCTATCTCTCTCTCGAAGTAAATCGTCGGACGGCGTGGGATCCCGGGCCCGCAACGCCTTACCGAACCCCTTCCATTCGTCAAGGGCAAGCGAGATAGAGGACGTCCCGTTC
>DASQXV010000095.1:0-2748 GCA_035639595.1 Thermoplasmata archaeon | reverse complement strand
CACGAACCCCGCGTGGCGGTCCATGCTGGTCATCATGAACGACATCCCCTTCGGATTCATCGTCCGCGGGATGCACCACTGGGCCGCGCACATCATGATCGCCGCGACCTTCCTCCACATGTGCCGCGTCTACTTCACGGGCGCCTACAAGAAGCCGCGGGAGCTGAACTGGCTCCTCGGCGTAGTCCTGCTCCTGCTCACCCTCGCGTTCGGGTATTCGGGATACCTCCTGCCCGCGAACAACCTGAGCGAAGGCGCCGCGAACATCGGAATCAACATGAGCCGCGCGTCCCCCACGATCGGGGACCAGCTTGCGATCTTCCTCTTCGGGGACACCAATACCCTCTCCGGGGTCTACATCCTCCGGTTCTACTGGTTCCACGTGTTCATCCTGCCCCTCATCTTCATCGGCCTGGTCGTCCTGCACATGGCGCTCGTGTGGCTGCAGGGCGTCGCGGAGCCCCACTGAGGTGAATCCATGGAGATCGAGCACGTCAAGGAAAAGATCCTCGAGGGGCGTCCCGGGTTCCCGGCCCAGTACGGGCCGGAGCGCCGAGACCATCAGCCCGGCATCCCCTTCTTCCCGCAGGAGGCGGCCCGGGACTTCGTCGTCATCTTCCTCCTCGTCGCGATCATGTTCTTCCTCTCCGCCTACGTGACCCCGTTCCTCGGGCCCGCGCGGAGCCCGCAGCTTTCGGAGCTGATCGTCCCGGACTGGTACCTCCTGTTCTCTTGGGGTCTCCTGAAGGTCGCGGACATTTTCCCGACCTTCACGATGGGGGCCGGCACCCCGTTCGAGGCGAAGTTCAACGCCGCGTTCTGGGGCGACCTGTTGAGCGCGATCCCGGTCATCCCCCTCTTCTTCCTCCCGTTCCTGGATCGAGGCCGGGAGACTCGTCCCGCGAAGGCGCCGATCCGCTCCGCCGTCGGGCTCATGGGGATCGCCTTCGTGTTCACGTCCTCCCTCTATTCGATCCGAGAGGTCGTGGCCCAGCGCTGGCTCGCGCCGAACCACACGGCCCTCTTGCCCGACTTCACGATGAAGTGGTTCTTCCTGATCCCGCCGATCCTCGTCGGCCTGACGTCGTACATCGCCCTCCGCCGGCTCGCCTACCGGCCGATGCGGCAGTGGCTCCTGCCCTACACGGGCGGGTTGACCCTGATCACCGTGGCCGACGCGGCGCGGATCCTCACCGCGCCGGACGGGATGGATCCCGTCGCCCGGGGCTTCCTGCCCTGGATCCTCGTCGGCATGGGCCTCCTGATCGTCCCCTTGGTCGTCTCCCTGGTCTCCCTCCTGCGGGACCCCGAGACGCGCACCCGGAAGATCTCGACCTGGTTCGGGGCCGTGGGCCTCTTCGGCCTCACGGGATACATCCTCGTCCTTCCCTCCATCGGGCCGCGCGACGCCCTCGGATGGGTCCTCTCCGTCCTCTGGCCGAACATGAACACGCTGGTCTTCATGCCCCTCTTCGGCGTCCTGACGGTCTGGCTCGGGACGCGGAGGCCGTACAGCTCGTACGAGTACCTGTTGAACGAATGCTACCAATGCGGGAAATGCCACACCGTGTGCCCCGTGACGAAGGTCGAGGACGACGCCCTCGGCGGGCTAAACCTCGTGTACAACACGTTCAAAAAGCAGCACGACGGCGTGCCCCTGTGGACCTGCCTCGCCTGCGACGCGTGCAGCGCCGTCTGCCCCTTGGACATCCAGTACAGCGACTACATCCTCGAGGAGCGGGCGAAGGTCCACGCCGCGATGGCCGCGGACGGGGGGAAGGGCGAGTGATGGACACGGAGTTCGGCCCCGGCCGGACGATCCCGCACCCGGTCATGTTCCGGGTCCTCGACAGCGAGGCGGAGGACCTGACCGTCCCCGAGATCAAGGTCGAGCACAAGTCGGAATACGCGTACTATCCGGGCTGCGTCGACTACTACGACGTCGAGATGCAGTTCTCCCACATGAACTACGGGGACACGAACCACGGGATCATCTTCGATTCGTCCGTCAAGCTCCTCCGGGCCGTAGGCATCCAGCCGATGATCCTGGACCGGTCGTTCATGAAGTGCTGCGGCCACGACCAGCTGTGGCAGGGTAAGGTCGACGTCTTCGAGCGGATGCGGGACTACAACACGAAGATCATCAAGATGCTCGGCGTGAAGACGTTCATCACGTCCTGTGCGGAAGGTTACCGGACCTTCAAGCTGGACTACAAGCTGGACGGCGTGCGGGTCGTCCACATCACGCAGTTCCTCTTCGAGCGGGGCCTCCGGATCCCGCCCCAGGCAGAGACCGCGAAGCGGATCCGGGTCGCGTTCCAGGACCCCTGCCGCTCCGGGCGACAGATGCCGATCGGCCCCGTGTTCGAGGAGCCCCGGGAGCTCATCAAGCGGGTCGACAACGCGGACCTCGTCGAGCTCAAGACGTTCCGCGCGGACGCCCAGTGCTGCGGCGTCGCGCAGATGATGTATTGCAACGACAAGACGAAGGGCCTCACCCGGAAGCGGATGGACGAGGCGGTCGACGTGGACGCGGACTACCTGCTCACCGCGTGCCCGAAGTGCCTCACCCATTTCGGATGCTTGCACCACGAGAACCGGTGGCGGCCCTCGGAGGAGCGGTACCGATACAAGGTGATGGACATCACGCAGTTCCTCGCGGAGCGCCTGCCCGGCGACTACCCGACGGGCAGCAACATCGACGCGAAGAGGAAGGAACCTCCCCCTCCCGGGCGGAAGGGAGGCGGG
>DASQXV010000094.1:0-8604 GCA_035639595.1 Thermoplasmata archaeon | reverse complement strand
GGTGGGTGGCCGAGTCGCGCCTCTCTGGCTCTCGATGCCTGGCGGGTCTGCCTCGCGTCATCACAAAGCCACACACGTGCATCGACGACGTTCTTAACCCCAGGCCAACTCCGAGCATGCCAATCGTGATCGATGACTCCTGAGCCGCATGTTCCGTTCATGGGAGGGCCGAATGAAGATCCCGTCCAAACGCCGCTGGTTCGGCCCGAATCGATCGCCATTCCTTCCCACGAGGAGGCCTCCAAAACGTGATCCCCTCGAGCCGGACGAATGAAGCCGTTCAGCGATTCACGGCCGTCCTCGATCGAGACGAGTTCCGTGCGAAACTCGATCGTCTGTTTCCGTCCCGCGATAAAGGTCGGCGACAAATTCGCCTCGCGGTGCTCAAGGGTCACAAGGATCGGTGTACCTTCGAAACATCCGTGCAGACGAGGGACGGCTGGCGAAGCGTCATCGCGAAGGTCTACGAAACCGACCGTTCCGACGTGTTCGAAACGATGCGTGCGGTGGCGGGATCGGATTTCGGATCGGATGCCGAGTTCGCGATCCCGGAACCCATCGACTATCTGCGTCCATTGAACATTCTCCTCGAAGAACGAGTGCGCGGAACCCAAGTGATGGAAATCGCCGTGGCCGGAAGCCCTCCCGAACAGGTCGCCGCCATGGAACGATGCGGGACATGGCTCGCCCACTTTCACGCGAACGCCCCTCGTCTACGCGACACTCGGACACCGGAGGAGCTGATCGCGCGGTGTCGGTTCTGGACCGACCAGATCCGGGATTTCGGAGGCTCGCTGTCGACGAAGGCCGACGCTGCGGTGCAGAAGCTGGAAGACGCGCTGCCGGACGGGGATGGCCTGAGACTCTGCGCTTCCCACGGGAGCTTCATGCCCGAACATGTAATCCTCAGCGGCACGCGGACCGTGACGATTGACTTGGATGAGTATGGAATCGCGGACCCGGCCTACGACATGGCGTGGTTCATTGTCTCCCTCGAGCGATTGGGCCTCAAGCAGCGCGGGACCCTTCGCGCCCACGATGTCGCGGTTGAGGCCTTTGTCCGGGCGTACGCGTCGCATGCGGTACGGGATGTCCGGTTGCAGCTCCCCTTCTACAAGGGCGTCGAGTGCATGCACCGAGCCTTCCGAGATTTGAGGAAGCGGGTCCCTTCCGAGCCCGAGTGGGCGGATCGGATGCTCGACGAAGCGCTCCTCTCCCTGTGAGACGCCTCGTCACCGGGAGTGCGGACTCAGCTAATGACTCCGAGCTTCTCCCCCACGAGGTAGAGCTCCTTCAGGAATTTCTTCGCCCTCGTCGGTGCGACCGGCCGGCCGGAAGGTCCGAACCGCGGGGTCATCAGGCCCGGATCTCCGAGCCACCGCAGGTTCATGTAGACCCGGGCCGCATCGAGGATGTCCTCGAAGTCCTCCGGCGCTCCCTGGGGCCACCGCGCCCGGATGTACGCGCGCTCGCTCTTCCGAACGAGTTCTCGGGGCCAGGAATGCGTGACCGACGCCACGTCGATCTCGCCCGGAGCGATCGCTGCGGACTGCCAGTCCGTGGTCCCGCAGGTCCCATTTCGATAGATGATGTTGAGACCGAAGTACTCGCCATGAATGACGGTCTTCGGCGCGGCAAGCAGGCGCGGCACGAGCGTTCGGAACTCGCGGCACATCGGGGAAAGCCAGGGGAAACGGCCCTTGAAGGGGGCGAACAGTTCGTCCGTTCGGCGGGCCCAACCCAGGTAGTACGCGCGATCATAGCGGCGAAGAAAGCGCAGCTGGGCGTCTCGCTGGCGTCGCTCGAACGCCGCATGGAACCGGCCAATCCACTCCGCGGCGCGGACCGTCGCGTTGGGATCGTGGGAATGGCTGGACTGGACGCCCCGCAGGTATTCGGTGATCAACCAGGGGGTCCCGCTACCCCCGTCGCGGTAGAGGCCATAGAACGTGGGGGTCGTCGTCCGGAGCGGTTGAAGGACGTCGCGGTAAACCCTTGCCTCGTAGGAAACGTCCCCGCGGTGGCCGAAGCCTCCGTCGAATTCCTCCGTCCCGTACTTGATGAAGAGACGCAGCCGGGCCCCGTTCCCCGCGACCCGACACGTCACGATCTCGCTTGGGAAGGTGCTCTCATACGGGTTCGCCTTGCGGTCCAAGATTTCGACAGCCCCGTTGGCCGAAGGACTCGACCGAAAGACGGTCGAAAGGCCCCTCGCGAGCTGGGCCCGACTGGGCAACCTTCTGCGGGATCGCCTGACCGCCTTCAACCGGCTCCTCCGTTCGCTGGCACTGGAGCCGAAGCTGGAGCCTCGAGTCGTGAAGCCGGCTCGAACCGCCGGAGGGCCTCGAGGAGGATGCCGCCTGAAAAACCCGCGTCGCCAACGGCGCGGGTAGCGACGAGAAGCGCGGCAAGCATCGAGACCGCGCCAGGGAACCAGGCAGTCGACCCGAACGCGGCGACGGACAGCGTGGAGAGGAAGGCCACGATGGCGACCGCGAACCGGGAACAACGGGGGATGATCCGGAACCGAAGAAGCTGTTTCTTCGGCGCATGTTCCTCCACCGCGAGCAGGAGGCGGCTACGGCCGAAGAGTCCTCCCTGGACCTCCAGGTCCCACGCGTCGAATTCGCCTCCGGTACGTACGATCGTCCGCGCTTGGCGGAGATCCTCCAGCAATGCGCCGAGGGTCGTCTCGGGGGCCTCCCATCGATCCCGCCAGAAGGCCAGATCGATCGACCGGTACCGGGGTCGCGTACGCGCGCCGCGCCGCCGCCACGGGGTGAGCCCTCCTCGAAGACGGCCCGAGAGCCGTGCGAGCGGCTGCAGGACATGCAACGACAGGACGACCGCGCGGAATCCGAGAGGTCCTCCGCGTTTCCACGTACGGTCCTGTGGAGGCGTCGCTCGGGCCGCGCTGATCGTGGCCGGGGCCAATGGCAGGGCGATGGCGGCGAAGAGGGCGGGGACGAACAGGACCCAAGCCCACCAGCCGGCGTTCAGAGCGCATAGCAGCGCGAGGAGTCCCACTCCCAGGTACCACTCAGGCATGAGGGCAAGCGACCACCGCGAGTCGCGGGCCTGATAGAGGGACTGGAAGGGCGCGGTCCCCCAGACGCCTTGATAGATCCGCCCGCCGATGGATGAGAAATCCATCGAGAGGCCGCGTCCGTAGATTCGCCCCTGCCAGCTCAGCTGCCCCAGGGAATTGTACCGCCAGGGCCACTTCGCCTCGAGCAGGGCCTCCGCCTTTCCGTAGCCGACCTGCTGTTTCCAGTAGCGACGAATCGAGCCGCGGCGATGATGCCACACGAGCGCCGCGGGCGCATACGCGATGACGCCGCCGCGGTCGCGCAGCCGCCAACACACGTCGACGTCGTCTCCCGCGGTCCGGAAGCGAGGATCGAACCCGCCGATCGCCACGAGGGCGTCCTTGCGGAACGCCATGTTGCACCCCGGGATGTGCTCCGCAACCGTGTCGGAGAGGAGGACCGCGTTCGGCCCGCCGGGTGCGTTCGCGACTGCGGCGGCCCTCCATCCGTCGTCGGGCGGCGCGAGGTTCGGTCCGCCCACGGCAACGCAGTCGGATGCCAGGAAGGAAAGGGCGATAAACCGTAACCAATGGGGATCTGGGTATGCGTCGTCGTCGATGAAGGCGACGATCTCTCCGGTCGCCGCCTCGATCCCGGTGTTCCGGGCGCAGCTGAGCCCCTGGTTCTCCTCGTCGATGACCCGGAAGGGGTAGACGGACGCGATCTCGGCGGTCGCGTCGGTCGACCCGTCGTTCACGACGATCACCTCGAAATCGGGATAATCGAGGGCCCGCAGGCCCTCCAGGGTGTCGCGGATCGTGGAGGCCCCGTTGTACGAGCAGACGACGACGGAAATCTTGGGCCATCGCACGTCCGCGGGGAAGGGAGAATCCGCGAAGGCGCGGGCCACGGCCCGGAGCGCCGGCTTCGGGGTCCGATCCCGGGTCGTGATCCCGAAGGCCCAGTCTTCAACCCGATATTTTCCGTGGTACCATTCGTCGGTCCATGCGAAGACGATGACCCCGACACAGCCGAGTCGGAAGGCCGATCGGACCTGGGACTCCAGCATGGCGGCCTGTCGCTCCTCTCCCGCGCGGAGGCTGTCCAGCCCGATCTCGCTGAGCAGCACGGGCCGGTCCTGGCTCAGGCTGTGCAGCCGCGCGAGATATTGCTCGAACGCGCGCTCGGATTCGAGGTATACGTTGAAGCAGAAGAAATCGAGGAACGGGAGGTCCAAGTACTCCGTCGACGGGTAGCTAACGTAGGTCACGAGCGCGCCTGGGTCCTCCTCTTTCGCGGCCCGATAGAGACGCTCGATGAAGCGTTCCACTCGGCGTGGTCCGTGCCAGCGGACGATCGCGGCGGGAATCTCGTTCCCGATCGTGTAGCAAAGCACCGCCGGGTGGCCCGCGCAGGTCCGGATCCAGTTGCGGATCCGCGCCTCAACCTCCTCGGCCTTTCCCGGTTCGTCCAAGAAGGCCATGTGTTCTCCCCAGTTGAGTCCGACCATCACACGGAGACCGTGCTTCCAAGCCGTATCGAGGAGCCAGCGAGGTGGCCCCAGGTGGACGCGCACGACGTTGAACCCATTCGCCGCGATCTGGGAGAAGTCCCTCTCCACGGTCTCCGGCGTCAGTCGCTCCTGGCCGGTTTCGTCTACGTAGAAGGTGCCGTAGCTGATGCCACGGACCCAGAACTTCTCGTCGCCGACGAACAGGAACTTCCCCCGGACCGTGGGACGCCCCGGGGTGACGCTCCGCTGAGCCGGCGCTGTCTCCGTCGCATGGACCGCGCTCATGACTTCGCCGCGTCTGGGATGAGAGGAATGTCAGGCCGCCACAGGGTTCAGGTCGACCGTCGCCTTCAACTTGCGGTCTCGGAGCACCTTCAGCCCTTCCTCGAGCCTCACTTGGGACTGAAAGCCGAGCATCCGACGAGCCTTCGAGGGATCCCCAACGAACCTGCGTACCTCGAATCCATTCGACGATCCCCGGCGGATACGGGACGAGGAGTCCGTCAGCTTCACGATCATCCGGGCCAGCTCGGAGACGGAAACGCCCCGCCCCGTCACGAAATGGAACGCCTCCCCGATCACCTCGGGATGATGGTCCAAGGCGGCCTCGTATGCGAGGAGGATCCCACGGACCGTGTCGTCGATGAACGTGAAGTCCAGCGTCTGGTCCCCGCCGAAGAGCGTGATGTCTTCGCCGCGTAGGGCCTTCCCCAAGAACGTCGGGATCACCCGTTCCGGCAAGTCCCTCTCGCTCCCGTACACGTTGGAGAAGCGAAACACGACTTGATCGATCGACTCCGGATGGCCGCCGGCCCTGGAATACGAGCGGCAGGCGCGCTCCGCGCTGAGCTTCGTCACCCCGTAGACGGAGATCGGATTCGCGGCGGCGGACTCGTTCACCGGGAGGGTCTCGGGTTCCCCGTAGATCTCCCGGCTCGAGGCGTAGAAGAGCGCAGGCCGGGAATCCGACCTGGCGCACGCTTCCAAGACGTTCATCGTCCCCGCGACATTCGTGTGCCAACAAGTGTGCGGGTCCTCTTGGCCCCAGGCGACGCGGGAGACGGCGGCGAGGTGAAAGACCGCGTCCATGCCTTCAACGGCATTCTTCACGCTGAGGTAATCTCGGACATCGCCTCGGACTTTCTGGCAGCTCAAACCCTCGACGTTCGTGCCAAACCCGAGGTCGAACAGTCTCACCGAGTCCCCCGATTCTTCAAGGCGCTCGGCCAAGTGGCTTCCGATGAATCCGTTTCCGCCGGTAATCAGAACCCTGGTCATCGTCCACACCCGATCCCCGCCGAGGACCGCCCATGGCGGCCCAGGTTTCCTGGGAGGATTCCGATGTCGTGTCCAGCCCTCTCGGGTATCAACCCTTGCGGCTAGAATGGACTCCTTGTGTGCGCGAACATAATTAAAGCGATTCGAGACACGGCGTGTCACGGCAACACCAACGCAGGACTCGTACGCAGGGCGAACGGACTGAGCCGAATCGAGTAACCGAAGGTCTCGGCGGACGCGACTGGAGAAAAATTCGATTCCTCTCCGACAACAACGCCTTGCCGTCCTTGTCGACGACTCCAATCTCCACCCGAGAATTCCCCTCAGGCAAACGGGGGGCGCGATGCGAGTAGTCCCAGCCGCAGGCGGGTGGCTCTCACTCCATCGGCGCCGGCCTCGCGGAAGGGGCCTGGGCCTCGCCTGCGGTCGGGGGCTCAAACCGCTTGAGGGATTCCCGAAGGATACCGCCCGAAAATCCGGTGTCCGCGATGGTCCGCCGGATGAGGAGGGCCAGAATGATCGCTGACCCTGCACCTTGCCACGACGACCCGGAGGCAAAGGCGCCGACCGAAACCGCCGTCAAGAGGCCGCCGAGGATGAAGGCGAGCCGTGAGTATTCGGGAACGATTCGGAACCAGAGAAGCTGTTTCTGAGGCGCGTGTTCCTCGATTGTGAGCAGGAGGCGACTTGCGCCGAACAAACCTCCTTGCACTTCGAGGTCCCACGAGTCGAAGTCGCCTCCGGGCCTCACGATGGCACCCGATTCCCGGAGGGCGGCTTGCAACGCACTCAGGGTTGTCTCGGGAAGCTCTCGCTGGTCCCGCCAGAAGCCCAACTCCACCGATCGATACCGCGGCCGGGTGCGAACTCCGCGTCGACGCCACGGGGTCAAGCCCTCACGCAATCTCCCCCACAGGCGCGCGACGGGCTGCACCAGATGCAGGACGAAGATTGCGGCGCGCATGACGACCCGCCCCGCGAGCGTCCTCGGACGGCGGGGCGCGAGGTTCGAACGGAGCGCGTTCCACAATCCCTGCGCGGCCGGGAGACCGATGGCGACCAGGAGAGCCGGAGCGATGAGGATCCAGGCGCTCCATCCGAAGCCGAGGGCGCTCAGGAGGCCAAGGAAGGCGATGCCGAGGTACCACTCGGGCATGAGGGCGAGGGCCCACCGGGAATTGTGCCGTTGATAGAGGGCTTGGAACGGGGCGGTCCCCCAGACCCCCTGGTACACCCGCCCCTTAATCGAGGAGAAATCCAGGGCCCGACCCTTTCCATAAATGCGTCCTTGCCAGCGGGCCTGTCCGAGCGCATTGTACCTCCAAGGCCATTTCGCCTCGAGGAGGGCCTCCGCCTTCCCGTAGCCGGCCTGCTGCCGGCAGAATCGGCGGAACGAGGCGCGGCGATGATGCCACACGAGCGCCGCGGGCGCATACGCGATCACGCCGCCGCGGTCCCGCAGCCGCCAGCACACGTCGACGTCGTCTCCCGCGGTCCGGAAGCGAGGATCGAACCCGCCGATCGCCACGAGGGCGTCCTTGCGGAACGCCATGTTGCACCCCGGGATGTGCTCCGCGATGTCATCCGACAGGAGGACCGCATTCGGGCCCCCCGGAGCGTTCGCGATCGCGTCCGCCCTCCACCCGTCGCCCGGGGGAGCGAGGTTCGGCCCGCCGGCGGCCACGCAATCGCGCGAGAGGAAGGCGAGGGCGAGGTACCGCAGCCAGTCGGGGTCGGGGTACGCGTCGTCGTCGATGAAGGCGACGATCTCTCCGGTCGCCGCCTCGATCCCCGTGTTCCGGGCGCGGCTGAGCCCCTGGTTCTCCTCGTAGATCACCCGGAACGGGTACTCCGAGACGATCCTCGCGGTCCCGTCCGTCGAGCCGTCGTTCACGACGATCCCCTCGAAGTCCGGGTAGTCGAGGGCCCGCAGGCCCTCCAGGGTGTCGCGGATCGTCGCGGCGCCGTTGTACGTGCACACGACGACCGAGATCTTGGGCCACCGGACGCCCGGCGGGAAAGGGGATTCCGCGAAGGTCCGCGCCACGGCCGTCAGGGCGGGCTTTGGCGTCCGATCCCGCCTCGTCAACCCGAAGGCCCAGTCCTCGACCCGATGCGCCCCGTGGTACCATTCGTCCGTCCACGAGAAGACGACGACCCCCGAGCATCCGCCCCGGAACGCGGCCCGGACCTGGGCGCCGAGCATCGCGGCTTGTCGGGCCTCGCCCCCGCGCAGCGTGTCGAGGCCGATCTCGGCGAGGACGACGGGGCGATCCTCGCTCAGGGTGTGGAGCCGCGGGAGGTAGGCGGCGAAGGTCTCGTCGGACTCGAGGTAGACGTTGAAACAGAAGAAGTCCAGGAAGGGGAGGCGCAGGTATTCCGTGGACGGGTAGTTGACGTACGTCACGAGGGCGTCCGGGTCCTCCTCCTTCGCAATCCGGTACAGGCGCTCGATGAACCGTTCCACACGCCTTCGTCCGTGCCAGCGGACGAGCGTCGCGGGGACCTCATTTCCGACGACGTAACAGAAGACCGCCGGGTGGCCCGCGCACGCACGGACCCAGTCCCGGACTTGGGCCTCGATCTCACGGGTCCTCCGGGGAACGCCCAGGAAGACCATGTGCTCCCCCCAATTCAAGCCGATCATCATCCGAAGGCCGTGCTTCCACGCGGCGTCGAGGACCCATCGAGGTGGCGCGGTGTACATCCGCACGACGTTGAACCCGTGGGCGGACATCGCCGCGAAGTCCTTCTCCACCATGTCCGGGGCCAGCCGCTCCTGCC
>DASQXV010000093.1:0-11008 GCA_035639595.1 Thermoplasmata archaeon | reverse complement strand
CGGCGGTGCGTGCTGAACGAGTTCGACGACCGCTACATCACGACCTTGGGGGTCAAGACGTCGAAGAAGGAGTTGGTCCTGGACTTCCCCGGGAAGGGTCAGATGGAGGTCCACCTCGCGATCTGGGACTTCATGGGCCAGGAGGGCTTCCGTGATCTGCTCAAGGACGCCTACTTCATCGGGGCTCGGGGGATCCTCGCCGTGGCCGACGTCACGCGTCGCCCGACCCTCGAGGCCCTGGGACCCTGGATCGAGACCGTGCGGACCATCGCCGGAAGCGTCCCGCTCGTCCTCGCGATGAACAAGTCGGACCTGACCGACCAAGCCGCGTACTCGGACGAGGAGGTCGCTCGGTTCGCGGCGACGTATGGGGCCCCCGTCTTCTGGACCTCCGCGAAGACCGGCGCCAACGTGGAAGGGGCGTTCGCGCGCCTCGCGAACGTCATCGCCGCGGAGTACGCGGACCTCCCGTGAGCCGACCCCTCGCGCCTCCCGATCCATCCTCGATGGCCATGTTTATACGGGCCGCTGCCCCTTGACATCTCGCGGTCCCATGACGGGCCAGACGATCTCCGAGAAAATCCTCTGCCGCGCCAGCCATGGCCCGCCCGTGAGGCCGGGACAGATCGTCGATGTCGACGTCGACCTGTTGTACATGCACGAGATGCTCGCGATGGCGCTCCTGCCCTTCCACGAGATCGGGACGATGAAGGTCTGGGACCCGGAGAAGATCGTCGTCACCCTGGACCACTGGGTGCCGCCGCCGACGCCGGAGATCGCGAAGATGCACCAGACGATCCGCGACTTCTGCCACAAGCAAGGGATCCGCCGGTTCCACGACGTGGGAGACCACGGGATCATCCACCAGCTCATCGCGGAGCGCGGCTACGCGCATCCCGGGGACCTCGTGATCGGGAGTGACAGCCACACGAACATGGTCGGCGCGGTCGGGGCGTTCGCGGCGGGCATCGGGGCCACGGACACCGCCGCGGTCATGGCGACGGGACGGCTCTGGCTCCGGGTGCCCGAGACGATTCGGGTCCACGTCCGCGGGACGCTCGGGCGGCGCACGGGCGCGAAGGACGTCATCCTGAAGGTGATCGGCACGACCGGCGACGACGGGGCCCGCTACGCCGCGGTCGAGTTCATGGGTCCGACGGTGACCTCGTTCCCGATGAACGAGCGCTTTGTCCTCTGCAACATGACGACGGAGATGGGCGCGAAGGTCGGCCTGATCGCGGCGGACGAGGTGACGCGGGAATACCTCGCCCACGCCGGGGGGCCCTTCACCCCGATTCAATCCGATGGCGATGCGACGTTCCAGAAGTCCTACGACTTCGACGTCGACGGGATGGGGCCGCAGGTCGCGTGTCCTTCGAATCCCGCGAACCTGAAGCCGGTCGAGGACGTCGCGGGGACGAAGATCGACGTCGCGTTCCTCGGCTCGTGCACGAACGCCCGGATCGAGGACCTCCGGATTGCGGCCGAGCTCCTCCGAGGCGAGAAGGTCGCGCCCCGGGTGCGGTTCCAGATCACGCCGGCCTCGCAGATCATCTACCGCCAGGCTTTGAAGGAAGGGCTCGTCGAGGTCTTCCTGGACGCGGGCGCAACGTTCACGTCGTCGACGTGCGGACCGTGCTTTGGCGGGCACCTCGGCACCCTCGCGGGGGACGAAGTGTGCATCTCGTCGACGAATCGGAACTATGCGGGGCGCATGGGCTCGCCGCAGGCGCAGGTCTACCTGGCGAGCCCGTGGACCGTGACCGCGTCCGCGATCCATGGGGAGATCACGGACCCGCGGACGGTGTAGCCCGTGCAGACCCGTTTCCGCGGTCGCGCTTGGACCTTCGGAGACGACATCTCAACGGACCACATCATCGCGGGCAAGTACCTGGGCACGACGGATGCCAAGGTGTTCGCGGAACATGCGTTCGAGGCGGTCGATCCGAGTTGGGCGAAGAAGGTGCAGCCCGGAGACCTGATCGTCGCAGGCGCGAATTTCGGATGCGGCTCGAGCCGCGAGCAAGCGCCGATTGCATTGAAAACGCTCGGGATCTCCGCGATCCTCGCGACGTCGTTCGCGCGCATTTTCTTTCGGAATGCGATCAACCTCGGCTTCCCGGTGGTCGAGTGCCCCGGCCTATCGGGTCGGGTCAAGTCGGGCGATGAGATCGAGCTCGATCTGGCGGGCGGTGAAGTCCGACTCCCTTCCGAGGTCACGTTGCGATTCACGCCGCTGCCCGCGAACGTGCTGGAGATCCTCGAGGCGGGCGGGCTGGTGCCCAAGCTCCGGAAGGAACTCGGAACGGCGTCCAAGGCCTGAGGGTTACGACGTCCGGAGGTATGCGATGACCGTCTCCGGATGGCGGTCCGGCGGGAAGACGGGATAGAACACCTTCCTGACGCGGCCGTCCTCGAGGACGAGGGTGAGCCTCTTCAGGAAGGTTTGGCCTTGGAAGTCAAAGGTGGGGATCCGAATGGCGTTCGACCACACGCCATCCGCGTCGCTCAGGAGTTCGAACGGAAGCCGGAGTCGCTCGACGGCCTCTCGCTGCCAGGCGGCCGGATCGCGACTCAGGCCATACAATCGGGTATGCAGTCCGCGAAGTTCTCCGTGGTGATCGCGGAACGCACACGCCTCCGGCGTGCACCCTCGCGCGCCCGGGATGAGATCCCATTCTCTCGGCGTCGGGACCTCGGGTCGGCCCGTATGCGGGTAGACGAAGACGACGGTCGTCCCACGCAGCTTTGACAGGTCGACGTCGCGGCGCGAGGTCGATCGCAACACGATGGACGGGAGCCGCATTCCTGGAAGATGATCGCACGCGCCGTCGTCCGTCGGGACAGGCAGATCGGGAGGAAGAGGGAGCGATGATCCGGACATCGAAGGAGGCCAAGTCGCTCCATCAGAAAAGGCCACCGGGAGGCCGGGCCGAACCGTTGTCCGAATCAACCTTGAATAAGGTTAACAGCCGTCCGAGTTGAGCAGCTACCACCCGGTCTCCGAATCCTTATGCTCGCCCTCTCCTTCCAGCCGCCCCATGGCCCTCAAGGTCGTCCTCCTCGCCGGCGATGGCGTGGGGCCCGAGGTGATGCGGGAGGCCGTGAAGGTCCTGAAGGCGAGCGAAGCCGCCTACGGCCTTTCCTTCGACCTCGTCCCGTTCCCCTGCGGCGGCCAGCACTACTTGGACACCGGGGAGGAGTGGCCGGACGGCGCATTCGAATCGTGCAAGGCCGCGGACGCGATCCTCCTCGGCGCCGTCGGGCTTCCGGAGGCGGTCCTGCCGAACGGGGACATCGCCGGCGTCGGCGTCGTCTTCGGCCTCCGGTTCGGTTTGGACCTCTATGCGAACGTCCGACCGACGAAGCTCTACCCGAACGTACGGCACAAGATCCACGCGGGCTTCAAACAAGTGTGGGAGCCCGGGAAGGTCGACTTCGTGATCGTCCGAGAGAACACGGAGGGCCTGTACACGCCGACCCGCGGCTTCCTGGACCGCGGCGGGGTCAAGGAGCTCGCCGTGGACAGCCGCGTGATCACGCGGAAAGGCGCGGAGCGGGTGATCCGGTTCGCATTCGATCTCGCAACCCAGCGGAAGGGCGCTCCCGTCGACGGGACGCGGAAGGTGACGTGCGTCGACAAATCGAACGTCACGGCGGGATGCAAGTTGTTCCGCGCCGTCTACGACGAGGTCGCCGCGCTCTATCCGGGCGTCGGGCGGGACTATGCCTACATCGATGCCTTCCAGCAGTGGCTCCTCCGCTCCCCGGAGACGTACGACGTCGCGGTCACGTCGAACGTGTTCGGCGACATCGCCACGGACCTGGCCGCGGTCCTTCAGGGTGGCATGGGGATGGCGGCGGGAGGCAACATCGGAGAGCGCCACGCGATGTTCGAGCCGATCCATGGCAGCGCACCGAAACATGCCGGGAAGGACGAAGTGAATCCGATCGCGATGATCCTGGCGACCCAGATGATGCTCGACTGGTTGGCCCGGCGGAAGGACGATCGAAGGTTGCGGGAGGCGGCGATGGCGATCGAGTCTGCGGTCGAGCGCACCCTAGCGGAAGGAAAGAGGCTCACCTACGACCTCGGAGGGAATGCAAAGTGCAGCGAGGTCGGCACGGCGATCGCCTCGGTCGTGTCGTCGACGGCAAAGTAGCGGTCGGATGTCCGTAGGGACGCGTCGGATGCGGTCCCTCTTTCGCCGGGAGATTCGGTCCGTCCTCCGTTGCGGTTATCGCCATCGTTAATATCGCATCGGAGAGATGCCCGGTCAAGTGACGGACGGTTTCTCCTCGCCCGATGTTTTAGGAGAAGGCCCTTATACGTGCCCCACGAATCTGCCGCAGGGGGCGTGACAGTTCAGACGCGGACACTCTTATCCTTAGCCTTCGGTCTGCTCCTGTCCATCCCGTCGCTCTCCATGTTGGAGGTGAGTCCTCATCGCGGTCTCGCCGCCATCCCGTCGATGGATGCGGTCGATTCCATCGGGAACCCCACGCCCCCTGGGATCGACGCGGCGCCCGCTTCCCCTCCGACCGGGGAGAATGAATGGAGGGGGGCGAGCCGGCCCTTCTCACGTCTGCGTCACGCGATGGCGTACGATTCCAAGGCGGACCGGGTCGTCCTGTTCGGCGGCACGAGCGGGGCCACGGATCTCAACGACACCTGGACCTACGATTTCGACGCAAACACGTGGAAGAACTGGAACCCGTCGACGAAGCCGTCGGCGAGGAACCGCCACGCGATGGCGTACGACATCCAATCGGATCGGGTCATCTTGTTCGGAGGCTCCACCGGAGCTGCGACGCTCGCCGACACCTGGAGCTTCGATTTGGGTAGGAACACGTGGACGAACCTGAACCCGGGGACGCGGCCGTCCCCGCGGTATCGGTCCGCGATGGCGTACGACGCCCAGTCCGACCGCGTGGTCCTGTTCGGCGGGACCGCCGATGGAAAGACGGTCTTCGCGGACACCTGGACGTACGACTTCGAGACGAACACCTGGACGAACATGAATCCCGCGATCCGGCCTCCGGCGCGGTACCGCCACGCGATGGCGTACGACGCGAAATCGGACCGGGTCATCTTGTTCGGCGGAAACGACAACACAACGGACCTGGGCGACACATGGGCGTACGACGTGAACACGAACACCTGGACCAACTTGAGCCCGCCGACGTCGCCCGGGGGCCGGTCGTACCCCGCGATGGCCTATGACTCGGAGTCCGATCGGACGATCCTCTTTGGAGGGACGGGCGCACGCGTCTACGATGACACGTGGGCCTACGACCGGAACACGAACACGTGGACGAACCTGGTTCCCCCAAGGCGACCTCTCGCGCGGTCCTATCCCGCGATGGCCTACGATTCCCAGTCCGACCGCGTGGTCCTGTTCGGTGGGACGAGCGGAGCCTCCGACCTCGGAGACACATGGGCGTACGACGTGAACACGAACGCGTGGACGGACATGAATCCCGCGACGCGCCCCTCCTCCCGAGGACGGGATGCCATGGCGTACAATTCCCGCGGGGACAAGATCGTCCTGTTCGGGGCGCCGGATGTGTCGACTCTGAGCGACACGTGGGTGTTCGACCTGGGCCTAAACCGTTGGACGAACAAGAATCCGGCGGTCCGTCCCCCGGGTCGCTCCGATTTCGCCCTCGCGTACGACGCCCGGGCCGACCGCGTCGTGCTCTTCGGCGGGATGGCCGCGGCCCCGCTGAACGACACCTGGGCCTACGATCTGGCGAACAACACGTGGACGAACATGAACCCGGCCTCACGGCCGTCGAGTCGCCTCCGGCACGCGATGGTCTACGATTCGGCCTCGAGCCGGATCCTCATGTTCGGCGGCAGCAACGGGACGAACGAACTCAACGACACCTGGGCCTACGATCTCGCGAACAACACGTGGACGAACAGGAACCCGGCCTCGCAGCCGTCCACCCGGAGCCGCCACGCGATGGCCTACGACGCGCAGTCGGATCGGGTCGTCCTGTTCGGCGGGAGTGGGGGCGGGGTCGTCACGTCGACCTGGGTCTATGATTTCGTGAACAACACATGGACGAACCGGGTCCCGAGCCCCCGCCCGCCGTGGCGCTACCAGCACACGATGACGTACGATTCGCGGGCGGACCGGATCCTTCTGTTCGGCGGCTTCAACGGGACCAGCGCCTTCGATGACACGTGGGCGTACGATGTCGAATCGAACACTTGGACGAACCAGAATCCGGCCACGCGGCCCCCCGCCCGATATCGGCATGCCGCGGCCTACGATGCCGCGGCCCAGCGGCTGATCGTGTTCGGCGGAACGAGCATTGCTTTGGGAGACCTGGCGGGCACCTGGGCGTACGACTACGACGCGAACGCATGGACGGATGTGAATGTGGTCACAACGCCCGCGGCGCGGCAGCTCTCCGCGGCGGCGTACGATTCCCGAGCCGACCGCATGGTCCAGTTCGGAGGGATGGGCATCAGCGGCCTGCTCGACGACACCTGGACGTACGACGTCGATAGGAACCATTGGGAGAACCGGAACCCGGCAAGCCATCCTTCCGAGCGGTCGGGCGCCGCGATGGCGTACGATGCGCAATCGGATCGGGTGATCCTCTTCGGCGGGAGCATGGCCCCGACCACCTTGGACGACACATGGGCGTACGACCTCGAGAACAACACCTGGACGAACATGAACCCGACCATCCACCCGTCCGCCCGATCGGGACATGCGATGGTGTACGATGCCCTCAGGGACCGGGTCGTCCTGCTCGGCGGCGCCAGTTGTCCTTCGCTCCTCAACGACACGTGGGCCTACGATTTCAACTCGAACACATGGGCGAACCTGAATCCGCCTTCAGGGCCTGCGGCCCGTCAGGGCCATGCGATGGCCTACGACGCGGGAGTGGCGCGCGTGGTGCTCTTCGGCGGCATGGACTGCTCCGGACATCTTATGGGTGACACGTGGGCCTACGACTCCCTGTCGGCCACGTGGATGGCGATGGCCCCGTCCAGCTCGCCTCCCGCTCGCGCGGGCCACGCGATGGCCTTCGACACGCTGTCGGGTCGGGTCGTCTTGTTCGGGGGCTCCAACGGGAACGACCTGGGCGATACGTGGTCGTACGCCTTCCTCACGAACGCCTGGACGAACCAGAATCCTGCCTTGCCGCCCTCCCCTCGGTCGCACCCGGTGGCGGCCTACGATTCCGGATCGGACCGGGTGGTCCTCTTCGGCGGATCGGTCGGGACCGCGGTCCTGGACGACACGTGGTCGTACGACCTCAACGCGAACCTCTGGGAGAACCGGAACCCGACGACGAAACCGTACGCCCGGTCGCGGCATGCGATGGCCTACGATGTGCAATCGGATCGGGTCGTCCTGTTCGGGGGGAACGGCCCCACCTCGACCCTCGGAGACACGTGGTCGTACGACCTGAACACGAACACGTGGACGAACCTGAACCCGACCGTCCGGCCTCCGGCCCGCGGGGGACATGCCATGGCCTACGCCTCGCGC
The DNA here is from genome assembly GCA_035639595.1 of Thermoplasmata archaeon. Classification (GTDB taxonomy): domain Archaea; phylum Thermoplasmatota; class Thermoplasmata; order RBG-16-68-12; family RBG-16-68-12; genus RBG-16-68-12. The sequence continues at coordinate 3,491 of DASQXV010000093.1, read as the reverse complement.
TCCGATCGAATCATCCTCTTCGGCGGGAACGACGGCGCGACGGTCTTCGCAGACACGTGGTCCTACGACCTGAACGCGAACGCATGGACAAATGTCGCCCCGGTGGTCGCCCCGCCCGGGCGGTATGGACATGCCATGGTCTACGACTCACGGTCCGATCGGATCGTCCTGTTCGGCGGGTTCAATTCGACGTTAGGCGCCCTCAACGACACGTGGTCGTACGACGTCGCGAACAACACCTGGATCGCGAGCGCTACGCTGACGCGTCCTTCCGCGAGGCAGGAGCACGCACTCGCCTACGACGCCCAGTCGGACCGGGTGGTCCTCTTCGGCGGGGTGGTCGCGAACGCGCCGAACGACGAGACTTGGACGTACGATCTCACCAATGACTCCTGGGTGAATTGGAATCCGGCGTCCCGGCCGAGCGCACGGTCGGAGCATGCGATGGCGTACGACGCCGAATCGGACCGCGTCGTCATGTTCGGCGGTTCGACGGTCCTCGGGCCCGATGACCACACGTGGTCGTACGACTTCGGAACGAACCGCTGGGCCGACACGATCCCGAGGAGCCGGCCTCCCGAGCGCCGTCAACATGCGATGGCCTACGACGCCGAGTCGGATCGGATCGTGCTGGTCGGAGGCCTCGTCGCGAACACCCCGAACGACGAGACTTGGTGGTACCATCACCCGCATCTCCCCGGCGCCCCGGGATCCCTGCAAGCGTTCCCCGGGAACGGGGAGGCGACCCTTGCCTGGAGCGCTCCGGCCTCCGACGGCGGATCCGAGGTCTCCAACTATCGGATCTACCGCGGCACGACCTCGGGCACGGAGTCGTTCCTCCGGGAGGTCGGCGAGAGCTTCGTGTTCAAGGACGCGGCCCTCTCCAACAATGTGACGTATTACTACCAAGTCTCCGGAGTTAACGCGGCGGGTGAAGGACCACGATCGAACGAGACGGCCGCGACGCCTCAGGCGACCGTGCCGACCGCCCCGCGGAACACGGGTGCCCTCGCGGGCAACGCGTTCGTCGTGGTCAATTGGACGGACCCCGCGAACTCGGGGGGCGCCCCAATCTCAGGATACCGGCTCTACCGCGGCACGACTTCCGGAGGCGAGACGTTCCTGATCTCGCTCCTCCCGTCTGTCCTCAACTATAACGACACCGGATTGACGAATGGCGTGACGTATTACTATGCGGTCTCCGCCCTGAACAGTGCGGGGGAGAGCGCTTGGTCCAACGAGGCCTCGGGGACGCCGCAGACTCGGCCGTCGGCACCCCTGCGGCTCACGGCGACCCGGGACAGCACGAAGATCACCCTGGACTGGTCCCCGCCCTTGTCGGATGGGGGTGCGGCCCTCTTGAGCTACAAGATTTACCGTGGGACCTCTGCAGGAGGCGAGTCCTTCCTCGCGACGGTCAACGGGGACATTTTGTCGCACACGGACACAGGCCTGGCCTACGGGACGACGTACTACTATCAAGTGAGCGGCGTGAACGCGAAGGGCGAGGGCCCCCGATCGAACGAAGCGTCCAACACGACCCGAGCCACGGTGCCGGACGCGCCCCAGGCCGTCGTCGCGTCGGCGGGCGACGGCTACGTGAATCTCTCCTGGTCCGCGCCGGCCTTCAACGGCGGGGCGCCGATCACGAACTATCGGGTGTATCGGGGGACGACGTCGGGCGGCGAGACCCTCTTGGCGGAGATCGGCCCAAGCCCGACCTTCAACGACACGGGACTCGCGAACGGTCAGACCTACTTCTACAACGTCACCGCGGTCAATTCGGCGGGAGAAGGAGCGCCGTCGAGCGAGGTCTCCGCCATCCCGGGGAGCCGTCCGTCCGCGCCCCGCAATGTCCAAGCGAACGCGGGGAACGCCCTCGTCACGTTGACGTGGCAGGTTCCGGCCACGATCGGCGGATCGGCGATCACCGGATACACCGTGTACCGCGGCACCGCGTCAGGGGCCCTCACGCGCTTGACGAGCCTCGGCGACATCCTCAGCTACACGGACACCGCGGTCACGAACGGCCGGACGTATTACTATCAGGTGAGCAGCTCGAACGGACTCGGGGAGGGTCCGCGTTCGACGGAGGTCTCCGTCACGCCGCGCGCCCCTCCGGACACGATCCTCCCAACGGTCGCGATCGTCTCGCCGGCGAACGGATCAGTGCTGACCTCGCCGACCGTGACCGTCAGCGGGACCGCGTCCGATGATGCCGCGGTCGATCGGGTCGAATTGAGCACGGACGGCACGACCTGGGTCCGCGCGAACGGCACGATCTCGTGGTCCGGGACCCTGGTCCTCGCGGAAGGCCCGAACACGGTCTATGTCCGAGTCACGGACACCTCGGGCAACACGAGGACGGCGACCTTGTCCGTCGTCGTGAACTCGGGATTGGTGTTCCTCCCGCTCTACTACTCCTTGCCGATCGCCGCCGTCCTCGGATTCCTGGCGGGGATCCTCGTGTGGCGGCGGCGGCGCCGCGATCCCCGCTTCCGCCGGCACGAGCGGGACAAGCGCCGCCGGCGAGGCCTGCGGTGACCGCCGCGGCTGGATCAGGCCTCGCGCCACTGGTAGAGCCGCCACGCGATGACGAGCCCGACGAGCGTCGACAGGAGAAGGAGGCCTGCGTCCAAGGCCGTGTCCCCGGAATCGGCCGAGCCGAGGCCCAGGGTGGCCTGGACCAGCAAGGCCGCATACGTTGTGGGCAGGAGGCGCGCCACGTCTTGCCAGACGACCGGCACCCTCGAAAGGGGATAGTACAACGGGGACAGGATTCCGAGCAGGGTGAAGACGAGGTTCCCGACCGGCCACACCTCCCGTTGGCTCCGAAGCCGGCTTGAGACGGCGATTCCGATCGCGGAATACAGGATCCAGATCGTGAGGATCGCAACCGCGAGGACGAGCCAGCCGAGGACCGAGACGGGCGTCACGAGGGCGAGGATGACCGCGAGGGTCAGGAGGGCGGGCGTCGCGGGAATCAGGTTCGAGAACGCGACGCCGAACAGGTACCGCAGCTTGTCGTGCGGCGACGCGACGAAGATGTCCTGGAGTCGAAGGTCGATGCGGAACGCCGCGGAATCGGAGAGGCACCAGCTCCCGATGTTCTGCGTCGAGAACAACATCGCCCCCGCGACCTGCAGCGGAAAATACTCGGCGGGGCTGATCATCCGCAGGAAGTACAGGAAGAAGAACGGTTGCAGCAGGGGGACGATCGCCGCGGCCGGGCTCCGCCAGACCCATCGCCAACCGATCCACGCCCAGGCGGGGAGGACACGTCCCTTCGTCGGCACGGGCCGCGAGTCGAAGGTCACCCTCATCGCTCCCGGGCCATCCGTCGGGCCCAATGGACGCCGAGGACGAACAGGACGATCGCCTCAGCGGCCAAGACCGCGGCGGCGAGGATCGTCTGGTCCCACGGGAGAGGCTCGATCCCGCCCGCGGCCTCGACGAGGGCGGTTGCCGCGCTCGTCGGCAGCAGGAGGACG
>DASQXV010000092.1:0-11062 GCA_035639595.1 Thermoplasmata archaeon | reverse complement strand
CTCGCGGATCATGTCGCGGATGAACTCGAGGACGTGCATCGTCCGGAGGAGCATGAGGGCGCCTTTGAGCTTCTTCGCGCTCCGGACGCCCATCAGGCTCCCGTACTTCCACACGGAGTGCTTGGAGTCGAACCGGATGTTGGCCTTCGTCCGGAGGGGGATCTTCATCTTCGGGATCTGTCCGTCGTCCAGTTCCCCATAGATCTCCTTCGCTATGCCGTAGAGGGCGTCCACCGCCTTGTTCGGCGGGGCCTCCGAGGCCGCGGCCTTCTTCTTAGTCATCCTCGAGCGCCTCCTCCGCCTCGTCGTAGTCGATCTCTCCCTCTTCCTCGACCTCCGCGGTCGGTGCTTCCTCCGCCTCGAAGTCCGCGTAGTTCAGCTCCCAGTCACCCGGGAGCGGCTCGGCCCCGATCACGAGGCTCGGATTGATCCCGCTCACGTAGACGTCGGATTCGTCGTACTCCGCCTCGTCGAGACCGTCCAGGACGAACGTGATGGACGCCTTCATGACGCTGTCGATCCGTTTCAGCTCCCAGGTGATCTTGCCGTCGTCCCGGACCTCGGCGGGCTTGGGCTCGATCGATTTCGCCTCGAGGCCGCGGGGGAGGAGGAGATGCAGGTTCAGCTTCTTACCCGCGGACGTGAAGTTGTGGACGTTGATCGTGACCGTGTGCCGCTTCTGTTTCTTGTCGTACGCGATCGCCTCGTCGATCCACACGACGCCCATGATCTTCGTGATTGTCGCATCGAGGGAGGGGACCTTCTTGTTCACGATCTTCGCGGACTTCTCCGCGATTCGAGGCAGGATGAGCTGCACGATGTCGAACTTCTCTCGTGTCTTCGCGCGGTGGGCCTTCTTGGTGAGGTGCGTCTTGAGGCGGCGACCGCACTCCTTCAGGGCGAGGTCCAGCTCCGTCATGATCTCGTCGATCGGGGCCACGGCCTCCTTCGCCTCCGACGAGAAGGCGACTTTGGTGGAACAGAGGTGTACCAAGATGATGGCCGGTCCGAAGGGGATTCCCTGACCGCCTCGCTGCTCCAGCCCGTATCGCCTCCAGTCGACATTCGAGACGGCCTGGTAGAGCGCACACCCGCCTGCCTGGTACAGCAGCGGCACTCGGTTCGCGAATCGGAGGACCTCGACCGGTTGGTCCGGCGGCAGGTCCCCTCCGAAGACAATGCCGACCTCGACCTGGAAGGGATTGCCCGCGTAGACCCCGGGGTCTCGCGTCAGCGGAGGGGCGTAGAACTCCGGACGGAGGTTGCCCAGGACATTCTTGAGGCCCCGCTTGATGAGCCTCTCGCCGATCGGGCTCAGGCAGTCCGTCGGCGGCGCCATGAGCTTCGCGGATTGCATCGCCTCGTGGAGGGCCTTCGCCTGCTCGAGGGTGAGCGATTTCGGCTTCGTCTCCGGTTCGAGTCCTGCGGCGTCGCAGATTTCCTTCGCCACGCGAGACGACACTCGGACAAATTCGGTCTCGAGGAAGGCGGAGAGCTTGTACGATTTCGTCTCCTTCATCATCGCCATGAGCGTGCCCAGTTCGATCCCGTGCGGGTGCGGAGGGATTTCCTTCGTCTTCGGCGGCAGTTCTTCCGTAGCCCTCTCGTACAGGGTCGTCTCGCCGTCCGGCGCCTTGTAGACGATCCGCGCATGGGGATTCACGATCGCCGTGGCTTTGAGGTATTCCGGGATCGACTGTTTGCCGGCAACGTAGCGGCCCTTGAGCGGGATCTCGACCCGCGTGCCGTGGGCCTTTTCCCAGATGACGAAATCCTCGGAGACGACGTTCGGCCGATTCTTCTTCGTGTCGAGGATGAGCTCGATCTCGTAGGCCACGTCATCCTCGGCCGTCTTGGATCGAATCTTCGTGGGCTTCCCCGTCGTCAGTTGCCCATACATGACCGCGCCCGAGATCCCAAGTCCCATCTGGCCGCGGGATTGCCGACGGGCGTGAAAGCGGGAGCCGTAGAGGAGCCGTCCGAAGACGTTCGGCACCTGCTTCTTGACGATGCCCGGTCCGTTATCTTCCACCGCGACGAGGAACTCGTCCTTGTCCCGCTTCGTGATTTCGACGAGGAGTTCCGGGAGGATCTCCGCCTCCTCGCACGCATCCGCCCCGTTCTCGAGGGCCTCCTTCACCACGGTGAGCAGCGCCTTCGTCGGGGAATCGTATCCGAGGATCTGCTTGTTCCGTTCGAAGAACTCGGACACGCTGATCTCGCGTTGTTTCTTCGCGAGTTCCTCCGCGATCGAGGTGGAGGGCATACGATTACCGGTGGGCGGAGCTGAGAACGCGGGGCGTCCCCATCCCCGGGTCCCGCATGCCTGGGGGTGCCATTTAAGGTTTCCTCGTAAACAATCGCGTATCGATTCTATGGAGGCCGGAGGGATGAATGGGATCCGCAGAGGTCGGTGAAAGTGTTCCGGTCCACGCCGTCTAGTCCTCGAACTCGGCACCACACGACGGGCACTTCTTGTCCGCCTCGGTTACGTCGGCGCCGCAATTTGTGCAGGTGAAGGCGGCGGCCTTCGCGGCCCTCGTCTCCCCCGCGGTCCGTTTTTCCACTCGTTCCGGGGGCGGGGCCGTCCCCCGGGCGGAGGGGCCCGCTCGGATCATGCGCTCCCTCGCTTTCCTCGTGTACCAGAAGAGGAAGACGATCCCGATGTAGAAGAGGAACTCGATGGTCACGTACACGTTCAGCACGAGGAGGTAAAGGAAGAAGCCGTAGAAGGCCCAGCCCGACGCCGTGATGGGGCCCAACGTCCCAGATAGCCCGAATTCACCCACGGTCTCAGTCCAGTTCCGGCTTCCATCCGTCACGGCGAAGTTGTAGATGTACACGGAACCGGCGAGGGTCACATTCCTTTCGTACCATGTCCCGTTCCTGGGGTTCGAAGAACTACCTGGTCCGGGTCTATAAGTCATCGGATATGACGTGGAAGAGACGGTGAAGCCGTCCAGCGCCGTGAGGTTCAGGGAGACATTGTATGCCTGCGGAGTACTGTCGCGAGAGGTAGTGAGGTTCACGCGGAACGTAAAGGATTGGCCCGGGGTCCCGTGATAGGGCCTCACGTACCCGTCCGAGAGGTTCAAGCCCGGGGCCGAATGGAAACCCGGGAAGTTCCGAAGGGGCACCGCGTCCGCCTGGGCCAGGGCGGCCTGAGTCGACATCGCCGAGGCGACGAGGATTGCGATGAGGAACACGAGGAATCCGTTCCCTGCGAAGTTCCGGGCCTTTCGCTCCCCGAGCCAGTATGGTACGATGAATACGGTAATAGGGATCAGGAGGACGATCAGGCAGACGAGCGCGCTCTGGGTGAAGACAAACAGCTGCGCGACGATGACCCCGAGGAGCACCAAGTAGGTGATTCGGAACCAGCGCGTGGCTCGGAACGTCTGGAACCCCTTTACCAGGATCGCCAGCGGCTCCTCCCGCTTCACATGACGCGGCGATGCGGGCGCTCGATAAATAGGTATGCGGCTCGCCCGGGAAAACGCATTCTCAGGCGGCGCGTCCACTGCCGAACCTTCTTATAGACTTCGAAAAATAGCGCGGGCCTTCGCCCGAGGTCGTCCGTGTCGAAACTCGTCATCGCGATCGGAGGCAACGCGCTCCTTCCCCCGGGGGTGCCCGCAGAGGCGGCGGCGCAGCGCCGCCGGATCGAGGACACGTGCGTGCGTCTCGCGGACCTGGTGGCGGAAAGCCATGAGGTCGTCGTGACGCATGGGAACGGACCCCAGGTCGGCAACATCCTCGTGCAGAACGAGGAGTCGCGGCACCTCGTGCCCGCGATGCCCCTCGACGTGTGCGGGGCGGAGAGCCAGGCCCAGATTGGCTATCTCCTCGCCCAAGGCCTCCGGAACGAGTTCGCGGGCCGCGGAATCCGCCGAGGGGTCGTCTGCCTGCTCACCCAGACCCTCGTCGATCCCGCCGACCCGGCGTTCGCGAATCCGGCGAAGCCGATCGGGCCCTACTACACCCGCGAGGAGGAGATCATCGTGAAGAAGGCGAAAGGCTGGAAGATGGTCTTCGACCAACGCGGAGGCTGGAGGCGCGTCGTCCCGTCCCCGAAGCCGGTGGAGATCGTCGAGGCGGAAGCCATCCGGCAGCTCGTCGCGGGGGGCGACGGCCAGGTCGTGATCGCCGCGGGCGGCGGCGGCATCCCAGTCGTCCGAAGGGACGGGCGGCTCGTCGGCGTCGAGGCCGTGATCGACAAGGACCTCGCCGCGGCCCTCCTCGCACGCTCGATCGGATGGAAGCATCTCGTGATCGCCACGGACGTCGCGCAGGTCGCCCTCGATTTCGGGAAGCCGACCCAGAAATTCCTGGACCGCCTCACGATCAAGGAGGCGAAACAACACCTGGCCGCGGGGCAGTTCCCCCCAGGGAGCATGGGGCCGAAGGTGGAGGCCGCGGTGTCGTTCCTCGAGGGAGGCGGCGAGCACGCGGTCATCACGGACCTCGCGGGGTTGGTCGCAGCCGTCGCGGGCAAGGCGGGCACTCGGATTCTGCGCGGCTGACCGCGGAAGTTTCTTGCCCTCTCGTCCCGATGGCGCTGGCGTGGGTCGGAGAGCGGCGGGACGACCGAAGCCGTGGTATGAGACGTTCTTCGGCCCGGACTATCTGAAGCAATACGAGCACACGACCACGGGCATGGAGGTCGACGGGATCGAGAAGGTCCTCCACCTCCGTCGCGGGAGCCGCGTCCTCGACTTGGCGTGCGGCGCGGGCCGCCACTCGATCGAACTCGCGAAGCGCGGCATGGACGTCGTCGGGTACGACCTCTCCGAGCCCCTCCTGAAGGTCGCCCGCGCTGCGGCGAGGAAGGCGTCCGTCCGGGTCACGTTCGCGCGGGGGGACATCCGCGACTTGCCCTACCAGGGGGAGTTCGACGCGGTGGTGAACCTGTTCACATCCTTCGGCTACTTCGACCGCTCGGAGGACGACCGCAAGGTGCTCGCCCAGGTCGCGCGGGCCCTGAAGCCCCGCGGCAAGTTCCTGATGGAGCGTTTCAACCGGGAGTCCCTGGTCCCCACGCTCCCGCACCAGTCGTGGCAGGTCCGGGAGGACCGGAGCGTGATCCTGTACGAGGACACCTTCGACGTCCTGAGGGGGCGGTACGAGACGCGGCAGATCGTGATCGACCGATCGGGCATGCGGGAGCACCACGCGTCCGTCCGCGCCTACACCTTCCCCGAACTGAAGGAGCTGTTCGACGCCGCCGGGCTCTTCGTCCACCGGGTCCTCGGCGGACTCGACCTAACGCCGTATACGACGAGATCTCGGCGAATCGTGCTCTATGCGGTGAAGGGCTTGGAGCCGGAGGGCCTTCGGACGGTGTGGTGAGGGCCGCGGCAGCCCGCGTTGAAACCTTTTTAGCGGGGCGGACCGCTGGCTTCGTTCCGCATGGCGACGCTCGAGGAGCAGATTAAGTCGATCGAGGACGAGATCCAGCGGACGCCGTACAACAAGGCGACGCAGCACCACATCGGCAAGCTCAAGGCGAAAGTCGCGCGGCTGAAGGACGAACTCGAGGTCCGCCGGTTGAAGTCGGGCGGCGGGGGCCGCAGCTATGCCGTCAAGAAGAGCGGCAACGCGACCGTGGGCCTCGTCGGTTTCCCGTCCGTCGGCAAGTCGACGCTCCTCAATCACATCACGGACGCGGATAGCGCCGTGGCGGCGTACGACTTCACGACGCTCGACGTGATCCCGGGACTCCTCGAGCACCGCGGCGCGAAGATCCAGGTCCTCGACATGCCCGGCCTGATCCGCGGGGCGTCGAAGGGCCGAGGCCGCGGCAAGGAGGTCCTGTCCGTCGCCCGAGGCTGCGACCTCATCCTGCTCATGATCGACGTCTTCGAGACCCACGTCGACGTGCTCGTCGAGGAGCTCGCCCTGGCCGGAATCCGGCTGAACGAGAGGCCCGCGGACGTCACCCTGACGAAGGCGAATCGCGGCGGCCTGACCGTGAACCCGACGGTCAAGCTGACGAAGTTGGACGAGGGATTGGTCGCCGACATCTGCCGGGAATGGGGATACCTGAACGGGACGGTCGTCGTGCGGCAAGACATCACGGAGGACCAGCTCATCGACGTCCTCGCGGGGAACCGCGTCTACGTGCGCGCGTTCGTCGTCGTGAACAAGATCGACCTCGTCGGTTCGGATTACGTGAAGGGCCTTCAGGCGAAGCTGCCGGGGTGGAAGATCGTACCGATCTCCGCGGAGAAGGACGTCGGCCTGGCCCGCCTCCGGGACGAGGTCTACGAGGCCCTCCGGTTCATGCGGGTGTTCCTCAAGCCGCAGGGGAAGGAGGCGGATCTCGCCGAGCCCCTCATCGTCAAGGCCGGCTCCGACGTCGGCATGGTGTGCGACGCAATCCACCGGGATTGGCGCCGGCGCTTCCGGTACGCGAACGTCTGGGGGCCGTCCGCCCAGTTCCCGGGGCAGAAGGTCGGCCTCGACCACACGCTGCGGGATTCCGACGTCCTGACCGTCGTCCTCCGAAAAGGGTGAGGGCATGCGTGCCTTCGTGACGGGAGGCACGGGGCTGATCGGCCGCGCCCTCGTCGATGCCCTCCTTCGGAAGGATTGGGCGGTGACGATCCTCACCCGGGATCCCGCGCGGGCGGAAGAGTTCCGGCCGCGGGGCGCGACGGTCGCGGCCGGGGACGTGACCCGTCCGACGTTCCACGGCGCCATGGCTCGCGCCGACGTCGTGTTCCACATTGCGGGCTGGCTCGAACTTGGGATCCGCGACGCGGCGAGGATGCACGAGGTAAATGTCGAAGGCACCCGCAACATCTTGTCGATGGCGCGCAAGGAGAACATCGGCCGCGTCGTGTACACGAGCACCGCGGGCGTGTTCGCTCCCGCGACGACGGAACATCCTGCGACGGAGTCGTCCCCGGTTCAGGTCGCCCTCGACGATCCGTACGTGAGGTCGAAGGTGGAGGCCCATCGACTCGCGTTACGGGAGATGGAGGCGGGACTGCCGCTCACGATCGTCCTCCCCGCCGCGGTGTTCGGCCCCCACGACACCGGCCAGCTGGGTCGGAGCCTCGCCCTCCTGGTCCGCGGCAAGCTCCCGCGGCTCCCGAGGGGCTTCGGGACGAACACCTGGACGCACGCCGCGGATATCGCGGAAGGCCATTTCCTCGCGGCGACGAAGGGGAAAGCTGGGGAGCAGTATCTGCTGGGCGACCGCGTCATGCCGCTCGCGGAATTCTACGTGAAGGCCGCGGAGGCGGCGGGCGTGCCGCCGCCGACCGCGAACGTGCCGATGTGCCTCGCCCGGTTCGCGGCTCGGTTCTCAGAGATGCGCGCCCGGCTCGCGGGACGGACGCCCCTTCTATCTCGGGCAGCCCTGAACCTGGCGGCGATCGATCTCGTCGTCAATCCTTCGAAGGCCCGGAGGGAGCTCGGATGGACTCCCCGACCGTTCGAGGACCGCCTTCGGGAAACCGTGAAGTGGTACGCGTCCACATACGCGGATCGGAGAGCTCCTCTTCCGAAGAAACCTCAGCCCACCGCGGGGTGAGGGACCGTCGCTCTCAGGATTCGAAGGCCGGCGCCCAGGGAGGTAATGACCGTGGCCGTCGGAGTGACGAGAAGAAACCAATGCAGCTCCACCCATCCACCGATCACGGCGGGCAGAATGAAGACGAAAGCCCCACTCCCAGCTATCCCAAAGTACAGTGCGACGACCGCGAGAATTCGGCCTTCAGACCCCACACCGAGGAGGCCGATTCCTAGGAGGAGGACCACGACGAACGAGGCTAGCGGGAGCAGTGCGAAGAAGAAGAACACCGTCGCGGGCGATCCAATGAGGCCAAGCGTGCCCCCTCCGCAGAGGAGCAGCGCACCGACTTGATCCGAATTCAGGAATCCACGTCCGCCCAGCTCCGCCTCCCCCATCAGGCCCAAGCGCGCCCCAATCATCGAGATCGTCATTCCAAGGATTCCCATGGAACCGGAGATCAGGGGAAACTCCAGCCAACCGCCTGGGAGAAACCAGACGATTCCGACACTCGCCATGCCACCGAGGAACGCGGCGGCAAGGCTGACCTCGAACCATCGGTGGCTCGGCGACCGGGAAATCGAGGCCAGAGCTCCTAAGAATACGACCGCGAAGGCGCCGTTGGCCAACAACCCAAAGCCAAACCGATAGTATGGAGCCGTCACCGCGAATCCAAGCAGGCCGCCCATAGCCATCAGGGTCGCCGGAAGATCCGCGCCCTCGCGTCGCCAGCGAGCCATCGAGTCAGCCCCTCCTTCTCAGAGGAGCCTATGCATCCGACGGAGGTCCGCTTCAAAGGGTTTTAGGTCGTGTTGGATGACGACCCCTCGAAGCTCCGCGTTCAGCGGCAGGCCCTCGTCTCGCTTCCGCTTCCAGATGTCCCCGTTGAAGGCGACGATCTTCTCCGTGAAGTCCGCGCGGGATCCCGGGATGCCGTCGCGCGGCAGAGGGAACGTTTCCGCGTGGACGCTGCCGCCGTACATGGACCGCCAAATCTTGTCCGTGGAAAAGGGCGCGATCGGGGCGAGGAGCCGCAGGAGATCTCGCAGGCCTGCGTGGAGGGTCCACCGCGCCCCCGTGTCCCCTTCGTAGGCGCGCGCCTTCACCATCTCCATGTAGTGGGGCGCGAACAGGTTCCAGAGGAACTCCCGGCACCGGTTCGCGGGCAGGAAGAGGTTCAGGTCCTCGTAGGATCCGCGGGACGCCTCGATGAGGCGGTTCAGCTCCGCGAGGATCCATTCGTCCGCAGGCAGGAGCTTCCCGGCGGGCGGTTCCTCGAACGAGGAGATGAACCGAGCGACGTTCCACAGCTTCGTGATGAACTTCGCGGCGCCGCCGACCTTCGCCTCGCTGATCCGGAAGTCGTCCCCCGGATTCGTCTCGCTCGCGACGAATAGGCGCATCGCGTCCGCCCCGTGCTTTTTGATCATGGGCCACGGATCGATTACGTTCCCGAGGGTGCGGTGCATCGCGCGGCCGCGGGCGTCGAGGCCGAGGCCGTGGATGAAGACCCGATGGAACGGCTTCGACTTCCGGACGAGCCACGACTTGAGCGTCGTGTAGTAGAGCCAGGTGCGGACGATTTCCCGGCCCTGTGGCCGAAGAGACACGGGGAAGTTCGCCCCGAAGAACGCGGGGTCGGATCGGTACCGGGTCAGGTAGAGGTTCGAACAGCTCGAGTCCATCCATGTGTCGAAGACGCGGTCCTCGCCGACGAACTCCGTCCCGCCGCACTTTGGGCACTTCGAGAAGGGCGCGGGATCCTTCCAGGGCCGGTAGTACTTCCCGGGCGGCGGCGCGAGGGTCTCGCCGCACTTCTTGCAGTACCACAGGGGGATCTCCGTGTGGTAGAAACGTCGGCGGGAGATCGGCCAGTCGATCGTCAGGCTGTCCATCCAATCGAGGAGGAGCTGCCTGTGCCGCGCCGGCCGGAACTCCATCTCGTTCGCGATGCGCCGGAGGTCCTCCCGGAACTCCAGCTGCTTGAGGTACCACGCGTCCGAGGAGAGGAACTCGATGGGGTTCAGGGACCGCGAGCAGATCGGCGTCTTGTGCTGGATCGGCTCGACCTTCTCGAGGAATCCGTGGGTCCGAAGCTCGTCGATCGCCTTCGCCCTCGCCGCCTCGACCGTGAGGCCCTTGAGGAACTCGGCGGCGGCCGTCATCCGGCCCGTCTCATCGATCGCCTTGATCGGCTCCAGCCGGAGCTCGCGGAACATCGCGATGTCGACCATGTCTCCGTAGGAGCAGACCATGGCGGCCCCGCTCCCGAACTCCGGCTTCGCGTTGGGATGCGGGACGATCGGCACCTCCCGGTCGTACAAGGGGACACGCGCCTTCTGGCCCTGCAGGGCCTTGTACCGTTCATCGTCGGAATGGACCATGACGGCTCGGGCCGCCGCGAGGAGCTCGGGTCGCGTCGTCGCGATCCGGATATCGCCTCCCGCGGACAGGGGGAACTTCACCCAGACGAGCGTCGACTCGCGATCCTCGTACTCGATGTCGGCCTCCGCGAGGGGCGTCTCGCACACAGGGCACCAGAAGGTCGGGCGTTCGCCCCGGTAGAACAGGCCTTTCGGCCACAGCTCCAGGAAGATTGCCTGGCTGAACGCCCGGTATTCATCGGAATCGGTGTAGTAAGTGTGGGCGAAGTCCGCCGAGAGGCCGATTCGGACCGCGAGGTCGAGGAGGCCGTTCCCGATTCCCTCGATCTCCTTGCGGCATTCCTGGATAAAGGCCTCCCGGTCCCATCGATGGAGGGGCTTGCCCGTTTTCCTCTCGACCGTGCGTTCGATGTTGATGCCGTTCCGGTCGAGGCCGAACGGGAACAGGACCGCGCGGCCGAGCATGCGCTGCGCGCGGGCGATCATGTCGATCATCGAATAGGCCATGACGGCGCCGATGTGCCACGAGCCGCTCGGGTAGGGCGGCGGCGTGTCGATCACGTAGGTCGGCTGCCCTGGGGAAGGGGCGAAGGCGTACAGGTCCGGCTCTGCCTTCCAGGCGGCCAGGACCGTCTCCTCAAAGGAGGGTTCCCAGGCTTTCTCCTTCAGCGTCGGCTCTCCCATGGAACGTCCGTCGAGAGTCGAGGACGCCATAAAAGGCTTGTTTCGCGGAAGGGCGCGAGTTGTTTCACCCACCTCCCCCGGGAAGGAGGAAGCCCTCGGCCGGCATACCTCTACTTAGAGGTATGAAATGGAGATCGGCTGCGGCGCCCGGGTGCGGGACTTCGACGGGCGGCGGTACTTCTACTTCTGGCACTACGAACGGGACAACGGCCATTCCACGAGGAAGGAGGACTACGTCGGACGGGTCGATTCGGAGAAGGCGAGATCCGACCTCCTGCGTCGGATGGCCGCCTACCATCGGAGGGCGGAGGGGGAGTTCGCTCGTCGAAAGGCGAGGATCGAGGGCCTCATCGCCGCGCATACCTCCACTTAGAGGTACGCCGCGGCGCGTCGACGTGCTTCCCCCAGGCAGGATCGGAACGGCTCCTTTCGGGGGGCGGGGTGCTCCAGAGGCCTTGCGAGCTCCCAAGGGGTG
>DASQXV010000091.1:0-5057 GCA_035639595.1 Thermoplasmata archaeon | reverse complement strand
CACGGGGCTCGCGTCCATGGAGTACGCCTACGGCGCCACGAGCGTCATCCGCCGCGAGCCGGTCGGCGTGATCGGCCAGATCACGCCATGGAACTATCCCTTCATGATGGCGATCTGGAAGCTCGCGCCGGCCCTTGCCGCAGGGAACACGACCGTGCTCAAGCCGGCCTCCCTCACGCCCCTCACGACGCTGGAACTCGGAAAGCTCATCGAGCAGGCGGGGATCCCCGCGGGCACGGTGAACCTCATCACGGGCCCCGGCGCGGTCGTCGGGAACGAGCTCGCGTCGAGCGACAAGGTCGACATGGTCTCCCTGACCGGGGACACCGCGACGGGCAAGGAGATCATGGGCGCCGCGAGATCGAACGTGAAGAAGTTGCATCTCGAGCTCGGCGGAAAGGCCCCGTTCATCGTGTTCGATGACGCGAACATCCCTGCGGCCGCGGAAGGGGCGGTCGCGGCGTCGATGGTCAACGGCGGTCAAGACTGCACCCAGGCCGCGCGGTTCATCGTCCACGAGAAGGTCTATCGGAAATTCCAGGATCGGTTCCTCGAGCGGCTGAAGACGGTCCGCCTCGGAGACCCGCTCCAGAGGTCGACGGATCTCGGGCCCCTCGTGTCCTCGAAGCAGCGGGACAAGGTCGAAGGCTACGTCGAGATCGGCGAGGGCGAGGGCGCGAAGCTCGCCCTGGGCGGCAAGCGACCGAAGGGCGAAGCGTTCGACAAGGGATGGTTCTACGAGCCCACGGCGTTCGTCGACACAGATCCCTCGATGCGGATCGCCCGCGAGGAAGTCTTCGGGCCCGTCGTGAACGTCCAGAAGTTCTCGAAGGAGGACGAAGCGGTCGAAGCCGCGAACGACGTCGTGTACGGCCTCTACTCCTCCGTCTGGACGAAGGACGTGCAGCGGGCGCACCGCATCGCGAACGCGCTCCAGTTCGGCGCGGTCGAGATCAACGAACACCTGCCCATCGTCAGCGAGATGCCCCATGGCGGGTACAAACAGAGCGGGTTCGGCAAGGACCTCTCGGTCTACAGCCTCGAGGACTACACGCAGATCAAGCACGTCTTCATCGACCTCACGGACGCGGTCCGAAAGCCGTGGCACTACCTGACCTTCGGCGATCCAACCTAGGGATGGCGGGGCGGTAGACGCCGCACGACGACCATTCCATCCAACGGATGCCGGATGGGGACCCGTCCCGGACCTCGGGCCCCGTCGTCCCTGAGAAGGCGGGGCAGGGTGTGCAAGGTGGCGACAACCGCATCCCTGCGGCTTATATCCGGAGGACCCCTGGTCGCGCATGGTCGGCGTCGAGACGACGCGCCACCGAGTCTGCCGCGACCTCTCCCCTCTCCGCGTCATCGCGCGGCGGCCCGAATGGCGTCTCGCCTCGGTGCCGATTCGCCTTTTCCGTGCAATCCGAGGGGGGCCGGGAACTCGGCCATCAACCGGCGAAGCGTCTTAGGAGGATCGAGATCGTTGGACGAAATCCCGATGGGCCGCGTCCGGGATTCCCGGCCGCGATCACGCGGTCGCGCGTTCCGGCGTGTCGTAGAGCGACCCGCCGAAGGGACCTTTTGCCCTGACGGAGTTCACTCGGCGGACGAACAAGCGCCACGCGATCTTCAGGCCCGTCCGGAGGGGCATCATCCTCGAGGGACCGATGCGGATGTCGTAGTCGATCGGCAGCTCCTCGATCCGGACGCGGGACAGGCACGCGGAACCGAAGAGGTCCGCCTCGAGGTCGAAGCCGCCAGCTTGGAGCGGAATCTGACGAAGGGCGTCGGCGGTGAAACCCCACATCCCCGTGCAGACGTCCGACACGTGGACCCCGTAGAGGACGCGCGCGAGGCGGCTCAGCGCGCGGTTCCCGATCGCGTTGAGGGGCGTCATCGCCCCCTCCGCCATCTGGCCGCGGAACCGCGACCCGAGGACCACGTCGTTCCCCCGGGCGAGCGCCTCGACGAACTCCGGCACGGCCTCGGGCGGATAGGTCCCGTCCGCATCGAGCATGAGGAAGAACTCCGGATCCCGGGACCCGCCGTCCGCGAGCTCCCGGGTCGTCAGGAGGTGTTGGAACGCCTGGCGCATCCCGGCGCCTTTCCCGCGGCCGCTCTGGACGAACACGCTCGCCCCGCGGTCACTCGCGACCTCGAGCGTGCGGTCCGTGGAGTTCCCGTCGACGACCCAGACGGACACGCTGTATCCAGCGGCCTCGAGCTGGGCCCGGGGAATCCGCTGCAGGACCCGTCCGATCGAACCCTCTTCGTTCAGGGCCGGGAGGAAGATGACGACATGGCCCCGGGTCTGCGGGTGGGTTCCCGCGGAGGCGCGGCTCCTCGGGCCCGTCCGATCCCCGGATGGGCCATCCCCCATCGCCGATGCGAATTGTGTCGCCTTCTCCTCCCCCCGGTCCATCATTGGGACACCGCCCCTCGGTTTGGGACGGCCGAGCCGTTCCCCTCCGCCCGCGCTTCGAGGGCGGGCAGGATCTCGTCGAGGAACGTCGCATTCCGTTCCATCTGGTAGGTCAGGAAGAACGTGGCCCCGTAGGAGTCGTCCCGCGGGTTCGAGGCGAGGACGTCGTCCTCGACGAGCTTCTCGAGGTGGTGCTTGACCGTCGTGTAGTGGAGGGAGAGGGCGCCCGCGATCTGGTTCGCGTTCAGGGGCCCGTTCTCGTAGAGGAGCTTCAGGATCCGGCAGCGGTTCCGGCCGCCCCGGGTGCGAGCGAGGAGCCGCACGAGCGTCCGCCGGAACGGCGTGTTCAGGCGGTCGCTCCCGTGGGAACCTGCGAGTCCGAGGGGCGCGGGCGTGGCGCTCGGCCACACCGTGGGGGCCCTCGCGGAGAGGGAGTTCTCGCTCGGTCTCTGCATTCCCATGCCGGCGCCCATCGGGGCGTGGGGGATATCTACCGCGTATGAATGCGCATAGCTCCGCACCACATCGAAGTGTTCGAGTTGCAAAAGACTATAAGATACCAACCAATGACTTTCCATTCTCGTCAAGGGGCACTTCAGGGTCCTGGTGAGCTTGGTTGTCTAGCCGTACTGCGGTCACAAGGACGATACGGCTGGATGGAGACACCGACCGGGCCCTTTCCGCCTTGGCCGACAAGGAACGGGTCAGCGTCAATTTCCTCGTGAACCGGGCCCTCCGCAAGTTCATTGAATGGGATGTGTACGCGGAGAAGTTCGGCTTCCTGTCCATGCCGGCGTCCCTCATCACGAAGATGATGAGCTATCTGACCGACGACGAGGCGAAGGAGATGGGGCGTTGGGCGGGCCAGAACCTGGTGAAGGACTTCCTCACCTTCTGGTTCAAAGAGGTCAGCGTGACGACCCTGGTGAAAGGATATCCGGCCCTGGAGTCGAAGTACGGCAAGTCGTTCGAGTATGAGGAGCACGTGGACGGGGGACGATGGACGATCATCCTGAAGCACGGCCGCGGCCTGAAGTGGTCCTTCTACTACGAAGAACTCCTCCGTTCGGTCTTCGAGCAGCTCCTCAAGAAAGAAGTGAAGACGGAACGGACGGAAGATCAGGTCGTCGCCCGATTCAGCGCGGTCTAGGATGGACGCGCGAACCTAGGCCCTGATCCTCGGAGAATCCTTCGGGGGCTCCTTCGGATCGCGCGGGGCGGTGCCGTACCCGGATTCCTCCAACGCGGCCCGCTCGATCGCCTCCGCCAACCAGCCCATGGTCATCCGGAGGCCTTGACAGACCCGATCGAGCTCCGAGTCCCCGGTCTCCGCCCTCTTCACCTTCGAAAGGAGCATCGACTTGACCATCTGCGCATTCTGCTCGCAGAAGGTCTTCTCGAAGATGTTCCAGTATGCCTTCTGGAAAGCGGGATTGTCCTTGGCGCCCATGCGTGTAGCTAGATGAGGGACCGTACCGCCCCCTCGGTTGGGTCAGCCCGCGAGGTGTAGCATCGGGCCTCGCCCGACGATGGCTCTGTGGCCGCGAGGCGCATCGCCTCTGGCCTTTGCCTGGTCTTCGTTAGGCCACCTCTCGAATGACGTTCCCACGCCCCAATCTCCAGATAATCCATTCGGTTAGTTGTCATCATGAATGCCGGCCGTTAACCCATCCATCGCTCTTTCCAAGCCCCGGGGCGGGGCCCCCGTGGCGCGATGTCCAAAAACCGACCTCGCCTCCCGTTCGGTTCGGGTCATCCTTCGTCTCCTTCGGAATCCTAGATAGGCTTTCCGCGAACATGGGGATGGATGATGCGGACCCCGCGCGGCCCGATATCAATCGGGATGGGGCCCATCTGATGGTTCGTCCCGCGCATCTTCGTGATCTCGATGTACCGGACCCGAGCGTCGCCCGCCGGGAGGATCCGGAAATGGATGACGCCATCCGCGACGAACTCCTCCACTCCCGTCCAAGGGAACGCGGTGGAGGTCCCCTCTTCCGTGATCATGAGCGTCGTGCACCCGGACGCGCCGCCCACGATCTTGCCGAGCAACACGTGCGTGAAGGTCCGCAGATCGCCCACGGTCTGGAAGGCGGGGGACATCGCCGTGAAGGAGTCGATCACGAGGCGCTCCGTCTGGTTCTCGTCGATCTCCCGCGCGATCTGTTCCCAGAGGGCCGGGAGTCCCTCCGCGGTCGGCGCGGGCAGCTCGAGGAACGTGAACTTCTTGCCCTCCATTAGGGGTTCGAACTCAAGTCCGATCCGTCGCGCGTTGCGGAGGTACGACTTCTCGCCCTCGAGCATGGACACGTACATGCCCGGTTGCTTGAGTTTCTTTGCGCCGTAGTACAGGAATTGGGAACCGAAGATCGTCTTCCCGGTCCCCGGTTTCCCGGTGAGGGTGATCAGGCTGCCGACGGGAAATCCGCCTTCCAACATCCCATCGAGCTCCGGGAGCCCCGTGGCTGCCCGTTGCTCCTCGACCGATTCCGGCGTCCGCGCCACCGCCACTTCCGTCAAGCAATCAGCCTCTTCTTAGAGCTTTGGATGGACCGCGTGATCGTCTCGAAGAAATCCGCCTGCGGAGCCCGACGTCGGATGTGCACCGGGAGCGGGACCGGCGTCTCGCCGGCGG
>DASQXV010000090.1:0-3655 GCA_035639595.1 Thermoplasmata archaeon | reverse complement strand
GTGGCAGGTCGCATCCTTCCGCCTCGACGGGACACCGCCTGCCGTGTCGCTCCTGGCGCCAGTCGCGGGGTCTGTGATTGGAGTGAGCAGCATCCCGGTTGTGTGGCAAGCGAGCGACCTGTATTCCGGCGTCCACCACATCGAACTCCGGCTAGATGACGGGATGCCAGTGCTCTTGGACGCTTCCGTGCCGATCTATGTTTTCGCAGGAGTGCCGGATGGGACCCACACGGTGGCAATCCGGGTCGTCGACCATGTCGGAAACGCCGTCATGACGACCGCCCAGGTGACGGTGGACACCGTGAGGCCGTCGCTCCGGGTCCTCTCACCCGGTCCCAACGCAATCGTCACATCAAGCCGTATCGAGCTCCGTTGGGAAGCGGACGGCACGGGGAGCGAGATCTCGACCTACCGGATTCGCTTCGACCATGGCGATTCGTTTAACGCGAGTCCCGACGAGACGGCCTACGTCCTCATCAACGTTCCTGACGGCGACCATGTGGTCGAGATTACGGTGTTTGATGCTGCGTTGAACAGCGCGACCGCGACCGTTGTCTTCCATGTAGACACGAACCTCCTCAGCGCATCGGGACCGGTCGGCCCCTGGCTCGACGCTGGCCTCGTCATAATCGCAATCGCGATCGCCGCAGCCCTGCTCGTCGTCCATCGAGCACGGCGAAATCGGATGAAGCCCGGTCCTCCACCCGGTCCCTAAAGCGGCGCGCGGACTGCGATAGCCGTGGGTCGCCTCACGGGGGGCGCGTATCCTCCGCCCGTTGCTCGCCGCTTATCGCCATCCTACACGGTGATGACGGTCTTGCCCTGAGGGTGTCCCTCCCCGAGATATCGGATCGCCTCAGGGACCTCGCGCAACGGAAACCGCCGGTCGATGATAGGAGTGACCTTCCCGGCCTCAATGAGTTCTTTCAAGGCAGCGAGGTCCGCGTTGCTGTGCTTCGCGATGAACGAGACCACCCTTTGCCTCAAGACCCGCGACGCCATGGGCGCTAGGAGGAGGGGCAGGATCGATGGCCTCTCTCGACTCGATTGCCCGGCCAAGACCAGCATCCCGCTCGGAGTGAGCGCGCGCCTGCATTCGGACCAGGAGTGGCTCCCGGCGACGTCGAAGATCATGTCGTACCGTTGCCTGTCCTGGACAAAGTCCTCCCGGGTGTAATCGATTACCCGGTCGGCCCTGATCGATCGGACCATGTCGACGTTCCGAGGGCTGCACACGCCCGTTACGCGTGCCCCGAGCGCTTTGGCGATCTGCACCGCGAAGGTGCCGACGCCGCCGGAGGCACCGTTGATCAGGACCTCCTGCCCGGACCGGATGCGCCCCTTGTCCCGAAGGCCCTGTAAGGCGGTCTCTCCCGCCACCGGTACCGCGGCGGCCTCCTCGAACGTGAGGCGCGCGGGCTTCGGGAGGAAGTTCCGCTCCTTTCCGCACGCGTACTCGGCGAAGGCCCCGTTGCACATGCCGAACACCTCATCCCCGGGTTGGAAATGGGTCACGTTCCGGCCGACCGCCTCCACCTGTCCCGCCACATCGATCCCCCGGATGGGATGCTTGGGCCGGCGCAGGCCAATGCCCAATCGAATGATGGCAGGAATGCCCCGCATGATGTGCCAGTCCGCGGCATTCACCGAGGCCGCACGAACCCGCACCAGCACCCCATCGTCGTCGACCGGCGGAGTCTCAACCTCTCGCAGCTCGAACACATCCGGGGAACCGTAGCCCCTCTGGACGATCGCCTTCATTCGTTCCTCCCCCGTTTGTCGGCATGTCTGCTGTCTACTTAGTCCTGACCCGCGGTCCGGACCTTCCCTCCCCGGCTGAACCCCCAGGTTCAGGTCTACACGTAGGGTTTATCGATGTCTCCGGGCACTGTCCCTCCGGGAGCCTCGGAGGGGAGGACGGTGCGCTTACGGAGGCACAAGGAGCTAGTGAGCCTGCTGGCGGCCCTGCTGGCAGGGGGAGTCGTGTCCGCCTATTTGCTGATGGAACAGACGCAACCTGCGGTTCCGGTTTCGTCCCAGCTGACGCCGAACTGTAGTCCGAAGACGAGCCCCACGCCGACGACGGTCGTCCTCGGCACGACGGGATCGATGACGTTCAGCTGCAATTCCGGCGCGCCGACGTCAAACCCCGCCTTCACGACGAGCGCAGACGTCTCCGCGACCCCCACGCTCACGGGCTATGGGCCGCCGTACAACGCGAGCCGCTTGTACATCTACGACGCGGACGGCAATCCGAACACGGGATGGTGCTACCAGCGGGCCGGCAACATGAAGATCACGAGCGGGGTGAAGATCACGATCCCCGCGAACGGCTGGAACTACTGCGCCGAGTACGAGGACGTCGGGCCGGCCGGGTTGCCCGAGTTCACGGTCAGCTGGTCGATCTGAGACTGCCGTCAGGGGCAACCGGCCCAGCCGTCGCGGGCGAACTCGCTCACCGCGCAGAAGTCGGCCAGGAGGACGGCGTGGCCGGTGCGGAGCAGCTCCGCGTTCAGGTTCACGCTCCCGCAGTACACGAGGGCGACCATGCGGCCATAGCTCCCGCCCGTTTGCCCGTCGTCCTCATCCACGAGGGCCCGCGATCCGATCGGACACGTCTGGGCCGTGAACTGGGTCGCCTCGGAATATCCGGGCTCTCCGATATCGGGACTGTTGACCAGGGCGAGTCGCACCCGGACGCCGCCGATGTCCAGCGTATCTCCGTCCACGATTTTCTCCACGTCGGCGGCGAGACAGGACGCGACTCCCCAGCACGTCGGCCCCCGGAAGGCCACGACGGTGACCACGGCCACCGCGACGACCACGATCGCCGCTAGGATGGCGGCGAGGACCTTCCGTTCCATTTCGTGTCCCCTCGAGCGGATTGAGCCGTCTTCGTATAGATACCTGCTCTCCTCGTGCGGTCGGTTGTCAGGCGAAATTGACCGCCAAAATTCATCTGTGATAAGCTTGACAACTCGAGGGTGTAGCGACCGCCGGGTTCCTCGCCCCCGGAATGTTCGCAGGCCCGACGCGAAAGGGAGTCGACCGGCGCCTCCTCGCCGGCCTCTTCGTCGCGGTCATCGTCATGGGGTCGCTCGCGGTCCTCACGGCCCACGACGGCCGATTCTCGTTCGCCTCTCCCTCTCCGAATGCGCCGGGGAACGGCCCCGCGGCGGGCGCCCGCGACCCGCTCCTGTGGCCCTTCTCCCGGGACAGCATCTGGAACCTCCCGATCGGCGCAGACGCCCGATACGTCTACGCCGGCATCCGACACGCCACCGCGATGGCCTACTTCACCGATTCCGACGTCCTCGTCCTCGAACCGAACGCCCCCCTCACGACCGTCTACGCAAACTACGACGACTGGGGCGGAGGCACCCGCTGCTCCGCCCAGGGCGGCGCCCTGTTCACCGCTCCCATTCCAAGCGACTTCGTCATCCCCGGGAGCCACCAGGGCTCCGAGGACGGCGACACCCCGAACGCCGCGACCGCGATCCTGGCGGCGGACGGGCACACGATCATCCAGACCCAACCCTTCGCCCGGTGCGCCGGATCCGCCCCGACGTCCGACTACATGTTCGGAAATGAGGACTTGTACGGCAAGGGCGAGACCGGATCCCATGGCGGCTCCGGCCTCTCGGCCCTCGGCGGC
>DASQXV010000089.1:0-7685 GCA_035639595.1 Thermoplasmata archaeon | reverse complement strand
GCCGCCGAGGGCCGAGAGGCCGGAGCCGCCATGGGATCCGGTCTCGCCCTTGCCGTACAAGTCCTCATTTCCGAACATGTAGTCGGACGTCGGGGCGGATCCGGCGCACCGGGCGAAGGGTTGGGTCTGGATGATCGTGTGTCCATCCGCCGCCAAGATGGCCGTCGCGGCGTTCGGGGTGTCGCCGTCCTCGGAGCCCTGGTGGCTCCCGGGGATGACGAAGTCGCTTGGAATGGGAGCGGTGAAGAGCGCTCCACCCTGGGCGGAGCAGCGGGTGCCTCCGCCCCAGTCGTCGTAGTTCGCGTAGACGGTCGTGAGGGGGGCGTTCGGCTCGAGGACAAGGATGTCGGAGTCCGTGAAGTAGGCCATGGAGGTCGCGTGTCGGATGCCGGCGTAGACGTATCGGGCGTCTGCGCCGATCGGGAGGTTCCAGATGCTGTCCCGGGAGAAGGGCCACAGGAGCGGGTCGCGGGCGCCCGCCGCGGGGCCGTTCCCCGGTGCATTCGGAGAGGGAGAAGCGAACGAGAATCGGCCGTCGTGGGCCGTGAGGACCGCGAGGGACCCCATGACGATGACCGCGACGAAGAGGCCGGCGAGGAGGCGCCGGTCGACTCCCTTTCGCGTCGGGCCTGCGAACATTCCGGGGGCGAGGAACCCGGCGGTCGCTACACCCTCAACTTGTCAAGCTTATCACAGATGAATTTTGGACCGCAAGACCTCGGTCGTTTCTTTCGGAGGTCGTGGGCCGATTCGGTCAAGTCGGCTTGACCGAGAAATCCCGCGGAGCTGGGCACACCCGCATCACTCGGCCGCGTTCAGGTCCCTAGATCGCCTCCCGCGTCGTCCGCAGACGGGAGGGTGATCGTAAACGTGGAGCCTCGGCCCACCTGGGAGGTCACCTCGATGCTCCCGCCGTGTCCTTGCACGACGACGCGGCTCAAGAAAAGTCCGAGCCCTGCGACGTCGACGGCCCGTTCCTCCGTAGCCTGAGGCTCGAAGAGTTGCTCAATGGCTCCGGGTCCCATCCCCGCGCTCGAATCGGCGACGACGATCGCCCAACGGCCGTCCCGCGGTTCCAGTCGGGCTTCGACCGACCCTCGCTCCGTGGCGAGCAGCGCGCTCTTCATGACGCTCGCAAGAGCCTCGCGGATTCGGGACGCGTTTCCGAAGACCAGGGCCCGTCGCGTCCCGGCATCCACGCGAAGGTCGACCTCCGTCCTGCGGTAGGGCTCGAGCGCCTCGGCCGCGGCCCGGAGGGAGTCCCGCAGGTCGAACGCATACGCAGCCGTCCTTCGCGGCGACGCGACTCTCAGAATCTCCGAGACGAGGTCCGTGATGAGCCGGCGATGCGCGTCGATCCGGGAGAGCCTCTGAAGGACCTCCGGATCCTGCACCCGCCGTGAGATCTGGTCCGTCAACAGGGCGATGTTCGTAAGGGGGTTCCGAACCTGCTGGGCCAAGAACTCCACGAGCCGTCCCATCGCCCCGAGCATCTCGAGCTCCCGGAGGCGCGCTTGGGGCCCCGCGCCCTCCCCGGGGCCTCCTCGTCGAGCGGCGGGGTCCGTTATTCCCCCTGGGGGATCGGCGGCGGGCACGACGGGCCTCACGGCGGCGAACGTCTTGACCGCTTGCGTGCCCCTCCCGTGGGTGGCGTCGAGCCGGGGGCCAGCCATGCGCTCGATGCTACTCGGTTGTCGAGCTCAGTTGGGAATCGTGCTGACGGGAGGCGCCGCGGCCTTCTCCGACACGCCGGCTTCTTCGAGGGGCGTCGCGCGCTCCCACTCGGCCTGGAACACCTCGGCGAGGCCCGCGACGACGGCGCTCGCATTCGAACGGACCACGAGATCCCCTCGCGCGCAGAGGTGGGTCTTGGAACCCGCGGTGGCGGACGGGGCGCGCCAGAGAGGTGCGAAGACTTCAGCGCCGTCGACCAATAGGAACTGTTCGAGGGAGGGCGATTGCGCGATGCGCACGTCGAATCCGGACTCGGCGAAGCGTCGAAGGGATTGGAGCGTGGGCCGATCGTGGGCGACGAGCATTCGCTTGGCGACGGGTTGGGACGACAGCGCCCCGATCAAGGGTTCGAACTCAGGTGCCGAGGCTGCTTCGACGACCGACGTGGCAACGGACACCTGGATCTCCTGCTGGGCGGCTCGCGCCGCGGCCGGGATGAGGTCGCCGATCGCCTCGAGGCGGGACAGGACCTCCGTCTTTTCTGGCGGTCGGCCCGTCTTCAGCTCCCGCAGCCGCGGGGCCGCATCGACGCCCCTCGCCCATGCGTCTTGGACAATCGACCGGAAGGCCGCCACGACCCCCGGATCCGTGGACCAAAGGGCCGCGTCGTCCCCTTCGAAAGGATCGTCGTCGTCCGGGTTCCAATGACAGATCATTGCCTGATCCACGTCCGTGACAACGATCGTGACGCCGCGGTTCGCGAGCGGGTTGTGGCGAATCGTTGCAAACGGGGCGAGGCGACGGACGGGGTCCTGGCTTGCGGGAGTGATGTTCGTCGAGATCCGGATGTCCACGCCCTCCTTCGCCTTCTCGCGTATCGCGGACAGGTGGAGCTTGACGAGTCGAATCGTGCATCCCTCCGAGTTGCTAATCCAGACTTCCTTCCGGGCCGCCTGGAGCACTTCCCGGACCTTCCCGGCAACCGGGCCCCGCTTCCGGTACAGGAGGAAGTTTCCCGTCCGACTTGGCAAGGGGCGCACTTGGACCTGGGAGGCGAGCGCCTCTGCCCTGCGCTCCAGGGCCGCGGCTTCCTCCGCGAGCTCCCTCTTCCGGCGCTCCGTGAAGTCGGCGAGGGGCGTCGGCCGGTACCGCAGCGGCGTTGCAGAAACACAGGTCACAAGCCCCTTTTCGTGGAGGGATTGCAAGACTTCGTAAATCCTTCCGCGCGGCACTCCCGAGGCGGCGGCGATCTGCGCCGCTTTGACCTCCCCCAGTTCCAGCAGGGCGAGGTACGCACGGGCTTCGTACCGGCCAAGGCCGAGGGAGATCGCGAGGTTCAATCGATTCTCCGGAGACGTTCGCAACTCCCCCCAGTGTCAAAGCCCTGCCCTCGGTACTGTATAAAGAAATGCCGGCCGCACCTCTGGGGCGGTGCACAAATTCATAGAGTTGTGCTTTCGCACCGGGTCTCGACGGTCTCTCGACTCCATAGGTCACGGAGCCCTATGGAGGGCGATGCATGGCTCGGGAGGGTCCATGATCTCGGAAGCGAAGGACCGAATAGATGGCTCGAGCCTTCATCATTCATGAAGGAAGTTGTGGGGACCGCGGTGGGCTATATCGCCCTCCTGGTCGTCGTCGCGTTGCTCGTGATTCCCGCCATGACGATGGACGTCATCGTGAACTGGCGGATGGCCCGATCGGCAGCGAGGACCGTAGCGGCCTAATCCCACTTCGACCGTTCGCTTACCAACACAATCTCTCCCACATGGTGCGAGTTCGCCGCGAGATCGAGCAGGGTTGCGGCCAAATCCCCGCGGGAGATGTGATACGGGCCGTGGGCGAAGTCCTCTCGACCGGCCTCGATTCGAACGCGATCCGTCGCAGGCCCGTTCGTCAAGTAGGGCGGTCGTACGATCGTCCATTCGAGTCCGCTACCTGCGATCAGGCGTTCCATTCGCCCAAAGTCGGCATATGGCTTACGCAGGAGCCAACGAACCAGGTTGATCGCAATCCAAGGGCGTCGGCCCTGGATCGCATAGACGCTCACCGCGACGAGTCGTTGCACGCCCACGGTTCGCATCTCCTCGATCAGGTTCCGCGCGACCTCGCTGATGACGGACGTCGGACCACGGCCCTCCGAACCGACAATCGAAATGACGGCGTCCTGTCCGGAAACGGCCCGTCGGACATCCTCCGGATGGCGACCGTCCCCCGGGACCACGGCCCGCAGACCCTCGACTCCCGCGAGGTCTGCGGGGCGGCGAGTGAACGCAGTCATCGCGTGCCGACGACGAATCCCTTCGTCGAGGACGAGCCGTCCCGTTCGACCCGTCGATCCGATGACCGCGATGTTCATCGAGACACCCCTGGGTTTGGGCCACCGGCCAGAACGTCCCTTTGGGCCGGTGTGCCGAGGCGACCGCGGGGTTCGCGTCGCCTCCCGGAAGGAGGCCTCATCGAGAGGAGTTCCTTTCCGAGGTCGAATCGAGTGTTTCGTTCCCACCACTTCGAGACTTCAAGGATCAGATCGTCGGGGTCTACGTGCTCCTCGTGCCGAATCCACGTGTGGGCCCGAAAGGCCGCGAGGACATTCGCGTTCGCGGGACCCTTCTTGGGTTGCCGTGCGGCGTTCATGTCGGCATCCAGGGAAGCCGCCGGATTTGAGGGGGCGTTAGCCACCGGTTTCGATTTCGGGAGGTTTTACGAGGTCCGGGCCCATGGCTCTCCGTGGATGTCACGGACTTCCGCCTCCTCGCGGTCCTGAATGAGAACGCGCGGCAGAGTCTCCAAGCCCTCGGTCGACGGGTGTCCCTGTCCGCTCCCGCGGTACGCGATCGGCTTCGCCGTCTCGAGGCGCGAGGAATCATCCAGGGGTACTGGGTCGCCTTCGATCCCGCGATCTTCGGCCGCGAGGATCTCCTGATCTCCTTCGACAAGGATTGGACTCGGGAGGAGGCCCTCCGCGCGCTCGACGCGCCTGACGTCGCTTGGGTCGCCTGGAAGGTCGAGGGCGGTTTGACGATTCAGGTCTGGCCGCAGGACGCAAAGAGGGCCGTCGAGACCATTCCGACCCTGCTTGGACGCAGGCCGAATTGGCATGCCGTGGCTCAGTCCGGATGGAGCGGTGCCCTCTCGGGAGCCGACTGGCGAATCCTCGATGCTCTCGTCGACGCCCCGCTCGACTCTGTCGAGAACCTCGCCGATGTGACCGGCCTGACCCCGAAGACCGTCCGGAAGCGCCTTGCCGACCTCCTCCGAAGGGAGGCGATCTTCGTGGTCCCGCACCTAGGTCTTCCAACGGATTCGGGGGTCCTCGCGTACAACCTCGCGGTCTTCGGAACCGCCCCCTTCGCAGACCTGAAGCGACGGATCGGGGACGCGGTCCTCATGCATGAGACGAAAGACCCGCCCGCGAAATATCTGTTCTGCCGGGCGGATAGCCTGGGAGAGTTGACGGCCACGACGAGAGCCCTGGAACGTCTGCCGGGCGTCTCTTCCGTACGACTCACCCTCAACCGAGAGATGATCATGAAGCCCGATTTCGTTCACGTGTTGATTCGAGAGCAACTCGCGAAACGAGACTGAGATCGTCCATCGTGGGCGACCGTGACGTGGTGCTTCGCCTCAGTACAGCTTGGGCTTCGCCTGTGGCTCGTTCCAGTAAGGCCTTGTCGTGACGTATTTCAGCTTCGCCTCGAACAGGTCATTGAGGAACTCCTTCTCCGTGTCCTGCATTTTCGCGAGAATCTTCGAGGCCGTGGTGGGCCCTACGCCGTAGACGGAGTTTGCATACACGGCCCGCTTGCCATACACGGCGACGAGGTCCGCGACCTGCTTCGCCCGGGTCAGCAGCTTGCGTTCCTCTTCGGTCATGTCGAGTTTTCGCGCCCGCTTCGAGTACGCATCGCGGACCGTCCAGGCGGCCCACCCCAACACCGTGAGGATCCGGGACTTGCACGTCGCGCACTCCGGATGGTCGGGCATCTCCCCGATCCGGACTTCCTCGTGGAAATGGCCGCATTCGAAGCACAGCAGGTGGACCGGCTCCGAGGCGAGGTGCAGCCGCATCCGATCCAGGATCTCGTCCCGTTCGGCCTCCGGGGAGAACAGCTCGGGCGCCTCGACGTACCGCCGCAGGATCGGATAGGCGAGGGGCGTGGGCGTCTCTCGGGATCGATGGAGGACGACCTCGATCTCTCCCTTCCGAATCTTCCGGATGATCTCCCGCACGCGGTCGAAGTCCGCATGGAGGAGGAGGGCCTCCCGAACCGCTTCGTCGTAAATCGGCGTGTTCGCGAAGCGGATCTCCAGGGACCGCAGGTCCCCCTCGCCGACCGTCAGCCCGCGGCGGATCGCCCCGAACCGCTCCGCGATCCCTTTCATGTAGTAGCCGAGGGGCAGGTGGTTCTCGAGGAGCGCCTTGAGTCCGCCCTCCAAGGTCTCGTCGTCGATGCGCAGCAAATCGTCCAAGAGGGCCTCGACCTCGATTTCGCGGGTGTCTGCCACGAGTTCGTACAGGATCCGGTACGGGTCCGTCCACCAGAACCGCACGAGGTGCTTCCTCGCGAGGAGCTCCTCGATCAGGTCGCCCAGGGTGACGTTCACGACCTCACCGAAGGACGCATGGACGATGAGGAACCGGTCGAACGCCTCGACGACGATCCGGTCGTCCGTCGGCATGGGCGCGCCGGCCTTCCGATGGTTCGCATGCTCCTCCACGAGCCGCTGGGCTCCCGTCTTGTTGATCGGCCAGGCCTTCTCGAAGCGCGCGACCGCCTTCGGCACGCCTTCCTTCTCCAGGTGGCGGTCGATCTCCTTCCGGATGCGCCCGACGCGCTGGGCGAGGCCGAAGGGCACCGGGAGCATCTCGCCGTCCCAGCCCGGAATGAGGGCGTTCGGGTCCGCGACCGGGCTCACGTACACCATTCCATCCTTCCCGATCCGCTCGATTTTCCAAGGGCGCCCGCGGACGATGAAGTGCAGACCCTCCCGGGCCTGGATCATCATGAACTCCTCCCCGAGGATTCCGACCTGCTTCTGCGTCGTCAGGTCCATGACCGGATAGCGGCGCTCGTCCCGGATCGTGGAGAGGTTCTCGAAGTAGTACCGACGGCCCTTTGGCGTCACGCGGACCTTGTCCGCTTGCCTGCGGAGGAGGCCGAGGTGGTCGAGGAACTCCGCGACGCGCTCCGCCTGCGGGACCTCGAGGGCCCGGTACGGGTCCGCGGAACGGATCGCCTTCAGGACCTCCGCCCACGGAGCCGTGCCGCCTTCGTCCAGGGCGCAGCCCACGATCTGATGGGCGAGCACATCGAGGGCGAGGCGATGGATGTGGAGGGGCTCGAGGTCCCCGTCCTGCGCAGCCTGGACGGCGGCGAGGGATTCGATCGCGTCGTCGGAGGAGACCGCGAGGACGAGACCGCGGGATGTGCGGTCCAGCGTGTGGCCCGAGCGACCGACGCGCTGGATGAGGGAGGTGACCTGCCTTGGCGAGTTGTATTGGACCACGTTGTCGACGGTTCCGATGTCGATTCCGAGCTCCAGGGTCGCGGTCGAAACCAACCCCTTGATCGTCCCGGACTTGAAGCCGGCCTCTACGCGCTCCCGCTCCTCCCGCGGCAGGGAGCCGTGGTGGACGGCGGCATCCTGTCGGACCATGGACAGCCGGGAACCGAGGAGCTCGGCGAGGGGGCGGGCGTTTACGAAGACCAGGGTGGACCGGCTCTCGTCGAGGGCGTCGTCGATCGCCGAGAGGCCGGCCGCCGCTTCCGGGGTCATGTACAGGTCGCGCGCGGTCTCGAAGTCCTTGTCGATCGGCCGTGGCCACTCGACCCGGTACTCGTACTCTTTCTCCAGATGGGTCGCGAGAATCTCCAGGGGCTCCTCGCCGAACAGGGCCGCGATCGACTCGGGCGAGCCGACGGTCGCCGAAAGGCCGATGCGCTGGAAGGGGCGACCCGTCATCTTCCGGAGACGACTCAGAGCCACCGCGAGCTGGACGCCCCGCC
>DASQXV010000088.1:0-3469 GCA_035639595.1 Thermoplasmata archaeon | reverse complement strand
GAGATGCTCTTCTACATGTCCTCGCGGGGCGTATCCGCGGAGGAAGCGATCCGAATGGTCGTCTTGGGGACCGCGGGCGTCGCGGCAGGTAGGATTCCCGTCGAGTACGCGGTCGAAGTGGACCGGTTGATTGAATGGGAGCTCGGTGGAGGCGTCGGATGAGGCGCGGCTCGGTCCGTGGCCGCGGGGGAAGGAAGGACACGGGAAGCCTTCAAGTAGATTGCAATTCATTGCATAGATGAATCGAATGGCGAAAGCGGCAAAGGTCCTGTTGAACGTGCCCAAGATCCGAGGGGACTTCCCAATCCTGCAGCGGAAGATCCGCGGAAAGCGACTCGTCTATCTGGACAGCGCCGCGACGTCCCAGAAGCCCCGCCCGGTCATCGAGGCGACGTCCGACTTCTACGCGCGGTACAACGCGAACGTCCACCGGGCGATCTACGAGCTCGGCGAGGAAGCGACCCGCGAATACGAAGGCGCGCGGGAGAAGGTCGCCGCCTTCATCCATGCGAGATCCCCGAACCAGGTCGTTTTCACGAAATCCACGACGGAGGCGCTGAACCTCGTCGCCTACGGGTACGGGCTGAAGGGAAAGATCCAGGCGGGGGACGAGATCCTCGGGACCGTGATGGAGCACCATTCGAACCACGTCCCTTGGCACTTCGTGCAGGATCACAAGGGCGCGGTCCTGAAGTACGTCGACGTCGACGACGAGGGCCGCCTCCGGATGGACCAGTACGACGAGCTGGTCACGAAGCGCACGAAGATCGTGACGGTCTCGATGTGTTCGAACGTCCTGGGGACGATCAACCCGGTGAAGGAGATCGCGAAGCGCGCCCACGAGGTCGGCGCCGTCTGCGTCGCCGATGCCGCCCAAGCCGCACCCCACACGCCGATCGACGTGCAATCCCTCGGGGTGGACTTCCTCGCCTTCAGCGGGCACAAGATGCTCGGGCCGACGGGCATCGGGGTGTTGTACGGGGAGATGGACGCCCTTGAGGCCACCGAGCCTCTCCTGGGCGGGGGCGAGATGATCCGCGAGGTCCACCTCGGCCGCGCCTCGTGGAACGACATCCCGTATCGGTTCGAGGGCGGGACGCCGAACATCGCGGGGGCGATTGGGCTCGGGGCCGCGGTCGACTACCTGACGGCCCTGGACATGGAGGCCGTACGGGCCCACGAGATGGACGTGACCCGATACGCCCTCGACGAGATCCACCGCATCCCCTCCGTCCGGACGTATGGGCCCGAGGACGTGAAGGACAAGGCCGGCGTCCTCGCCTTCACGATCGACGGCGCCCACCCGCACGACATCGCGTCCATCTTGGACGTCGAGGGGATCTGCATCCGATCAGGACACCATTGCGCGCAGCCGCTGATGGAACGATACGACCTCCCCGCGACTGCGCGGGCCTCCTTCTACGTCTACAACGACACCGACGATGTCGATGCCCTGATGGCGGGGATCCGCAAGGTCCAGGACGTGTTCGCCTGATGCCCGCGGCGGGCGAGATGTACCAGGAGCAGATCCTGGACCACTACAAGCATCCGCGGAACAAGGGCCCTTTGCCGGGCGCGAGCTTCCAGGCCAAGGACTCGAATCCGTTGTGCGGGGACGAGGTCACGCTCCGCCTGAAGGTCGATGGGGCCCAACGGATCGCCGAGGTCCGGTTCGAGGGCCGGGGATGCGCGATCAGCCAGGCGAGCGCCTCCATGCTCACGACGATCGTCAAGGGGAAGACAGTCCCCGACGCGGAGGCGATCGATCGGGAGGCGATCCTCAAGGTCCTCGGGATTCCTTTGAGCGCCGTGAGGCTCAAGTGTGCCCTCCTCCCCTTGGCCGTGTTGAAGCTCGCCCTGGGGAAGAAGGCCGACGTAGGCGCTTGAGGCGCCCGGCCCGCATGCGCGCGCAACGGCCTACCCGGAAGGGCGAGCATCTCGCGGACCTGATCGGGCATACGCCGCTCCTCCCCCTGCGGCGGATCGCGCCCCACCTTCCACGTCGGGTCCAGCTATTCGCGAAGCTGGAAGGATTCAATCCCGGGGGGAGCGTGAAGGACCGCGCGGCGTTATGGATGCTGAGAGCCGCCGAGGGTGCCGGATTGACGCGGGACCGTACGCTCCTAGATGCCACCTCCGGGAACACGGGCATCGCGATCGCGATGCTCGCCGCGGGGGAGGGCTA
This sequence comes from Thermoplasmata archaeon, assembly GCA_035639595.1. GTDB lineage: Archaea > Thermoplasmatota > Thermoplasmata > RBG-16-68-12 > RBG-16-68-12 > RBG-16-68-12. The sequence continues at coordinate 1,284 of DASQXV010000088.1, read as the reverse complement.
CCGGGCGACCCTCTGCGTGCCCTCCAACATCGCCCCCGAACGTCGGAGGATTCTGAAGGCGTACGGCGCGGACCTCGTCTTCACTCCCGCAGCCGATGGAACGGACGGGGCACAGAAGGAGGCGGCCTCCATGGCCGCCTCGGAGCCGCGCAAGTACTGGTATCTGGACCAGTACAACAATCCCGCGAACTGGCGGGCCCATTTCGAGTCGACGGGCCCGGAGATTTGGCGGCAGACGGGCGGGAAGATCACGCACTTCGTCGCGGCCCTCGGGACCACGGGCACGTTCGTGGGGACGGGCCGGTTCCTCCGGGAGCGGAAAGCCGCCGTCCGCCTGATCGGCGTGCAGCCGGACGGGCCTTTCCATGGGATCGAGGGGGTCAAACATCTCGAATCCGCCATGATTCCCGGGATCTGGGACCCCGACCTCGCGGACGAGATCGTCTCCGTCTCAACGGAGGACGCCCAGTCCGCCGTCCGGCGCCTCGCACGGGAGGAAGGGATCCTCGCGGGGACCTCGAGCGGGGCGGCGCTCGATGCGGCGATGCGAGTCGCAGAACGGGTCCGGAGCGGGCGCATCATGACCGTCTTCCCGGATGCCGGCGAGCGCTACCTCGGGGAGCGGTACTGGGGCGCCGACGAATGATCGAAATTCCGAGGGCGTTTGTCCGGGAGATGGAAGCCCACGGCCGCGAAGGGTTCCCTGAGGAAGTCTGCGGATTCCTCATCGGTTCCGCGGAAGAGCCTCGCCGTGTGGTCGAGATACGACGGGCGAAGAACATCGCCGCCGAGAACCGGGGCCGACGCTACCGCATCGATCCCCTCGAGCTGCTCCACGCGGATGACGACGCCCGGAAGGAGGGCCTCGACCTCATTGGGATCTACCACACCCATCCGAATCATCCCGCGGTTCCCTCCGAGTACGACCGGTCCCATGCCGCGAGCTGGTACACGTATGTGATCCTGGGCCTTCAGGACGGGGAGCCCCGAGAGCTGACCGCGTGGAGGTTCGGCGAGTCCGCGCAGCGATTCGATCCGGAGGAGATCCGAATCACAGCCGATCGACCCGAGGACGGGCGACCTCGTCGAGGCAAGGGAGAGGGCGCCGGCACCCCACTGAAGTGAACCTTAAGTATAACACCGTAATAGGCGAAATCGTGTCGCGCGTTCGAATCGTGATCCCGACCCCCCTCCGCCAATACGCGGAGAACCGGGACGTCGTCGAGCTTGAGGCCCACAGCGTCCGGGATGCCCTGGAAGCCCTCACCGGGCGGCACGATCAGC
>DASQXV010000087.1:0-5882 GCA_035639595.1 Thermoplasmata archaeon | reverse complement strand
GGGGGCTCGTCGGGGGGACGCTGAGCGGCGCCTTCCTGGGCCTCCTCCTGGCCGGGCCGTTCCTCGCCCTCTCGTCCTCATCGACGTGGTCCTTCGGATCGACCGCGGCGGAAGCCTTCGGTGCCTCCGCGATCCTCGCCTTCGGCGCCCTCCTCGGGGACCTCGCCGGCGCGTTCTTGAAGCGGAGGATGCACATGCCTCGCGGCGCGAAAGCGTCCGGTCTGGACCAATACGATTTTGTCGTCGGCGCGCTCCTCGTGAGCCTCCTCATTCCCGCTTGGTCCGTCCCGCGGTTCTTCTCGGGCGAAGCCCTCCTCGGGCTCCTCGCCATCATCCTTATCACGCCCGCCCTGCATCGCGCCGTGAACATCGTCGGCTATCGGATCGGGAAGAAGCATGAGCCCTGGTGAGATCGACCGCGCGAGGTTCGTCGCCGCGTTGAAGGCGGCCGGCGCCCTCCAGTTCGGGACTTTCACCCTGGCCTCGGGCAAGACCTCCTCATACTACGTAGATATCAAGAGGGCCGTCACCCAGCCGGACCTGCTGCGGACGATCGCCGAGGGCATCGCCCCCTACGCCCGGGAGGCGGACCGGGTCGCGGGCGTCGAGCTCGGCGCGATCCCGATCGCTGCGGCCGTCAGCCTCGCCTCCGGCAAGCCTTTCCTCATGGTGCGTAAGGCCTCGAAGGAGCACGGGACGAAGCACGACTTCGAGGGCGAGCTGAGCCGCGGGGACCGAGTGCTGTTCGTCGAGGACGTCGTGACGACCGGAGGGACCTTGCGGGTGGCGATCGAACGGATCCGGGGCCATGGGGCCACGATTGAGGACTGCGTGTGCGTCGTCGACCGCGAGGAAGGCGGCAAGATGCTGCTCGCGGAGATCGAGGTGCGGCTCCACGCCCTCCTCCGCGCGAGCGAGCTCATCGGTCCGGCCTCTGGGTGAGCAGGCGTCAGGCACTGGCTGGCGACACTTTCGGCCACCTCTCCCCCAAAGCGATTCATACCTTTGCACTGGGGTTCCGGGACGATGGATTCGCTGCAGGTTTCGCCAGGACCGCGAGAGACCACGCCGCAGGCGCTGACGGTGTCGCAACTCGCCCGACTGATCCGCGAGACGGTCCACGGCAACCCTCTGTTGTCGCGGGTCCTCGTGCGCGGTGAGGTGAGCAACCTGCAGCCCGCGCCTGCCGGGCATGTCTTCTTCACGCTCAAGGACGCGAATGCGCAGATCGCCTGCACCTTGTTCCGCGAGGACGCCGAGCTCCTGGGGTTCGACCTCGAAGACGGGATGGACGTCGTCGCATCCGGCGATGTCGACCTGTTCCCGCGGAAGGGGAGCGTCCAGCTCGTCGTCCGGGCCGCGACCCCTGCCGGCGTCGGCGCGTTCTGGGCCGCCTTCCAGCGGACGCGAAAGAAGCTCGCCGCGGAGGGGCTCTTCGACGTCGCGCGGAAGCGGTCCCTCCCGCGGTTCCCGCGCAGGATCGGCGTCGTCACGTCGGAGATCGGCGCCGTGGTCCACGACATCGTGACGATCCTCCGTCGGCGATTCCCGTCGGCCCACGTGATCATCGCGCCCGCGCTGGTCCAAGGGCCCGGGGCGCCCGCGAGCCTGCGGCGCGCCCTCGCCGTCGTGGCGGACCGCGTTGACGTCGTGATCGTCGCGCGGGGCGGTGGTTCCTTGGAGGACCTGTGGTGCTTCAACGACGAAGGCCTCGCGCGGTCGGTGGCCGCGTGCCGCGTGCCGGTCGTGAGCGCGATCGGCCACGAGACCGACGTGACGATCGTGGACTTCGTCGCGGACGTGCGGGCGGCGACCCCGAGCGCGGCCGCGGAGCTGGTGTCCCCGGACCGGCTGGAGCTCGGGGACCATGTCACCGCGGCGGGCCAGGCGTTGCTCCGAGGGATCCGCGAGGCCTTCCGGTCGTCCGGGGAGCGGATCCGAGGGCTCGGGGAACGCATCTCCCCGCGGGGGCTTCGTCGGGGAGTCGAGGAGAATCGCGTCCGCCTGGAGCGGATCTTCGCCGTCCTGTCCGCGGTCGGACCGCGGGAGATCGCGCATCATCGGGACCGACTGGACGCGGTCGGACAGCGTCTCGACGTCCTCAGCCCCCTTGCCACGCTGCGACGCGGATACGCAATCGCGGAGCGCGAGGACGGCCGTGTGGTCGCGCGCGCTACGGAGGCGGGGGTCGGGGACCCGCTCGCGGTCCGGTTCCAGGATGGTCGCATCCATGTGCTCGTAGATCGGGGAGCGGAGGACGCATGACCGACGAGCCGACCTTCGAGGAGACCCTCGCCGCCCTCGAGGAGAAGGTGGATGCGCTTTCGCGCGGCGACCTCCCGCTGGACCGGGCCCTGGCGACCTTCGAGGAAGGGCTCGCCCTGTATCGCCGCTGCCGCGCCATCCTCGCGGATTCCGAGCAGCGCGTGACGAAGCTCATCGCGACCGCGGAGGGGCTGTCGGAAGAACCGTTCTCGGTCGAGTGACGTACGGACTAGAGGTCCGTGCCGCCCTCGTCGACGGGTGCGTCTTCGATGATCCGCCACGGCTTCTTGTAGCCGACGCCGCCGCGGGCTTTGCTGCGGCTCTCCCCCGCGGACTTGTAGTCCTCCTGGATCTTGATCGCATGTTCCGGGAGGTTGTGAAGCGAAAGATCGGAGAGGTCGTGGCACATCTCGTAGAGCTTGTCCTCCGTGTAGCCGAAGGGCGCGAGGAGGGTCTGCCCAGACCGGCAGAGGAGTTTGATGTACTCCCACGCGTCCGGGGTCTCGTCTCCTTCGAGGAACTCCGCGACGCGCACCTTCCGCTCGGAATCCCGCGCGCGGGCGTCCGTGAGCACGTATCGGACGGATTCGCCCGGTTCGACGGAGAAGCCGCGTTTCTCCATCTGCTTCAGGGCCGCGGCGGTCGCCGTCAGCACGACGTATTCGGGAAGGGCGCGGGACACGCTCTTCGTGAGGATGAACTGGTGCACGGGGATCGCGCGGTCGAGGACGCACTTCGCGGTCCAGCGGAGGATGTCGACGGCCTTCGGGATCCGCTCGAGGAACTCCGCCGCGGTGGACGCCAGGCTGAGCTCGCCGAGCATCGCCTCCTGGCAGATGTTGATGAACTCCGGGGTGTCGTGCTTCCGGAGCTCGATCCCGCGGAGCTTGAACTCGTCGGTCTCGAAGAGGCCGTAGTAGCGGTTCAGCGCGCCCACGCCGGTCGTCTTGCACGGGAGGAACACGATCCACTTGTACCGCCCCTCGAGTTCGATTGGGAGGCCGATCGATCCCGCGATGTGCTCGCGGACCTTCTCGATCGGATTCGCATTCGGCTTGGGCCTCAGCCAGACGGAATCGACGATGCCGTGGACGACCTCGTACCCGTGGGACTCCGCGATCTCCATCGTGCGGACGAGGATGTCCCGCGCGAACGCGTTGATGGCCTCGTGGCATTCGATGCGGCCGAAGCGGGCATTCGAATATCCTTGGTACCCGAAACTATTCGCAACAAAGAGATTGCCCTGTGTAATGAATCCGTTGAGTTCCTCTTCCATTTCGAAGCAGTAGACGAACTCGGTTTGAGGAGACACTCGGTCCACATCTCGAATGCGCAGGAAAGTTAGCTTGGTTTGAACGAGTGTCTCCAAGTTCTGAATGATTTTGCGGTCAGACTCCGGGATTTGTTGGCGTTTCTCCCTAATACGGTGAAGTCGTTGAAGAACGCTCTGCGCAGATTCGAACTGATTCAAGCCCCTAGGCAAACTGTGAGTAACTCCATACTTCTTACATAAATCAAGAAGACCGCTCTCGACGACGGGGATCTTGCCATCCCGGTTCAATTCTCTTGTAACGTATTGGCTTGCTCTATTCCGATGGCCGACTTTCATCCAGAGTTTTCCCGGAAGTTCTCTCAGACGGAACCCGACGCTGTAGAGACTTGAACGATTCTTCCGAGAGCATCGTATGACATATTTCAGGCCCAAAGTAGCAAGCAAGAGACCGATTGACTCGGCGAATCCCCGATTCGCAGTGTGAATCAATGCCCAGTCGCGATGGGGGGTAATGCTGCCGTCACTTGCGAGCAAGCCCTCGACAAAGCCTAGCTGGACCTCCCTCCCACCGTTCAAGATAATCGGGGGAACGACAAGTTTCCCCGAATCGGCCGATCCGCCCATACCAAAAACAGATTCAAGGATTCTCCTGAGCGCTCCGCTATTGAATTGTAGAACCCACATCTGAGCATGCGTTTCCTTCCGCACGCTCCCGATCTGTTTGAACTTCTGATCTGCACAGTTCATCAACTTGCCTAGGATTTCCGACTCAGTCATTCCAATGGCGAAGCGAACCATGTTTGATCGGCCATTGCCATCACCGGCGTAGAATCCAAGGAAAAATCCCAACTCTCTGTCCACATCAATTCGGCATGGCAGGAAATTGATTTTGCCGCCATTGAGACGCGTCCGTCCGATTTCCAAGCGGTCGACTGCTTCTGTAGAGAGATGAAGCAGGGGAAGGAAGGCGATTGGCAGAATCCCTCTCTCTCGCCAAAGCCAAATGGTTCGATACGTAAAACCCTGGTCTCGTCCTGCTTTCAGGATTTTTTCATAATGAAGCGCGATGGCTTCTCGAAGCGCATTTCCTCGAACTCTCCAAGTGAAACGTTCGTCTCCGGTCAGTTTCTCACTCAGAACAATCGCTAAGTTCACACTGCAGACTCGCTCTGGACTTTGTGGAAGCTCGGTAGTAGTTGGAAGATAGTCACCAACGTGTAGTTCGTCCGCCCTCTTGATATCGAAACCGCCCTCTTGATTGAGTACGAAGAACCGATGGTTAGGGGTGGCAAGGATTTCCCGCCCTTTTCGAAGCCGAATTCTATGCATGGTGGGCGGGCTTCGAACCTTTAGAATTTTCGAGGCTTTCTTCTCTGTCAGGCGCAGATTCGAATCGAATCCGAATAGCCGTAGTTCGGACGGAGCATCGGTCATGCCACCATGCGGCAGGAGAGGGTCAATGATTTCAGAAATCGGTCTCAAAGAAAACTGATCGTCCGTTTTGTGAGGTATTACTGTCCGTCCATCGAGGCAGGTCACCAAAGTCCACTTGAGGATCGTGTCGCGGCCCTCGTAGATTTCTCGGAGCGGCCCTGGTTCTTTCTTCATTTTCTTGTAATATCGTCTTCGCTCGATCAGCGGCTTCAGGACGCGACCGACGATCCCGACTCGGCGCGTACACAGATGGTACCGCAACTCCGGGACCGGTAGGCCATCTGTCGCGCAGCAGGCGCAGTCGAGCGTCTCCGCGGAGATGTTGAACTTCACCATGATGCTCGGATACAGGGAGGAGAAGTCGAGTTCGTAGAGGCCCTCGTGCACGCCGACCTCCGGCTCGAAGGTGAAGCCGCCGCGGTCTCCGCGCAACAGGTTCTCGGCGTCCTTGAAGTCCTCCGGGCGGTTCTTCTTCCAGACGACGAGGCAGCCGTCCTGGTACGCCACGTTCGTCTGCATCGCGGTGAAAGCCGTGCCCGGCGTGAGCCGCGTCTGCTCCTGTGGCGTCAGGGTCGACAGGCGCGACAGCTCCGCGAGGCCCGCGAACTCGCTCTCGCGCATCGCGAAGTGCCCGTGGTCCAGATGCAGGCGTCCGCGTAGGACGTAGTGGCCCGGCTTGTAGACGATTTTCCCGTACGTGAAGTACGACTTCCCCTTCCGTTCCGTGAAGTGGTCCGGATCCCGACCGAGTTGCATCGTCACGCCGAGTTCCGCGGCCTTCCGCGCGAGGTAGGGCATGACGAACGCGTCCCCGCCGTCCGTCATCAGGATGTCCGGATCCTTCGATCGCACGACCTCGTCGATCCCCCGCAAGATCGACTCCTCCGATCCGTCGATCTCGACGTCATCG
>DASQXV010000086.1:0-8227 GCA_035639595.1 Thermoplasmata archaeon | reverse complement strand
CGCGCGGGTCGTCGACCGGGGCGTCCGGGAATCGAAGATGGTGAACATGGAGAGGCTGTGCATCACCCCGAGGGAGAAGGTCTGGGTCATGTTCATCGACATCCACGTCCTCGACTACGACGGGAACCTGTTCGACGCCTGCTCCTACGGGGCCGTCGCGGCCCTCGCCTCCACCGTCGTGCCCGCGAAGGCCGCCGGCCTTGGGGAAGATTTCCCGCTGCCGATCGAACACTGGCCCGTCAGCGTGACGACCGCGAAGATCAAGGACCTCCTCCTGGTCGATCCGGCCTTGGACGAAGAGCGGATGGCGGATGGGCGGCTCACGGTGACGACGGACGAGAACGGGGACATCCGCGCGATGCAAAAAGGCTTAAGTGGAAGCTTCACTTACGACGAAGTGAAGCGGATCATCGAGACGTCCCAGCACGTCGGCCGCGCGGTCCGCCCTTTGCTTCAAGCTTCCTGAGGTCGTCCATGGCGCGTCGCACGCGGAAGGCAGGCGCCGTCGCTCGTTTCGGTCCCCGCTACGGGGTCCGGATCCGCCGCCGGATTCAGGAGGTCGAGGAGGGCCTGCGCCGCCGGCACGAATGCCCGCGGTGCGCCGCGATCGCGGTGCGTCGAGACTCGACGGGGGTGTGGGCCTGCCGCCGCTGCGGGTACGTCTTCGCGGGCGGCGCGTACCGACCGATCGTGACGACGTCGTTCAAGCGCGAGATCGAGGCCGCGGCGAAGGAGTCGGAACCGAAGGCGGAGGAGGCGTAGAGCGTGTACAAGTGTGCGAAGTGCCTGGAGCCGATCCGGGCGAACATCAACACCGTCGGGATTCAGTGCGAGCGCTGCGGTTCCAAGATGTTCTACAAGGAACGGCCGAACGTGAAGAAGGTCGTGAAGGCGCGGTGACGATGCGACGCGCCACGATCACCCTCGCGGGCCCGGAGGCGAAGGTCGTCCACGGCGCCCTGCGGCCGGAGGTCGGCCGGGATGTCCCCAAGGCCCGCGTGACCCTGAGGGCCTCCCGCGACCGTGTGACCCTCACGATTGATGCCGAGGACACGAGCGCCTTGCGGGCCGCGGTGAACTCGTACCTCCGGTGGGCGGACGTCGCGGTGCGGGTGCGGCACGAGGCGCAGGGATGAAGGAGCTCTCCCCGCAACTGCAGAATCAGATTGCGCAATATCAGCAGCTGCAGAACCAGCTGCAGGTGCTCGGGAGCCAGCGGGTCCAGATCGAAGCGAAGCTTCGGGAGATCGAGCAGACCCTCGAGGAGCTGAACAAGCTTTCCGGCGACACCCCGGTCTACAAGAGCATCGGGATGATCCTCGTCCGGCAGGACGATCGCGAGGCGCTCAAGAAAGAGCTCGAGGAGCACAAGGAGACCCTGACGATCCGCGTGAAATCCCTGCAGAAGCAGGAGAAGGCCCTGTCGGAGCGATACGAGGACCTCGCGGCGAAAATCCAAGCCGCCCTCGGGACCGCTCCCGCGGCCGCCGAGAGCAACTGAGTTTTCTCCGGGTTCGGAAGCCGCAAATCCTTATACCGACTGGTCCATTGGCGAGCCCGTGACCGAGGAATCCGGCCCCTCGGAAGAGGATTCCGAGTCCGAGGAAGAGGAATCCGACACCGTGGAGTTCCCGGAAGTCGAGGCCTCTGAGGCCGCCAAGCCGAAAACCGCGCCCACGGGGCCATTGGGCTTTCCCCGCGTTAGCATCACCAGGTTCTTGATGATCTTCCTGACCCTGATGGCGATTTACGCGTTCATCGATCCGAACGTCGGCCTCGGGTTCGCCTCCGTTGCGGGCGTCGTGCTGTTTCCGCTGATCGGATTCGGCGGTGCGTACCCGACCCTCACGATCCTCCTCGCGGGGCTCCTGACGACGACGATCTCCTCGATCATTCGGGACCACTACACGAACTGGGTGAAACAGGCGCGCACCCAGACGGTCATGCGGGCGTGGCAGAGGGAGCGGATGGAAGCCATGCGCAAGGGCCAGCAGACGAGGCTGAAGAACCTCATGGAGGCCCAGAAGGGGTTCCAGAAAGACCAGATGGAGTTGATGAGTACGCCGTACAAGTCGATGATGTGGACTTTCTTCCTATTCATCGTCCTCTTCACCTGGCTGCGCCTCTTCGTCGACGTGACGCTCTCAAACCTGGGGAACCAGTGGATCGCGGTCCCCTGGTCTAGCCATGTCTATCTGCTGAACCCCGGCTACGTCCTCCCCGTGTGGGTACTCCTGTACTCGCTCCTCGCGATCCCCTTCGGCCAGATCATCACCCGCGTCCTGAAGTACGTCCGCTTCCAGCGGCGCCTGGAAGCGATGGGCCTCCCCCTGCGGCCGGAGTCCGGTGGAATCGCCTGAGGGGGCACGGATGATCCTCGTGATCGGAGGTCCCCCGGGCAGCGGCAAGACCACGGTCGCGGAACGATGGGCGTCCGCTCGCAGCTTTCGCCTGGTCTCGGCCGGCCTGCGCTTTCGCGCGATGGCGCGCGAGCGGGGGTTGGGCTTGGACGCCTTCGGACGGGCCGCGGAGAAGGATGCTTCGATCGACCGCGCTTTGGACGCTGCGATTCTCTCGGAGGTCCGCGAGAGGGCGGCCCTCGGCGAGGACGTCGTTGTGGACGGCCGGATCCAGGCGTACCTCCTGTCCCGCGAACGAATCCCGTCCTTGAAGGTCCTCATCGACGCCCCCCTCGAGGTGCGGGCGGAACGGGTCGCTCGTCGGGAGGGGAAGTCCCCCGCCGACGCGAAGCGGGAGATCCTCGCCCGCGAGTCGTCGGAACGGATCCGATACAAGGCGATCTACGGGATCGATCTCCGCGACACGGGCGTGTTCGACATGGTCGTCGACTCGCGCGACAAGACGCCGGACGAGATCGTCACCCTCATCGCGGCCCGGGTGCGGGGATGAGCGATCTCGTCGTGCTCCACGAGACCCCGGATTCGAAGCACGGGACGCGCCCCGAGGATCGCACCCTCGAGGAACGCATCCGCCTCGGCGTCGCGATCGTGGACAAGCCATCGGGGCCGACCTCGCATCAGGTCAGCGCGTGGGTGCGGGACATGTTCGCGGTGCGGAAGGCGGGTCACGCGGGGACCTTGGATCCGCGGGTGACCGGCGTCCTCCCGGTCGCCCTCGCGGACGCGACCCGCGCGGTGGAGGCCGTCCTCGCGGGGGACAAGGAGTATATCGGCGTGTTCCAGCTCCATCAGGACGTCGAGGCGCGACGCATCCGGTCGATGATCACGCGTTTCGTCGGGGACATCTACCAGATCCCTCCGGTCCGTTCCGCGGTGAAACGAGAGCAGAGGACGCGGACCGTCCACGAGTTCGAGGCCCTGGAGGTCGAGGGCCGGGACGTGCTGTTCCGGGTCCGTTGCGAATCGGGCACGTACATCCGCACGCTCGCGGCGGACGTGGGGGAAGCCTTGGGGGTCGGGGCGAACCTCGTGGACCTACGACGGACCCGCACCGCCTCGTTCCGGGAGCAGGACGCACACCCGCTGAACGCGTTCCGGGACGCCCTCGCGGAGGCGAAGGAGGAGAAGGACGAATCCTTGCTGAGGGGCCTCCTCCGTCCGATGGAGGACCTGCTCCTCCATCTCCCGCGGATCATCGTGAAAGACACCGCGGTCGACGCGATCTGCCACGGGGCGAACCTCGCGGTGCCGGGCGTTGCGAAGCTTTCGCCCCACATCCGCCGCGGGGACCTCCTCGGGGTGTACACGGGGAAGGGTGAAGCGGTCGCCCTGTCGGAGGCCCTCATGACGACGGATGAGATTGTCGTCGCGAAGTCCGGGGCCGCCGCGGACACGGATCGGGTGTTGATGGATCCCGGGACTTATCCGAGGCTTTGGAAGTGATCGATGGCCATCGATGCCTGGGGCTTTGACGTTGATCGACAAGCCCAAGCACGCCGTCTTCGGTCCCTTCGCTTTCGCCTGTCCATCCTCAGGGTCGCGACGGTTACCGGGCTCGTCGTGTGGCTGTTACTCGCGGGATCCCTGTGGATTCGTGATCTCGTGCTTTCCATGCGATGGCCCGGATGGGTCTCGGCCGCCGCGTTCCTCACCGTCCTTTTCCTCGCCTTTGCTGCGGTTGAAATTCCTTTCGGATTTGTCAGCGGGCACCGTTGGGAGAAGTCGTCCGGGCTTTCGACCCAAACCCTCCGAGGATGGGTGAAGGACCTCGGCAAGACGTTGGCCCTCGGACTGGGGGCGTCGATTGTGTTCGGCGGCGTCCTCCTCACGCTGCTCGCGGCCTCGCCGACGTGGTGGTGGCTGGCGGCCTGGGCGCTTGGATTCGTCGTGTCGGCAATCGTCGGATTTCTGGCCCCCGTCCTCTTGGTCCCGCTCTTCGTTCGGTACCGGCCCCTCACGGATGCGGCTCTCCGAATTCGTTTCGAATCCCTGGCGGCCCGAGCGAGGGTGCCGATCGTCGGCGTGTTCGAGCTTCGGGCATCCGAGAAGACGCGGCGATCGAACGCGGCCGTGATGGGCTTTGGCCGCACCCGTCGGGTCGTGGTGACGGACACGCTCGTTCAGGGATTCACCCCCGAGGAAGTCGAATCCGTACTCGCCCACGAGCTCGCCCACCAAAAATTTCGCGACCCGATCCACGGGTTTGTGTCGGGGTCCTTGGTGTCCCTCGTCATCTTCCCCATCGTGGCTTGGGCCTATTCCCTCCTCTACCCGTCTTTCGGAATTCGCTCCGCGGCCGACATGGCGGGACTCCCGCTCTTGGCGACCTTGTTCACCCTCGTCGCCCTCCCTTTCCGGCCCTTGGAGCTTTCCATGGCGCGTTCCCGCGAATCGCGGGCGGACCGTTTCTCCCTGGCCCTGACGCGTGATCCGACGCATTTCATCGCCGCGATGGTGAAGCTCCACGATCAGGGCCTCGCGGTCGCGGATCCGAAGCCGTGGGAAACGTGGCTTCTTCATAGCCATCCGCCCGGACGCGATCGCGTGGAGATGGCCCGCGCCTTCCGTCAGCCCTCGACCTAGGCGGCCGGAGAATCTTTATTACGACGGAGCCGATGGTCGCGACCGCTGGTGCCGAGGTCGCCTAGTCCGGTAGGGCGCCAGCCTGGAGAGCTGGTGGGCGAAAGCCCTCGGGAGTTCAAACGGCTACTGCCGCGCTCGTGACGGTTGCCTGAAACTCTCCCCCTCGGCGTCAGCCATTTCGGTGGCCTTCCGCGAGTTTCGCCTTCAGCGCCTGGATGGGCTTCAGCACGAGCGGGTCCACCCGTCGCAGGGCGGCGAGGTAGAGGCTCACATAATCTCCGAGGAACAGGGTCCCGAGCATCCGGCTCAGGAGGGTGGGGCCTTCGTCCTCGATCTGTTCGACCTTCGTCTTCCGCGAGATCAAGGAGACCGTGATGTCCAGCTGGCGACGGAGGTCCGGTCGCTCGTCGCGGTCCCGAAGGAGGATCGGCCGATGCGCTCGGTTCCGCGGGTCCTCAACCCATCCGACGAGTTCATTATGGTCCGCCTCCGGGAAGGCGGAAGAGAATGCGAGGACCTTCGCGTTTTCGTTCAGTTGGGTTTGCCATCGTTTCGCGATAGAGAGGAACGGTCCGGCGCCGTAGATGACGGGTACCGTCCTCTGGACTCGGATGGCGAGGGCCTTCGCGCGATTCTTCGACGTCGTTCTCTCAGGACCGAACTCCTTCCGGAGACTCTTGAGATGGACCGTCGCCTGGTCCAGTTCAGCGCCAAGATCCCCGATGGTCCATTCCTGGCCGAGCCCTGCGAGGATGCCGAACATGTGACCGAAGGCCCCGCGGGGCGGCAATCCGGTCGGCAGCGGGATCACGCGGAGGCCCGCGGGTCGCGCGAGGTCCTTGAGTTTCCCGTCCGACGTGATCGCGACGCCGCGGCAGCCGAGCTTGACTCCTTCCGCGGCCGCGGCAAGGGTCTCCTCCGTGTTTCCGGAATAGGACACGGCGACGAGGAGGTCCTCCGGTCGCGCATAGGAGGGCAGACGATAGTCTCGGACGACCTGGATCGCGGCCTTCGCCCGATCCGAGAGCCACGCGGAAAAGACGTCCCCTCCGATCGCGGAGCCCCCCATCCCGACGATGAAGATCCGTTGGGCCTCGCCGATCGGGACCTTCACCTCGCGTCCGGCCTCGACCCCGGCCGCGAGCTGTTCCGGCAGCGAGGCGATGATGTCCCTCATTCCGCCCGGATCGATGCGAGCGATGGCCGCAGGCTCCAACATCGCGCGGCGATTCGAGGCCGCGGCGATAAGGGCTCCGTTTCTTGGCGTACCAAGAAACGAGTTTCTACAAAAATCTTGATATATTGCGGGCCGGGTGCCAAGCGACGTGGACGTCGAACGCGGGATCGCCTCCCTGCGGCGGGGGGAATTCGTCCTCGTCTACGACGCGGACGGCCGGGAGGCGGAGACGGACCTGACGATCCCGAGCGAGTTCGTGACCCCCGCGTCGATCCGCACCCTGCGAAAGGAAGCGGGGGGCTTGATCTGCACGACCGTGTCCGGTCCCCTCCAGGCACGCCTCGGCCTGCCGTTCATGACGGACGTTCTGGACAAGGCCGCGTCGGCGTACCCGATCTTGGAGGGCGTGTCGAAGGAAGAGATGCGGTACGATCGGCACAGCGCCTTCTCGATCTCCGTGAACCATCGGGACACCTTCACCGGCGTGACGGACGAGGATCGCGCGAAGACGATTGCGCGCTTCGCCGCGTTGGGGAAGGAGGCGCTGAAGCGGGAGAACGGCTGGGCCGCGTATGCCTTCGTCAAGGAGTTCCAATCCCCGGGACATGTCCCGCTCCTGAACGCGGAGGAGCCCCTCCTCCGACGCCGACGCGGTCACACGGAGCTCACGACGGCCCTCATGGTCATGGCAGGACTCGCGCCGACGGCCACGATATGCGAGATGATGGCGGACGACGGACGGGCCCTCTCCAAAGAGGATGCAAAGGCATATGCTCGGGAGAGGAATCTCGTGTTCCTGGACGGCCAGGAGATCGTCCAGGCGTGGCGTTCGTGGTCCGTGTAATGGCGACGGGGGTCTTCGATCTCCTCCATCCCGGTCACCTGTATTTCCTTCGCGAGGCCCGGAAGCTCGGCGACGAACTGTGGGTCGTCGTCGCCCGGGATTCGACCGCGCGCCGGTTCAAGCACGAACCCATCCTGCCGGAGGCCTCCCGGGTCACCCTCGTCGAAGGCCTCAAGCCCGTGGACCGCGCGGTCCTCGGCCACGAGGGCAACATCTACGAGATCCTGGACGAGATCCGCCCGGACGTCATCGCCCTGGGCTTCGACCAGGTCCACGACGAGAAACGCATCCTCGAGGAGTGCGAGAAGCGGGGCCTCGACACGGAGGTCGTCCGCCTCCCGAAGTTCGAGGGGGACCTGGACGGGACCCGCAAGATCGTGAGGAAGGTGGCGGAATGGCTCGCGCTCCAAGAGCGGCTGTCGGAGGTCGAGGGCGGAACGCCCCTGCCCGCCGCCGAGCCGCCGGCTCCGCGCCGAAGGAAGCGGGCCTGAAACGGATTGGCATCGTGGACACGTCCTTCGCCCGGTACGACATGGCCGCGGCGGCGGTCGACGAACTCCGGAAACAGGGCGGGGGGTACGCGATCGAACGGTACACGGTCCCCGGGATCAAGGACCTCGCCGCGGGCGCCCGGATCCTCTTCGACCGCGGGTGCGACCTCGTGCTCGCGCTGGGGATGGTCGGCCGGCAGCCCGTCGACAAGGATTGCGCCCTCGCCGCGGACTTCGGCCTGCAGGCCGTGCAAGCCCAGCTCGGGAAGCACATCCTCGGGGTCATGGTCCACGAGGAGGAGTCGCCGGACGAGGCGGAGCTCGCCCGACTGTTCGATCGTCGTACGCGGGAGCACGCGGTGAACGCGTACGACCTGATCTTCCGCCCGGAGGCGATGCGAGCCCGCGCGGGGACCGGCCAGCGGGAGGGGTTCGCGGATGCGGGGCCGCTCCGGGTGAGCGGCCGATGAGGCTCGCGATCGTCGCCGCGCGATTCAACCGAGAGGTCACGGACCTCATGCTCGATGAGGCCCTCGCCCGGGCGAAGGAGAAAGGCGTTGATTTGGTCTCCGTCGTCCGCGTCCCCGGGGTCTTCGAGATCCCCCTGGCCGTCCAGCGACTCCTGGAGCGCTCGGACGTGGACGCGGCGGTCGCGATCGGGGCCGTGATCAAGGGGGAGACCCTACACGATGAGGCCCTGATGGCGGCGGTC
>DASQXV010000085.1:0-3149 GCA_035639595.1 Thermoplasmata archaeon | reverse complement strand
TCCGCGGCCTTCCGCGCGAGGTAGGGCATGACGAACGCGTCCCCGCCGTCCGTCATCAGGATGTCCGGATCCTTCGATCGCACGACCTCGTCGATCCCCCGCAAGATCGACTCCTCCGATCCGTCGATCTCGACGTCATCGAGGCGCGCACCGAGCAACTTGTCCTGGAACCGCGGGATGCCCGCGGGGTTGTCGACGTGCAGGTCGAGGAGGGCCCTCTTCAGGGGCGGCAGGGGATACTCGAGGGCGAAGTGCTCCTCCTCCGGCGTCCAGAGCCCCTTCGAATACCGCATCAGGCCCATCGGGAACAGCCCGTGGTCCATCGCGTACCGCTGGCTGAACCGCAGGTCCACGTTGTACAGCCGGTGGTCGACGTACCCGCCGTTCGAGTCGAGGATGTGCGCGATCTCGCGGATGTCGCGGTAGTGCCGCGGGACGATCTCCAGCACGGGCCGGGGCTCGTCGTCCTCGAGGGCGATCCGGCGGGAGACCTCCCGCACCTCGCGAACGCCGTCCAGGATCTCCGTCCGCCGGCGGATTCCCGCGAGCTCGGCCGGGGCCGCGTGCAGGAAGAACGTCGGCAAGAACCGCGGGTCCTCGATCCGCTGCGGCCCTTTCTCGTTCCAAAGCCAGAGGACCATGGAGTCGCGGTCGTAGTCGGCATAAGCGTCGATGATCCAGCCGTGCATGGCGGCTCCCCCGAGGTGGACGTCCGTGGGGACGGTTAAGGCCGGAACGGGGAGGGGGGAGCGAAAGTGTGACCGGAGGGCTCAGGGAGGAACCCGCGCGGGTCCTCGCATGGCCTCCGGGATCTCCACGGCGACGACCTCCCCGCGGACGGTGACCTGATCCGCCGCGGAGATGGCGGCCTCGACGATAACGCGTCGCCCGCGGATCTCCTTGGCCCGGCCACGGACCTCGAGTTCGACCCCGAGGGGCGTGGGCTTCAGGAAGTCGACCCGCAGGGAGGACGTCACGAACCGGTGGGCTGGGAGCGTGTCCATCCCCCGCCCTTCGGCCCGATACGCCGCCGCGGCTGCGGTGCCCGTGCCATGGCAGTCGATCAGGGAGGCAAGGAGGCCCCCGTTCACGTAGCCCGGGACCGCGACGTGATGCTCCTCCGGCGTGAAGCGGGTGACCGTCTCCTCACCTTCCAAGAAGGTCCGGATGTGCAGGCCCTTCTCGTTCAGGCGCCCGCAGCCGTAGCATTGGGCCAGATCGTCCGGATAGTAGTCCTGAATCGCGCGCATGGGCTCGGCCCATCCAGCGGGGGCGGATGAGCGTTCCGTTGGAGCCTCAGGACGTCTCGACGCCGGGCCGGGGAACGGTGGTCGAGGGGTCGGTGAACGTCCGCACCATCAAGGCCTCGTGAGGCGCGAGCACCATCCGGAGCCCGATCGAGAGGGCCCGCCACCCGTACCAGCGGCGCAAGGCGTGGGGAGGCGCCTTCTCGAATCCCAGGGAGCGGAACAGTCCGAGGGAGGCCTCGTTCTCCTTGGGGATCGCCGCGAAGACGCGCGTCGCCCCTCGCCCCACGAACCGGTCCAGAGATTCCGTGACCAGGCTCCGCGCGATGCCCTGCCGCCGGAAAGCCGGGTCCACCGCGAGAAAATACACATATCCGATCGGAGGGGCGTCAAACCAGCGGCCGACGAGGAAGCCGGCCGGAACTCCATCCGGGTCCGCGATTAGGAAGGGCCACGCGCCCCGCACTCCGCGGATCGCGAAGAACGCGTACACGCGGTCGAACGAGGCCCGCGCGATCCGTCGCAGCGGCTCGATGTCCGCACGGGTGCCGTCGCGAATCCGCACGCGCGGCGGAGGGGCGGGCCACCGAAGAACGTTCCCGCTTCAGGGCCTCAATACGTTTCCACGAGGATCCCCGGGACCCGCTGGAAGTCGGCGGCGTCCCTCGTCACGAGCGCCTCGCCCCCGTGGGCGAGCGCCGTAGACGCGATCAGGAGGTCTAGGATGCCTATCGTGTGCCCTCGGCGCCGGAGCTCGGCCGAGAGCTCCGCGGCACGGATCGCGGACGGCCGGTCGAACGGCAGCACGTCCGTCTGGGCAAGCGTTTCCTCGATCCGCGCGGCCTCGGCCTCCCGACGCTTCCGGCCGATGTGCTGGATGCCGAGGTACAGCTCGTAGGCGACGACCTCGGTCGTGACGAGCGGGCCCGCCGCCTCCAGTCCTCGGAGTTTCTCGATCGCCGCGGGGATGTTCCGGAGGATGTCGACGAGGAACGTCGTGTCAAGGAACCTCAAATCCGTTTCCTCCGAGGAGTTCGGAAGGCTTCCTCGAGGGGCTGATTCGCCCACTTCCATGCGGCCTCCATTTCCTGGAACTCCTCGTCCGGGATGTCCGCCCAAGCCCCCGCGAACTCCAGGAGGCTCTTGCGCCGCTTGCCGAGCCGCCGGATCACGTCGCTGAAGCTCTCGCCCTCCCGCTTCTCCTTCGTGAGCCACTCGTAGACGTCGTCCGCGACGGCGATGTTCCGCGCCATTCCATCCTGCGTATCCATATTCATATGTATATTCCTTTCGGCCCGGTTCTCCTTCTCCATCTCCAGGAGGACGGACAGGATCGCGAGGATCGTCGGGTCCATGTGGGCGCAGTAGCTCGCCGCGGACGCGTGCTGCCTTGCCTTCGAGATCACGCGGTCGAACGCCTCCCGGTCCTTCTCCCGCAGCGCGCGTCGGTAGTCCATCCAGTCGTTCAGGATGGATTCCAGATGGAGGCGGTACGTCGGGATCGTGCGGCCCACGGTCGTTCATGCAGGGGTTGCCATAAGAGGAGGAGCGGGGGAGATGGGCGAAAGTGCCTCACAGCTTCGCGATCCAGGGATGACCCGGGTGGACGGTCTCCAGGGCGACCCGAAGCCAGAGACGCCGTCGGATCCCGAGCCGCGGCCGGGCGTGGGCGAAGTCTTCCTGATCCTTCGGCCTCGGGTCCTTGGCCTTGAACAGGAGGACGATCTCCGGGGCGAGGAACGGCACGCCATCGGGAGTGCGGCCCAAGGCCTTCGACAACGGGCGCGTGACGCGTGGATCCCGCCGGAAGACCCAGTCGTCCCTCGTCGATTCATTCCACAGGATTTCGATTTCGCGGGGGCCGCCCTCCGACCGGTGGCCGTGCACTTCGTGAATCGGCGG
>DASQXV010000084.1:0-3392 GCA_035639595.1 Thermoplasmata archaeon | reverse complement strand
CGGGATTCTCGTTGCCCCTCGGCCGCGGCTTCTGGCTCAACGGGACCGCCTCGGACTCCGTGCCCCTCCTGGGCGTCATCTCCCAGACGACCCGCTTGAGGCTGTGCGCGGGCTGGAACCTGATCGCCCTCCCGGGATTCGGGACGGGCTGGACCGTCCAAGGGCTCCTGACCGCGACCGGGGCGACCCGCGCCGCGGGGTTCGACGCCGCGGGGCCCTACCATGTGCGGGACCTGAGCCCTTCCGACATCTTGGTGAGCGGGCGCGGCTACTGGGTGGACGTCCCCCGGGACGTGGATTGGGTCGTCCCGGGCTGGTGAGGCTCAGCCCTCGCGGATGTCGAAGACCTCGGCCTCGGGGATCTCGTAGTAGAAACGAGATTGCTCGATCTCCTTCTCCTTCGACATCTCCCGATCGATCCGGGCGCGCCATCCCGGTCGAAGGGCGACGCGGAGGCGTTGGCCGTCCTTCTCGAAGGTGACCTCCGGCTCCGGCGCGGGCTCGAGAGCGATATTCCCCTTGCCCATCGTGCATCCGCTGGAGAACTGGATGCCGTCGAGGACGCAGCGCATCGGCGGATCGGGCTGGCTGCGGACGCTCGCCTTCAGGCCCTTGTAGTGCCCGAACCGGCGCTTCCCGATCGCCCCCATCCGGAGGCCGAGGGTCACGTACACGCCGAGGTGGCCGTGGAACCGCTGCAGGGCCGCGAGCTCCTCAGGGAGGTCCATGTTCGGAATGGAAGGCGGTCCTTCGGAATAACCTTCGCGAACCCGTGGGCGTCGGTAGTTTCACTCACCTCCCGCCAATCCGCTTTAGAGCCCCGGACGAGTATGGAGGGAAATGGGCCACGACCGTGTTTCCTCTCCATGTGCGACGTCCGGACCGGAGGGATCCGCCGCGGCTGAGTCCGACGGGCGAATGTCCGGAATGCGGAGCGCCTCTTGTGCACGTCGACGGTTGCGTGCGTTGCCGCGATTGCGGCTACACGCCGTGCGAATGATGCCGGCATGCGACGGATTCCAGTGGAAATGGCGTGACCTAAACTCCCGCACGCGGGCGGCCCCATCGGAAGGAGGACTCAAAGACATATGAGCCTCCCCGATGCTGCGCCGCCTCCGGGCCGGGTGAGGAGTGCGCTCGTAGAGTTCCCCCAGGACGAGCTCATCGGGAAGTGGGAGGAATTCTTCGAGGAGGCGGGATACCTCTCGAAGATCATCTCCATCGCAGATCGCTATCCGGAGGAACGGAGCCTCACAATCGCCTTCGACGAGCTGAACCGGTTCGACACGGACATGGCGATCTACCTGTTGCGGCACCCGCTGAACGTGCTCACGGCGGGAGAGGAGGCGATCCGGCGCCTCGTGCCTCCCGGAGAGGAAGGCGTCCTGATTCACCTTCGTATCCGGTCGCTGCCTCGTGACCGGCGGGTTCCAATCCGAGACCTCCGAGCGAAGCATCTCGGACAGTATATCGCGGTCGAGGGGCTCGTGCGTAAGTCCACCGAGGTCCGCCCGCGGGTGACCGACGCGCTGTTTCAGTGCCTCCGATGCGGGACCATCATCAAGGAGCCACAGGATGGGCAGAACTTCCGGGAACCGCTTGAGTGCTACGAGGAGCAGGGAGGCTGCAAGCGCTCTGCGAGTGCAACGAAGTTCCGACTCATGACGGAGACGTCGATGTACGTGGATACGCAGAAGCTCGAGATTCAGGAATCCCCGGAGGGGCTGCGCGGCGGTGAGGAGCCGCAGAGACTCACCCTGTATGTGGAGGACGACCTCACAGGCCACACGACGCCCGGAGAGAGGGTCGTCATGAACGGCGTTCTCCGGAGCGTCCAAAAGGGGAGGCCAGGGGCCAAGTCCACCTTGTTCGACATCTTCATGGACGTCAACTCGACCGAGAAGGAGCAGGTCGAGTTCGAAGAAATCGAAGTGACCGAGGAGGACGCCAAGCTCATCCGTGAAATGGGGGCGAGTCCCGACGTCTTCCGGATGATCACCGCCTCGATCGCGCCCTCCATGTACGGAATGCACGTGGAGAAGGAGGCGCTCGCCCTCCAGTTGTTCAGTGGGGTCCCGAAGGTGATGCCGGATGGCCGACGAATTCGAGGCGACCTGCACGTGCTCATGGTCGGCGACCCCGGAATCGGAAAGTCGGAACTGCTGTCGTACATGAGTCGATTGTCGCCGCGAGGGATCTACGCCACCGGAAAGGCCGCGACGGCAGCGGGGCTTTGCATCGCAGGAGAAAGCGTGGTCTCGACCGCCACCGGCCCGCGACCGATTGGGGACCTTGTTCGCGAAAGCTTTCCCCCCGGTGAGAGAAAAGGACCCGTGGAAACGGCCGGGGCGGTCGGCGACGTGCTCACATACGACGGATCAAGTCACCTCGTCCTCGGGCCACTGGACGCTGTATGGCGCCTCGAGCCCCCCGCGATGTTGATCGAGGTCCGCATAGAATCAGGCAAGTCCCTGCTGCTCACTCCGGCCACGAGGCTGCTCGTACGCCGTGCCGCCGAACCTCGCTGGATGTCCGCACAGTTTGTCCGCCCGGGGATGAAAATCGCGACGGCCGGCGGTTCCGTCGGGGCGGAGGGCGAGGTATCGTGGGAGTCGGTAGCCGGGCTACGTGTGCTGCAGTCCGACGGCCGCAGGGACGTGTATGACCTGACGGTCCGAGAAGGTCACGCTTTCGTCGCCAACGGCATCTTGGTCCACAACACGGCGGCGGCGGTGCGGGATGAGTTCGGCGAAGGACGCTGGACTCTCGAAGCAGGGGCCCTTGTCCTAGCTGATCTCGGATTGGCGTGCATCGACGAAATCGAGAAGATGAACCCCCAAGATCGATCCGCGATCCATGAAGCGATGGAACAACAACGAATCAGTGTGGCAAAGGCTGGGATCACAGCGGTCCTCCAGTCGCGTTGCGCGGTTCTTGCCGCAGCCAATCCGAAATTCGGGCGATTCGACGAACATAAATATCTCTCTGAACAGATAGAATTGAGTCCCGCGCTTTTGTCGAGATTTGATATCATATTCACCATGATTGACCGCCCTCAAGCGGAACGAGATCGCGAACTCGCGGAGCACATTTTGAAGGGCCATCAGGTGGGGGAACTCGCGCGTCGTCGCGAGTCGGGAGCGATCACCACGCCAGCGGGAGATCTCGAAGCACCCTTCGCCCCCCATTTGACCCCGGACTTCCTGCGCAAGTACGTGGCGTATGCGAAGCGCATCTATCCTGTGATGACCGATGAGGCGATGGCGATCATTGAGAAAAAGTATCTCGATATCAGAAAGACCGGTGAGGCCGCGGGTTCGAGCGTCCCGATTACGCCCCGTCAGCTCGAAGCGATCATACGCCTCTCCGAGGCAGGAGCCCGTCTTCGCTTG
>DASQXV010000083.1:0-6969 GCA_035639595.1 Thermoplasmata archaeon | reverse complement strand
CTGATCGCGCCGGCCGCGACGGTCAACGTGATCCGCAACTACAACGTCGCCGAGAAGAGGAAGGTCGCCCTGCCGGACCGCGCCGTCGGCATCCTTCGGTGCGCGAACCCGAACTGCATCACGAACGTCCGGGAGCCGATCGAATCGGAGTTCGTCGTTCGGTCGAAGAACCCCCTCCGAGTCGTGTGCAAGTACTGCGATCGGGAACTCGAGGAGATCGTGGCCCACATCGTCTGACGTGCGTCCGCCGCGTCGGATTTCACCGAAGCTTTTAAGAGGAAATCCCGGGATACACGCCTCCAAGAAGGGATGGTGCGTCCTTGCTCGAAGAGCTATCCGAGATCATCGGGCTCCAGGTGTACACCCACAACGGCGTGTTCCTGGGAAACGTGAACAATCTGGTCGTCGACGTGGACAACGGGGCCGTCGACGGGATCTTCATCGGCGAGACGAATCCCCTCCTCGTCGAGGGGAGCCGCGCCGTGAGCGTCCCGTACCGATGGGTGCAGAGCGTCGGGGACATCGTCCTGCTCCGGTACTTCCCGAAGCGCGTCTCCGTCCGCGGGAACAGCAACCCGCCCCCGATGCCCGCCGCACCGGCCCGATAGTCCGGTCCGCTTTCGGCCAAAGGTTATCCGTGCACGCCCACTATCTTCCCGCGTGTACCGCGCGAAGTCGCTGACGCGCGTGACCCCTTCCCCGCGGTTTGGCCTCGTCGAGATCGAACGGCTGCACGGCCACGAGAAGATCCGTCCGAGCCTCCTCGCCGACCTCACGGATCGGATCCGGAAGGACGGCGTCCTGAAGCGGCCCGTCCTCGTCGCGGCCCGCGCCCTCGTGATCCTGGACGGGCATCACCGGGTGGAGGCCCTCCGGAACCTCGGGTGCAAACGCGTGCCCGCGTACCTCGTCGACTACGAATCGAAGATCGTGCGCCTCACGACGTGGCCCGACGCGGCCGTCAAAGTCGTCACGAAACCGGAGGTCATCCGACGGGGCCTGGCGGGCGACCGCTTCCCGCCGAAGACGACGCGGCACACCCTCGCCGTCCCGATCGAGGACCGTCCCGTGAAGCTCGACGACCTGCGGTAGTCAGGGCGGCGTAGGGGGGACCGCGCCGTCCGTCCCGCGCTTCTTCCTCCGTCGCCGCCACCATACGAAGGCGGCGGCCCCGGCGGCGATCCCGGCTGCGGCGATGGCCCATTGGTCCAAGGTGAGGCCGAGAAACCGCGAGGGCTCGAGGGCCTGGTACCGATAGGCGACGAGGTCGCTCGTGCCCAGTTCCGACGTCCCGTTTCGGGTCTCCGTCCGGGCGTAGTTGCCCGCGACCGGCGCGAAGAACAAGCGGGTGCTGATGCCGTCGGGATCCGTCTCGTCGATGGGGAACGTGTCGAACGTCCCCAGCGACGTGTTGACGCGCGCGGCAGGTCCGAGCGTGAACGTCCGGTTCCACCATGCGACCCCCACGGTCCGCTTGGGCGTCGTCGGGAAGCCGTAGGAAAGGCCGACGTCCTCCGTGAAGTTCATGCGACCCGCGACCGTGGCCGAGTCGCCGACTCGGATCGGGAAGGACCATGGGTCGGACTCGAGTCGAAACCGCGTCGTGTTCTGCACCCGAAGGGCGAAGGGGAGCGGCGCGGGCTTCGTGTCGACCGTCCCGTTCGCTTCGAGGTCCACGACGGTCCACAGCCTCGTCAGCCCGCGGACCTCCGTGAGTTGCCATCCCGTGAGGATCCACGATCCTGAGGCGTTCGCGGACCCAAGTCGGGTTTCGATCCGCCCGGCCGCGGTCCCGCTCCCGGAGAGGGAGAGATTGTAGACGTCGTAGGGCGTCCCTTCGACGGCGATCGCGGAACGGTCCGCGAGGCTCAGAGTGACCCGGCCGTCGAGCGACAATCCGGCGGCGAGGCTCGTGTTCGTCCGGTAGGTCCAGAAATCTCCTGGCGCGAGTCGGGGACCCTCCACGGCGGCCGGTTCCGCGGCCATCCCGATCGCGGGGACGAGGATGAGGGCGACCGCGATTAGGAAGGCGACGCCGCGCACGCGGATCGATTCGGCCGCGCGATGTTAAAGGTTGTGGGCGGACGACTCGGATTCGATCATGTGTTTCCCGCGCGGGCTCGGTCGGATCCGGAGGCGGCCGTCGAACTCCCGGCTCAGCCCTTTGCCGCCGAGGAGGCGGTCGAGGAAGATCGCGAGGGCGGCGACCTCGGAATGGGGTTGGTTCCCGATCGCGACGTTCGCGTCGACGAGGTCGAACACGTCCCGCGGGACCTTCTCCGCGCCGACGACGACCAGGAGGTCGTCCGCGGGGAGGCGAGGCAGGACGGCGTCGAGCGGTTCCCCGTACATCGTCAGGTGGACCTTCGTCCCGCGCCACTCCTTGAGGGCGCGACGCCAGGGGACGCCCGTCTCGATCCGGAACGAGCCGCCGAACCGTCGGACCACGGACCTCACGGAGCGTTCGAGGGTAGGGTCTCGCGTCGAGACGAGGATCGCGTCCGCGCCCAAGGCTCGCGCGGTGAGGGCGACGTGGGTCGTGACGCGCTTGTCGCGGGCCGGTCGATGGCCGAGTCGAAGGACCGTGAGCACGCCTCAATCCTCGAACCGGATGATCCGGTGGCCACGGAAGTCGAGGCGCGGGGAACGCTTCACGAGGGCCTTCAACTTCGTCTGCGTCACCTTGAGCGCGTCCGCGACGTCGCCGGAGAACTTCCCTTCCGTCCCGACCATGTCGTGGATCTTCTGCTCGATCTGGGCGTATGCCTCCTCGGACATCATCGCGGCGTGCAGGACGTCGGAGATCTCCTGGACCGGCGCCGTGGCGTTGATGTGGAAGGACGAGTAGAAGGCGTGGTACGCCTTCTCCGGGGACGCGGTCGGCCCCGTCTGCCACTTCGTCTCGACGAGCTTCATCTTCTCGAAGAAACGGAGGGCGTCCGCCCCCGCCGCGCCGAACTTCTCCTCGATCTCCCGCGCGCTCTTCCAGCCCGCGGACACCTCTTTGAACACCTCGTTCTTCACGTCGTTGTCCACCGCGCGGAGGATTGGGACGAGTTCCGCGACCTCGCTCACAACCTTAATCCGGTTCAAAGAAATCGACGCCTGTGATATCCGGTTGTGGCGTTATATATTTTATTTCGTCATTTGAAAGAATTTCCGAAGGGACCCGGGGGTCCAGGGCACGGAACGTTTATGCAAGACCGCGGGAATCGGACTCCCGTCCAAGATGAAAGCGAAAGACCTGCGGCCGGAGAGCAAGGTCGACGTGATCGAGCTCACGATCCGGGAGAAAGGGGCCACGAGGGACTTCTCGAGCCGCAGCGGATCCACGGGCAAGGTGTGCGACGCGAAGGCCGTCGACGCGGACGGGACGGAGGTGTCCGTGAGCCTCTGGAACGACGAGATCGACCGCGTCCAGCCGAACGCGCGGATCCGGATCACAAACGGATGGGCCCGGGAGTGGCGGGGGAACCTGCAGGTCAGCGCGGGCCGGTTCGGGAAGCTAGAGGTTCTCCAGTAGTCCGGGCAAGCGGAGGGCCGCGGCGACGATCCACAGCAGGGCCATCGGCGCGACTTGCATGAGCAGATCGTCGTCCAGCTGGCGGAGCTTCGGCCCTTCGACGATCATCGCGGCGGTCGTCGCCACGGCGGCGAAGGCAAACTGCCAGGTGAGCCCCGGCACGGCGTTCATGACAACCTCGGTCCCGAGGAACAGCCCGAAGTACGCCCCGACGACGAGGGCGCGAGGCCAGCCCTTCTTCCGGGCGAGGGCGGCCAAGGGGTCGATCCAGGCCATCCCGAGGAACGCGGGGACGACGATCGCCGGGTCGCGGATCAGGAAGAGGCCGGCCGCCAGGCCGAGCAGCCCCTGAAAGTAGGCGGAGACGCGCTGGCCCTCATACGACCGCATTCCGGGCAGCTTGATGCCCAAGGCCATCCGCGCGATTTCGATGCAGGCCGCGGTCCCGACGAACAGGAGCGCCACGCCCGTCCGGGTGATCCCGTCCCCGAGCGTCTCCGGGAGGATAAAATACGAAAGGAAAATCGGAGAGACGACGTGAAACGTCCGACGGAACGCGGAGTTGACGTCCATGGGTCGGGCCGCGGGCCTCACTCGCCGAATTCCGTGCCCCGCCATTTCGCGTCAATGCCCTTGACCAACATATACGTTGTCGCGGCGAGGACGCCGAGGACCAGGGCGATTCCCGCGGCCGCGAACCGGAGGTCCCGGTCGATCGTGAAGGAGAGGATCGTGAGGCCGAAGTCCGGGAGCATCGACATCACGCTGAACCGCGCGAGGACCCCCGGATCGAAGAAGAACGAGTTCGTCCGAAGACCCGTCAGGTAGGCGGTCACCGCGACCATGTAAACCGACGTCACGAGGACGATGGGCACCGCGAGCCAGAGGAGCCGGGTGTCCGCGTTGAGCCAGGAGATGAGGCCGACGAACCCCACCCCGACCCAAGAGGTGAGGAGGAGGAAGGCGAGGAGCTTCGTCCGGATGACCTGCGGCACGGAGACGGGCAGGGTCGCCAGGTAGTCCGTCGCGTCGACATTGTTCAGCCAGTTGTACAAGATGACGCCGAAGAATCCCACCATCCCCGCGTAGAAGACCGTGTTGAACCCGACCGGGACCCGCAGGCCGTATCGGACGAACCACGCGGTGAAGGAGAGGAACAGGAGGGGCGTGACGAAGGAGAAGAACATCTTCACGTAGGTCCCGCTGCGGAGGAGATCGACGAATTCCTTCGCCAGGAGCACGCCATAGCGGTCGAAACGGCGGAATCGCGCCTCGAGCCCCGGGAGTTCGTCCCGGACCGACGCCGCCCGGGCCTCGAATTGATCCGGCACGAACCCGACCGCGGCGGCGACGAGGACCGCGATTTCTCCGAGGCCTTCCTGGACAAGGGAAGCCGCCGCGACGGGATTGGCGGGAAACGGTGGGAGGTTCTGATGGGCCGCGAGGCCTGGGAGGATCCAGGAGAGCGGGATGGTCCGCGTGGTCCCCGCCGCGGCGAAGAGGGCCGTGACGCCCGCGACGGCGGCGACGAACGCAGGCCCGTTCCGCAGGTACACGACGGACACCGCGAAGCTCAGGGACATGCCGAGCAGGAACGACAGGAGGGCGGTCCCGAAGAGGATCCCGATGCTCGTGATCCGGAAGTGCGTGAGGGGGACGGACAGGATCAGGCCGATCGTCGCGGGGGCCAGGAGCAGGGCCACGTAGAAGATCGCATCCCGGAGATACATGCCCAAGAAGGTCCGCCGGAGTCGAAGGGGGAGGATGCTCGGCATCGCGACGAGGAAGTTCCGAGTCCCCGTCGTTCGCTCCAGGTACTGCCTCCCGAGGAATCCGAAGGCGCCGACGCTGAGGCCGTACAGGAAGACGCTCGCATGGAGAAGGAGGAGGGCGTCCGCGAGGGGGGTCAGCGCGAAGAGCCGTTCGCTGGTCACCGCGATTGCGACGCTGAAGGTCAGGACGACGGCCGGAAAGGCGAAGAACATCGCGCGTCCGGAGTAGCTCGTGTGGACCCGGAACTCCTCCTTCAGCATGAGGGCCAGGAGGCCGGTCATCGTCAGGCCCCGACGATCCGGAGGAACGCGGATTCGAGGTCCACCTCCGCCCCACGGACCTCCTCGAGGCTTCCCGTGGCGACGACCGATCCGGCTTGGATGACGGCGACCCGATCGCACAGTTTCTCGGCGATCTCGAGGAGATGGGAGGCCATGAACACAGTGCCGCCCTGGGCGACGTATTCGGAGAGGAAGTCTTTGAGCTTCCTCTGGTAGATCGGGTCCAGATTGATGAAGGGCTCGTCGAGGAAGGCGAGGGCCGGATCGTGCAAGAAAGCGGCCGCGAGCATGAGCTTCTGCCGCGTCCCTTTCGAGAGGTCCTTGCACAGGGTCGTCCGCGATCCGTCGAGATCGAAGAACTCGAACCAGTGCGCGATCCGCCGTTCCACGTCCGCGACCTTTCGGACGCGGCCGACGAAGTACAGGTACTCGGACGCGGTCAGGTAGGACGGTGGCGACTCGACTTCGGGCACGATCCCGACAAGGGCCTTGACCCGCAAGGGCTCCTCGATCGCGTCGACGTCGAGGACGCGGACCGTCCCGCTCGTCGGCCGGAGCTGGCCCGTGAGGATCTTGAGCATCGTCGTCTTGCCCGCGCCGTTCGGCCCGAACAGGCCGAAGAATTCCCCCCTGTCCACGTAGAGATCGATCGACTTCAGCGCCTCGACGGAACCGTAGTGCTTCGACACCCCAGAAGCCGCGATCGCCGGCACGGCGCGAGTGAGGAGGCCTCGTTATTTAGGGGTTCCTCCGTGGTTATCGGGCCGCTCGGTCCGAACCTATATTGCCCGCGGGCGGATGGGAGACGTCGATGGGCGTCGTCCTCTTCGTGTGCGTCGAGAACACCTTCCGGAGCGTCTTGTCGGAGGCGCTCTTCAACGCGAGCCCGCCTCCCGGCTGGAGGGCGGAGAGCGCGGGCGTCCAAGCCGCCACGGAGATCAATCCCGTGGTCGTGGACCTGTTGCGGGAAATCGGCATCCAGCTCGGTCCGAAGTCCCCGCGGACCGCGACCCCGGAGATGATCGCCCGCGCTGCCCGAGTCGTGACGTTCGGATGCCTCGATCGATGTCCGATCGGGGCGAAGGACAAGTCGGAAGACTGGCCGCTGCCCGGTGCCTCCGGGAAGTCGATGGACGAGCTGAGGGCCATTCGGGACGAGCTCCGGCGACGGGTCGCGGACCTCTCTTCGCGCGTCTCCTCGCTCGAGGTCCCCGTGCAGAAGCGGATGCGCAAAGCTTGAAGGACGGGTCGTCGGTCCCCGCCGTCCGTGGTCCCGATTGTCGTCACCCATTGCGGGGCGGGGTCCAATCCCTCGATGAAGGATGCCGCGCAGGCCTCCGGGCACCGCGGGCTGGAGGTCCTGCAGCGCGGGGGCGGCGCCCTCGAGGCGGT
>DASQXV010000082.1:0-48402 GCA_035639595.1 Thermoplasmata archaeon | reverse complement strand
CAGCCGCCGGCGTCGGGCGTCCTCGGTTCGCTGTCCGGCCTCGACAAAGCTCTCGCGGGCCGCGGCGAGCCGGTCCCGATCGAGGAAGTCCGTCCCCCGCCTCCAGGCATCTTCCGCGAAGGCGACGGACGCCCCGAGGTTGGACGCTTCCCGGATCGCATCTCGCGTGACGGCGAGGGCTTCCTGCACCCGTTCCGCCTCCCTGCGGTGGGCCGATTCCGCGGTCCGCACGAGCTCCCGCAGCAGGGCATCGTCGACGACGGAACCGTGGAAGAACGCCTCCCGTGCCTTCTCGAGCAGGGACCGGGCCTCCGCGGTCTCCGGGTCCGCAGGGTCGCACGGCTCCAGGAGGCCTTGGGCCGCGAGGACCGCGTACGACCAGGAGGCGCGCCGCAACTGTTCCGTCGTCCGCTCGGCAATCCGCGAGGCCTCCTGCGCGGCCGTCAAGGCGGCGTCGAAGCGGCGCTCCTGGAACCGCCGCCTCGCCTGGTTCAGCAGGTCCTCGACGCGGTCGAAGTCGACGCTCGTTTCGCGGTCCAGGATCCGGCTCGCGTCCCGCGCCGCGCGGACTCCCGCCTCGAGTTCCAGAAGGATTGCGGGGGATTCGGCAGCCGTCGCAAGGGCGTCGACGAGGTCCGACTTCCGCCGCAGGCCGCGGAGGCTCACCCCGTGGCGCACCCCGAGGTCCCGCAGCTGCCGGGGCCGTAGCTGCTCCAGGCGGTAGGCGATGCGCCGCCGGTCCGCCTCGGCCACAAGGTTCTCGGCATCCGGGAGTGCCGCCAACGCGGCCACCACGGAGCCGCGGTCGCGGTAGCCGTCCGGGTCGATGCCGCGGGCTCGGGCAAGCTCGGCGAGGACATCCTCCGGCAGGACGGACAGAACATTTTCGACCTGGTTGGGCGTGCGCGGCCCTCCGGCGGAATCGAACGGTTCTCAGGCCGATTAAAGTTTGCGAAACCCAGGTCACAGATCCGGAGGTCGATAACGCCGCAAGACCTCGATCGCCCACTGGACCTTCCGGAACTCGTCGGGGTCGCCCCCTCGATCCGGATGGAATCGGCGCGCCCGCACACGATACGCGGATTCGATCGCGGCCTCGGAGGGCCAGCCGCGGCCGAAGCGCGGCGGCTGGACCCGGACGTCCTCGAAGCCGAGGATCCGAAGGGCGGCGGCGATTCCCTTCGTTTGCACGTAGAACTCCCGCAGGTCGGAGAAGATCCCGCCGGACTCGTGGCCGCCCTCGATGCTGTACCGCTTGTGGTCCCGCCCGATCGCGGTCCCGCCCCGGTGGTCGCGGCCGCAGGCGAAGCAGAAGAACCGGTCCGCCACGCCGCCACCAAGGAACCCCTCCGGATGGTCTTTCGGGTCCGCACGGCAAAGATTATTCACGACTGGTGCGTTCGTATCGGTCGTGTCGTTCCATGCGGGCCCCTCGGTCTTCAAAGACCAGGGGAAGCTGTCGTTCGACTACCTTCCGGACAAGATGGTCCACCGGGAGGCGCAGACCCAGCGGCTGTTCAGCCTGCTCCGGCCGATCGTCGAAGCGGGGGCCTCGAGCAACGCCTTCCTCTACGGGGCCGTCGGCACGGGCAAGACCCATACCGCGAAGCGGTTCTGCCTGGACTTCAAGAAGTACGCGGGGGAATCGGACCGCGCGGTCGATTGGGACCTCGTCAATTGCCGTCAGCGAATGGGCGACGACGCGGTCCTCCTGCGGCTCCTCCAGCATTTCGACTCCCACTTCCCGGAGCGGGGCTTCTCGATCGCGGAGAAGCTGGAGAGCCTCCGGAAGCACCTCGAGAAGCACAAGCTCCACTTCATCGTGATCCTGGACGAGGTGGACGCCCTCCTGAAGAAGAGCGGCGCGGACCTGATCTATTCCTTCGCGCGCATCGCGGAGGAGGCGACCGCGGCGAAGGGGAACATCTCCATGATCCTGATCTCCCAGCGGCCGAACGCGCTCGAGTACATGGACGCGGCGGCCCTGAGCACGTTCCGGCGCACGAACGTGGTCGAGTTCCCGCGGTACGATCGGAAGGAGCTCGAGGACATCGTCCGGTCGAGGGTCGCGCTCGCGATGCATCCGGGCACCGTGGACGAGGACCTCGTCGAGCTGATCGCGGACATCGCGTCCGAGTTCGGCGACGCCCGGTACTCAATCGAACTCCTGGAGAAGGCCGGGATGCTCGCGGACGAAGAGGGGGCGGAGGAGGTCGCGCCGGAACACGTCCGCGGCGCGAAAGCCCACGTCCACCCGATCGACGTCCAAGAGCGGCTGGGCAACCTCGACGTCCCGAAGAAACTCGTCCTGTTGTCCATCGCGCGGAAGAGCCGGAAGAAGGCGTACATCACGATGGGCGACGCCGAGAATGCCTACGCGGTCGTCTGCGAGGAGTTCGACGCGAAGCCGCGGGCCCACACGCAGTTCTGGAAGTACGTCAAGGAGCTCGACGCCCTCGGACTCATCGACACGAAGCTCAGCGGGAAGGGCGAGGTCGGCAAGACGACCCTCATCTCCCTCCCGGAAATCCCGGCGAAAGCCTTGGCTGATAATCTCGAACGAAGCTTGAAGCGGCGATAGGTTCTATGGAGGAAGACGATGGGATGGGTGCAACCCCAGGAACAGGCGATGGGCACCGAGGCTGAGTCGGCCCGTACGGGCATGCCCATCGACATGGAGAAGGGCGTCTGCTATCTCGTGAAGGAGAAGAAACCGGAGCTGAGCTACCGGCTTTTCGAGACCCTCGTGGCCCAGAAGATCCCGGGGCTGTGCATCACGCGGCAGTATCCGGAGAGGGTGCGCCGGGAGCGCGGCCTGTCAGACGTCCGCGTGATCTGGCTCAGTCACACGCCTGGCGAGGATTTCCACAACCCGACCGCGATCGGGACGCTCGCGAAGGTGATCCAGAAATTCATCGAGGACAACAACGGCGAGGGCGTCATCCTCCTGGACGGCCTGGAGTACCTGATCATCAACAACGGGTTCCTGCAGACCCTCATGTTCGTCGAGCATGTGAACGAGTTCGTGATGCAACGCCGAGCGATCATCGTCCTTCCGGTGAGCCCGGAGACCCTCGAGGAGAAGGAGCTCGCCCTGCTCGAGCGGAACCTGAAGGTCCTGGAGTCCCCCGCCCTCCGGACGGACCTCGAGGCCCGCGAGGTGAGCCGGCTCCTCGACTCCTACTGAGGCTTCGACGCGGCCGCGAGCTGTCGGCCGATCCCTTCATCGACCAGGGTGAGGAACTTGTCCTCCTTCCCCTTGGGGACCGTCGCTCCCGAGGCGATGTTGTGCCCGCCGCCGTTCCCGTCGACCTCGGCCGCGGCGTCCCGCAAGGCGACCGCGAGGTCCACGCCCGCGGCGACCAACCCGCGCGTCGCCCGCGCGGAGACCTTCGTCACGGCGTCGAGGACGCTCAGCCCGAGGGTGGGCTTCGACTGGTCGAAGAAGAAGAGCATCCCGGTCCCCGCAATCGATCCGGCGAGGCTCGCGTCGTCCGCGTAGAAGAACTGGATGTGCTTCTTTGCGAAGAGCCCCTTCGACTCGAGGCCCGCGAGGACCCCGAGGACGTTCGTCGTGTAGTCCCCCAGGAGCTTCTCCGCTTTCCGGAGCGCCTCCCCGTCGCCGAGGCAGACCGCCATGCCGAGCCCTTCCTGCCCGAGCCGATCGCAGCTGTTCACGAGCGCCTCGAGGTCTTGGGCGTACATCTGGTTCGGCTCGATCCAGTAGCGGTCCTCGACGAGGACCTCGAGGGCTTCCGGCGCGGACCCTTGCTCGAGGAGCCGCAGCGCGAGCGCGGAGGTGAGCTTGCGACGGTCCTCGGGCCCGAGCTGCCGCACCGCGGTCTCGGGATCGAGGCCGAGGCCGCGGAGGAAGTCCGCCGCGGCGTCCGGCCGGCCGGAGAGCCCGCGGAAGTACGGTTCGATGGACTGGGCGACCGCCTTCTTCAGCGGGAGATCCCGCAACGCGAGCCGCCGCTCCGGGACGAGGACCTTGCGGTCGACCGCCTCTCCGAACAGGGCGGCGTTAACGCCGGTGTAGCCGCCGAGAGCCTGCTTGTCGCCGATCGCCCCCGCCGCGGCGATCCCCGCGAGGTCCCAGTTCGCGTCGTCCAGGAGGAGGGAGAACAGCCAGGTCGTCGTGGCCCCGCACATCGCCCGCGCCCCATCGACGCCCGCGAGGTGCGGGTTCACGTGGGCGACCTTGCTCGAGTCGCGCAGGGGCTTGTGGTGGTCGAGGACGATCACGGGGTAGGGGAGGCCTTCCAGGAGGTCGAGCTGGGCGGACCCCATGTCGCTCACGATCAGGAGCTCGTTCGTCTCTTCCTTGAGCCGCGCCGCGGAATTGCGGTCGAGCGCGTGGGCCATCGATGCGTGGAACCTCTTCCCGCGGCGCATGAGGGCCCTCGCAAGGATCGAGGCGGAGGTCGTGCCGTCCGGGTCGTAGTGGCAGAAGACGCGGACCCGCGAGACGCCATCGACGAGCTCCGCCGCCTTCCGGGCGCGATCCAGGAGGCCCTGCGGCGCCAGGTCTTCCAGGCGCTTCACCATCGGGCCACCTACTTCACTTGGAGCTCCGATTCCTTCGAGGCGTAGTCCCAGCTCTTGGGGAGGATCCCGCGGTCCTTGTAGTACCGCGAAAGCCTGCGAATCTTCGACTCGATGAGCTGCAGGCCCCTCTTGTTGCTCAGGTCCTTCCCATGTTCCTTGAGGTGGGTCTGGAGGTTCGTCGCCCTCTTGATCAGGCCCGCGAGGTCGTCCGGGATCGCGATCTTCGCGCCTTTCGACTTCAGGATCTGGGTCACGCTGCGGCCCGTCGCGAGGCGGACGCTCGGCACCCCGAGCCCGTCCCGGACGCGGACGCCAATCGCCGCGGCTGACAGCCCCTCCTGATGGAGACGCAGGATCGTGTCCTCCAGCTCCCCCTTCTCGGCCGTGACCCACTTCGGGTTGGCCTTGAGGAAGGGGCGGGTCGAACCGCTCTTGCCCTTGCGGTGTGCATGGAGGCGGGCCATGGTTTCCTCGAAGGGCCTTCGCATACCGCGGGGACGTATTTAAGATTCGCTTCGACGCGCGACGGCCATGATGCGGAACACGCCGGCTGTGACCGGAGAGAAACGTTTTCGACCGGGGGTCCCCGCGAACTCGCCCACCCGCGAGAACCCCGACTCCCGAAGGAGGGATCCCAACTGCGACCGCGCATAGGTTCGGATCACATGGCGTTCCGTGAATCGTTCCACGAGCTTGCGGCCCTCGAGCACGAGAAAAGAGAAATCGATCGCGAGGAGAGACCGGACTCGGTCGAACGTCCCCTCCGAGAGGCGGAGGATTTCGAACCCGGCGTCCGACCGATCCAGCCACGACTGGGTACCGGGGCGCACCCCGCTCGTTTGCCAATATTCAAAGACGAACAAGCCTCGGGGGACGAGATGTTCGTGGAGGGTGCGGAGGCATCGGAGCGCTTCGGACCGACGGACCAAGTAGCCGAAACCGCCGAACATGCAGATTGCCGCGTCGGATTGGTATCCGAGGCGGAAGGACTGCATTTCTGCTCGGACGAAGCGGGGCGGATGCCTCATCCCAGTCGCCTTCTTCCGGGCAAACGAGAGCATGCGCGGGGACCGATCGATGCCGGTCACGTCATACCCTCGGCCCGCGAGTTGGAGGTCGTGGTTGCCGGTGCCGCAGCCGAGATCGAGGATGCGCTTCGGCGTCGCGCGGTATCGCCGAAAAACCGCTTCGAGGAAATCGACGTCGCCCTCGTAGTCAACGACCCCATGATAGAGTGCATCGTAGTATCGTGCCCACCGTTCGTACATCGTGCTAGGGGCCCGAGACACGCCGAGCGGAACCTCGCGTGCCGGGATGATGCTATGACTTCTTCACGACGATGGCCGCGTGGTCCGTCTGATACGGCGTGAGGGGACGAACGTCGAGGACGTCCAGGCCCGTGCTCGCGAGCTTGCCTTTTGCGGCCGCATAGACGTCCGCGGGTTTCGCCGCGACGTCTTCGGATCGGGCCTTGACCATGAGGAAGCCCACCCCGCCACGCCGAAGCCACTCGAGGTTCCTTCGGAAGATTTCCGCTTGCTCCCGCTGGGCGACGTCCTGATACAGGACGGATACGGGACCCACCCGGCTGCCGTAGCCCTCTGGGCGGGCGGCGTCGCCCAGGATCGGGAGGACGTTCGGCCGCGCCTCCGCCAGTTTCAACAAGTCTCGGAAGGACCGTGGAGAGATCTCGACTGCGGCAATCGTCCCGCGCGCGCACACGTCGGAGAGGTGACTCACCGTCGTCCCGCTGCCCGCGCCCAAGTAGAGGACCGACGTGTCCTCGTGGAAAGGCCACACGCGGCCGCCGCACTTCAGGTACGCCGCCAGCTTGCTCCGGTTCGCGTCCCAGCGGCGGTATTCGGGGCCGCCCTCGACGGGCCGGCCTTCTCCATAGACCGAGACGCCGGGCACGAGATTCCGGGTGAGAAGCCACGGCCCTTCCGTGGAGACGCCCTCCCAATCCGTCGGGCGGATCGCCATCCATGCATCGATGGAACCCCGGATAATGAGGCTTCTGGGCTGCCGCGGGATCCGATGAAGCTACGGCGTCCCGGGAGCCGTGGGCGGGGCCTCGGGCGGCGAGCGATCCGATTTCTTCCGCCTTCGGGCGGGCCGTCTCGCGCGTTTCGCGGGTTTCCCCGACCCCCTTTCCTCCCCGGGGGCGAGTCGCTCGCGACCCGCGATCGCCTCCGGATCTTCGGGACGCATGCGTAGGACCTGTTCGTAGGCCCGCATCGCGCCCACCGTCTTTCCCAGGCCCTCCAAGGCTTTGCCGAGATTCAGAAGGATCCTCGCCGATTCGACCTGCTTCGCGGCCCGCTCCAGGTTCGTGCACGCCGACCGATGATTGCCCATCGCGAGGTACGCGACGCCGAGGTTGTTCAGCGCATCCGCCCGGTGGGGATCGAGCCGAAGGGCTTCACGGAGGACGCCGATCGCCTCTCGCGTCCGACCCGCGAGGAGGAGGGCGGCTCCTTGGTCCGCGAGGGCCGCGATATCGTGGGGATCCTTTCGGACGGCCTCGCCGAAAGCCTCCGCGGCGGCCGCGGGCTGACCCGCCCGAAGGAGGGATCGGCCGAGCATCCGATCTATGCCGGGCACGTCCGGATGGAGATCCACCGACGTCCGCAAGACCCGGACCGACTCCGCGTCGAAGCCCGCTCGTCTCAGGAACGACGCCTGCAAGAGCAAGCCGCGGAGATCGCCTGGGTGAGCCGCGAGATACCGTTCGCAGGCCTGACCGGCCCCCTCGAAATGGCCGCCCGCGGCGAGGACCTCCGCGCGATGCAGGTCCGCCGACGGATCGCCCATCGCGGCCGCGCGGGTGAAGGACTTCGCGGCTTCCGGGAGGAGACCGCCCGAGAGCTGCGCGTGGCCGAGGCCGACCCAGGGGGCGGGCGCGTCGAGCTGGATGGTCGACTCCCAGGCCCGCTCCGCGAGGTCCGGATGGTGGAGGCGCAGTAGCAGAGCGGCCTGATGCTCCCGCGTCGACCGCCACCGAGGGGGCGCGGACCGCCGCCGGACGTGGTCCGCCACCCGCATCCGGACGACCGCGCTGCGGCCCTTCGGATTGAGCCCGAGGTCCGAACACATCCGTTGGAGAGAGGGCCAGTCCGCGTGCTCGACTTCGGCCAGGGACGGTCCGCTCATGGGCTCACCTGGGTGCACCGCATGCGGATCTCACATTCCGCGCAGCCGGGGTCTCCCGCGAGGTAGGTCCCGAAGCACTCGTACACGCCGCGAAAGAAGTCCCGTTTCGACCGCTGCGCCTTCGCCCTCTCGAGTCCCTCGCGGGCGGCCCGCGATCGGGGATCGAGCGCCAGGGCTCGCTCGAAGGCTTTCATGGCCAGGGTCGCCTCTTGGAGGTCGAGATGGGCCTGCCCTTTCGCGACCCAGAGCCAGGAGGCCTCCTGGATCCGAAGGGCGCGGTCCGCCCAGAGGACGGCCTCGCCGGGCCGCTTCGCCCTCCGCGCGAGGACCGCGCGGTTCGCCAGGGCGTCGTAGAAATCCGGATTCAGGAGGAGGGCTTCCTCGATGCATCGGGCGGCGCCCGCCTCGTCCCCGAGGCGCAGGAGGGCGGCCCCCTTGTTGTTCCAGGCGCCCGCGTGCTCCGGCCGCATCGCGAGGACCTTGTCGTAGCACGAGATCGCGCCGCGGTAATCCTGGCGCTCGTGGAGGAGGGCGCCCTTGTTGATCCAAGCCTCCACGGACTGGGGGTGGAGTTCCAGGAGGCGATCGTACGCCTCGACCTCCTCGACGAACCGCCCGACATCGTGCAGGGCCGAGGCGAGCCCGAGCCAGCCTTCCTCCGATTCCCCGTTCCTCTTGAGGGCGGCGGCGAATGCCTCGATCGCGCCGGGGATGTTGCCGTCCCTCCGGAAGATGTGGGCCCGCAGGAGCCACGCCGCGTCGTATTCCGGCTTCAACTGGATCGCGGCGTCGTTCTCCCGGAGGGCGCCTTCGAGGTCTCCCCTTTCGAGCGCGCGGCGGGCGGCCCGCATCGCGCCTTCAAGGCGGTCCACGCTCGGGAGGAAGCGGTGCGTGACGTCCGGGGACAGGGTCATCGGGTCCCCTCCGACTCCAGGTGGCGGACGACGGTCGCCCGCCACTTCTTGGCGAGTTCGTGGTCCCGCCGGAGGGAGAGGGCGCGGTCGTACGCCTCGAGGGCCTCCCGGTACCGTTCCAATTGCTGGAGCGCGATGCCCTTTCCCGTCCAAGCATCCGCGTTGCGTTCCCCCTTCTGGAGGGCTTGCTCATACCGGACGAGGGCCATGGACGGGTCCCCGCCCTCGAGGGCCAGCTCCGCGAGCTGCACCAGGACCTGGACGTCCTCCTGGTCGGGCTCGATGGACTCCACAAAGCTGTGGAAGTCCGCCCCCAGCGCGGGCCCATCCCGAGGGGGCTCGGTTTCCTCGCGGGACTCCTCCTCGATCTCCTCGAACGCCTCGATGAGGGACTTGAAATCGGGCGGGGTCTCCGCCGCGGGCGGCTCGACGGTCCAGTCTTCTGTGGATTCCTTTGCCCCTTCCGAACGCTCCCCCACCACAGGCTCTTCCAAACTCTCTTCCCGCTGCTCCTTCACGGGCTTCCGCGACACTGCCGCGGGCGGCGCCGCGGGAGGCGCGGGCGCGAGCGGCATCCCTTGAACCGCCTCCCTCGCGCGCCCGACCGAGCGGCTTTGCGGATCCTGTCTCAAGGCCTGCTCGAGGGCCTTCGCGGCGGCCTCCACGTCACCCAGGGCCGCGTGGGCCCGGGCCTTTCCGGCCCACGCCTCGACGTTCTTCGGATCGAAGGAGAGGACTTTCTCGAAGCACTCCAGGGCTTCCGGCGCGCGGTTGTGGTCGAGGAGGATCGACCCCTTCGCGATCCATGGGCTCAGGAAGTTCCACTGGAGCGCGATCGCGCGATTGTAGTACTGGATCGCGGCGCCCCAGCGGCCCTTCCGATCGAGCAACTCCCCTTTGCGGAAGAGGATCGGCGCGTTCTGCGGGTTCTTCCCCAGGGCCCGGGAGAACAGGGCTTCCGCGGCCTCCGCGTCCCCGAGGTTCAGCAGGGAATCCCCGAGCCCGAGGGTGGACCTCGTGTCCCCCGGGTTCGCGTCGACGATCGCCTGGTAGAGGATCGCGGCCTCGTGCGGGTGACCGTCACGCCGAAGTTGCTCCGCCTTCAGGGCGATGTCCGCCGTCTTCGTCGGCGCGATCCGCAGGACTTCGCGGAGCGAGTCGATCGCCTCCGAAAGCCGTCCGAGTCCGAACAGGAGGTTCGCCCGCTCGAACCACGCCTGGCGATGGTTCGGCTCCCGGTCCACGACCTTTTGATAGCAATCCAGGGCCTCGGCGGGGCGGTCCAGGAGCGCGAGGACGGAAGCCCGGTCGAACCAGAGGCCGATCTCTTCGGGCCGCTCGCGCAGGAGCCGGTCGTAGCAGTCCAGGGCGGCCTGGTAGGCCCCTTCCTCGAGGAAGGCCTGGGCCTCCTCCCGGATGCGGATCGCGTGCTGCTCCTCCTCGACCTCCCCGGGCACGAGCTCGTAGCGGACCGCGCGGGCGAGGGCCTCCGTGACGCCGTGGCATTGGGTCAGGGCCTTCGCGTCCGCGGCCTGGAGGGACGCCATGTCCGGGAACGCACTCGCGATCACGTCCGCTTGGGCTTCCGCCATCCCCGGGACTGTCCCGAGGAATCGCAGGACCTGGAGGCGGGCCTGATCTTTCTCGAGGGCGATCAGCCGCTCCGTCGCGGCCTGGGCCTGCGCGATCACCTCCCGCTCCTTCGCCGCGATCGACCGCTCCCGTTGCTCGAGGGAGCTCTCCTTCGCCCGGATCGCCTCGGCCCTCAGGTGGGAGGCGGACTCCAGCTCCGCGCGTTCCCGCTCGAGGGCGGTCTTCATCGCCTCGAGTTCGAGCCATCGCTCTTCGTCGATGTCCTCCTCGGGCTCCGGCTCAGGCTCGGGCTCCGGCTGGGGACCCGGCACCGGCTCCGGCATCGGGAGGGGCGGCTCCGGCCCGGGGAGGGGCTCCGGCGGAAAGGGCTCCGGAGCCGGGAGATCGATCCCTTCCTCACCGAAGCCGAGGTCCTCGAGATCCGTTTCGGCCTCGGGGAGTTCGGCCGGAGGCTCGGACGGTTCCTCGTCCACTGAGGTCGGAGCCGGCTCGGCTTGGATCGGGCCCGGCGCGGGCGGAACGGGAGCGGGCTCGACAACCTCGGGGACCGGGGGTTCGGGTGCAGCCGCGGCCGCGGTCTCGGGCTCGGACCCCGCAGGACCGAGGAGATTGGCTCGCAGCCGGTACTCGGACGCCAGGTGGGAGGGCAGCCAGCCGCACGTCGAGAGGTATCGATAGGTCGCCGCGAGGGCCTGCCGGGCCTCCGGATCCGACGGCATCGACCGACGGGCCTCGCGGAGGAATCCGTGGAGGACCTCCGCGTCTCCCACGCTCAGGATCGGGTGCTCGCCTTCGTCGAGGCCGAGGAGGCGGACGAGCCTGGCGGCGTCGTCCGAGGTCGGCTCCGATCGGAGGGCCGTCCACTCCACGGTCCCCAGATCGACGGAAAGGAGGGGGGACTCCCGCGGGGCGACCCAGTCGAGGAGGGAGGGGCCGGGCAGCAGGGCCGGGTTGAGCCAGAGCGGGTGGTATGCGATCAGGTAGTCGACGCAGGACGGGCACAGGAAATCCCGGCTCGCGGAGCCGCATCGGACGCACCGGGAGGGGATCACGCGGAATGGAGGGGAGGTGGCCAATATAAATTGTGGGAAACGATTCATGGATTGGACAATCGTCCGGGGGCCGGCGAGGCCGACACCTTCATCGGCTGGGGAATCGGTGGCCGCGACGGTGGGATCGCGGAACTCCGGATGCGTCGGGCCCGGCGGGGGGACCTGCCCATCATGTGGCGGGCGACCCTGCAGACGGTCTGGGACGACCTCCCGCCGGACGAGCGGGGGCAGCTGGACCGGGCCGCGTGGGAGCGCCACTTCCGCAGGAAGATCGAGTCCTTCGTCGAGGGGGACCGCACAGAACGGTGGGTGGCGGAAGGCCCTGCCGGCGAGTTCCTCGGCTACCTGATCCTCGGGGAGAGCGGCTTCCTGACCCCGGAGACCCACGCCTTCGTGTACGACATCTGGGTCGCGCCGGACTTCCGCGGCAAGGGGATTGGCAAGGCCCTCGTCGAATGGGCCTGCGAGTGGGCGCGCTCCCGCGGGCACCACAAGATCAAGCTCGAGGTCGGGGAGGGCAACGCACGCGCCCGGCATGTGTACGAGACCCTCGGATTCCGGTCTGAACGGCGGTACATGGGGATGCGGTTGGACTGAGCCTGCGGGTTCGAATCGGGGTCGCCGGAACCGTGTCCGAAGGGTTAAATAGCGGCGTCATGGTGTAAACAGACCGCGGGGAAGACCATGATTCAGGTTACCCTGACCGAGACCGCTGCGAGCAAGGTGAAGGAGCTCATCCAGAGGAACGACCCGGAGACGGGCAAGCCCCTGGGGACCCCGGAGGACACCTACCTCCGCATGTACGTCGCAGGCGGCGGCTGCTCGGGATTCCGGTACGGACTCGCCCTGGACCGGAACGTCCAGGAAGGCGACGAGGTCGTCCAAGTCCACGGGCTTAAGGTCCTCATCGACGCAAACAGCAAGGAGTACCTCGACGGTTCAAGCGTGGACTACGCGGAGAGCGTCGCGGGGAGCGGGTTCCTCGTCAGCAATCCGAACAACTGGTCCACCTGCGGCTGCGGCCAGAGCTTCAATCCGAAGGGCGAAGCGGCGCCCGACGCGAACGAGGGCCATCACGGCCACGGGCACGCGCACACGCACTGATATCCGGATCGTAAACAGGGAATCGTCGTGGCGGATTGCTGCGACGAACAGGCCAATTCCATCGCCTGCACTGTCCAAAGCAAGTGGTATATATAGCAATGGTCAACCGATTGGTAGCTAGACACTACTGTGCATTGCGTATGTGCTACTCACTCGCATAGGTTCATGTGGCATGACAGAATCCGGGCCCCGGACGGTGGTTTTTCACGCAGCGGGTCGTCACCGCTTTCGGCCGCAAGGAATTCGCTGTGATCCTGGCGTTCTGCAAGCGAAAAAAGCTCAGTGCGTATGCCCTCGCGAAGAAGGCCATCCGGGAGTACATCGAACGCCATCCCTGAGTTTCTTCAGGAATCTCTATTACTCGTGTCACCCCATGCGGGGCCGAGGATGGAGGTGTTCGGAGGATGCCGGAAGAGGAATTCTTGGGTGAGCTAATGGAGAAGACGACCTCGGTGACGATCGGGGAGTTCACGCCCGGCGGGGTGCGGATGACCTACAATCTCCAGGGGACGGTGAAGGGACAATACGATGCCGCCCACATGGAGACCGTCGATGCGTTGTTCAAGCCGGATGGCGTGTACGAATTCGAGTCGCGGGGGATCGACCAGACGGGCGAAGGGGATCTCATCCTCGTGCGCGCGAAGGGCACCGGGAAGATGATCAGCCCGACCTCGATCCATGCGGAAGGCGAGGCCACCTACCAGACGATGTCGAAAGGCCTGGAGTGGCTGAACTCCGCGAAGGGACGATTCGAGGGGACGTACGACCAGACGACCGGGGAGTTCGTCGCGAAGGTGTTCGCCCAGCGTTAGGCGGCGAGAAGTCACCTCGGTGGGCTACCTCGCGGACGCGAGGTCCTTTTCGTCAGACCGAGTCCCAGGAGGCCCACCGAGCCCGCGGGCCCGAAGGTCGCCTTACGGAGCGATGCGGGCCTTCCGGATCGTGACGGGCGTGCGGGGGCGGTCCTTGTTGTCCGTGGCGGTCCGACTGATCGCGTCGACGACCTCCATCCCGCTCACGACCTTACCAAACGCGGGGTGCTTGCGGTCGAGCCGTGCGTTGTCCACGACGTTGATGAAGAACTGACTGCCGCCGGTGTTCGGACCCGCGTTGGCCATGGAGATCGTCCCGCGGGCATTCCGGTTGCTGGGCGGGAGCTCGTCCTTGATCGAGTACCCGGGGCCGCCGAAGCCCGTGCCTTCCGGGTCCCCGCCCTGAATCATGAAGCCGGGGATCACGCGGTGAAAGATCGTCCCGTCGTAGAAGCCTTCCTGGACGAGCTTTCGAAAGTTCCCCGCGGTGATCGGCATCCGATCGTCGAACAGCTCGATTTTCACATCGCCCATCGTCGTTTGGAGGAGAACAACCGTCATAGGCCCGCCATTCGCACGCGGTATGTAAAGGCTATTCTCCCGACCCCGAACCACGATCCCCTCGATCGCGGAACCCGTTTCCGAGAAACTATATCCTCCGCGACCCTACACTGTTTCACCGTGGGAACCTACCGGATTTTCTTCGTGAGCGACCTGCACGGTTCCGAGACATGTTTTCGGAAATTCCTGAATTCCGTCGACGCCTACCATCCGGACCTTCTCGTCTACGGCGGCGACATCCTTGGGAAAATCCTGGTACCCCTTTTCGATGAGGGTGGAGACCGCTACCATTGGTATCCGAACGGGGAGAGACGCGTCCGATTCCTCGCCGCAAATCTGCCGAAAGTGGAGCGCCAGATCGCAGACCAGGGCCGATACTCAACCACAGTGACGCCGGAACGCTGGGCCGAGCTCCAGCGCGACCGCAATGCTGCCGAGCAGATCGCCCTCCGACTGGGACGGGACCGTGTGCGTGCGTGGCTCAGGCTGATCGAGGAGCGCCTCACCCCCAATGCTACTCCGTTGGTCTTGAACGTCGGGAACGACGACACGGACGACATACTCGACATCCTGCGGAAGGAAAGTCCGTCGAACGTCCTGATCCCTGAGGGTGACGTAGTCCAAGCCGGACCGTACGAGATTTTCGGGTGCGGCTATGCAAACATGACCCCCTGGCGGTGCGCGCGAGATCTCGAGGAGGCCGAACTCCGAAAGGTGCTCGACCGCACCTCGGGACGCATCGGCAATCCACGGAAGACTATCCTAGACATCCACGCCCCGCCCCGCGGGACCGCGCTCGACCTGGCGCCCCAGCTGGACGCGAGCCTGAAGCCGCGGACAGTTGGCGGACAGGTCTTGCTCGAGCACGTCGGGTCGTCATCCGTCCGCACATTGATCGAGAACCTCCAGCCGGCGATGGGCCTTCACGGGCACATCCATGAGAGCAAGGCAATCGACGCAATTGGCCCGACGCCGATTGTGAACCCGGGCAGCGCGTACTTCAGCGGAAACCTCCAGGGCGTCCTCCTCGACATGCGGGAGGGCGATCTCGCGAGCCACCTGTTCGTCACCGGCTGAGGGCCATGACCGAGGTGCTCTTGCCCCTGGAGGAGTTCATGAGCGAGACGGATCGGCTCGTCACCGTCGCCGGGACCCGTGGCGTTCCGATCCGAGTCTGCGGAAGCGTCGGCATCTATCGCGCCGTCCGCGACGACGAATTCGCGGCGCGACTCTATGCGTTCCGCAATGGCATGGAGAACCCACGGGTCTCGTTCAAGGATCTCGATCTGGCCGCTCGCGAAAAGAACGCCTCAGCCATTTACCGTCTGTTCGTGAAGGAACTCGGATACCGAGAAGACCGGGAGACGAACGCCCTGTTCGGCAGTTTCC
Source organism: Thermoplasmata archaeon (assembly GCA_035639595.1). GTDB lineage: Archaea > Thermoplasmatota > Thermoplasmata > RBG-16-68-12 > RBG-16-68-12 > RBG-16-68-12. The sequence goes on along the minus strand of DASQXV010000082.1, from coordinate 33,276 downwards.
GGAACATCTTTTACCATCCGAAGTTTCAAATCGATGTGTTCTACGACACATTGCGGTTCAACCACGAGATCCCGATCAAAGACCGCCTCGGCCCGGGCGTCACGTTGCCGCCGGAAGACCTGTTCCTCGGGAAGGTCCAGATCCATGCCCCTCTGCGGAAGGACCTCGTCGACCTCGCCTCATTCGTCGCCGCCATCCCCCTGGCGCAGCTCGACCGGAGCTACCTGTCGAGTCTCTTCGGCGATGACTGGGGTCTCTGGTATGACGCCGATCTCAACCTGAGCGCATGCGCCGACTTGATTCGCGCCTTTCCGGGCGCCCTGGGTCCGTCGGACCGCGGCCACTTGCTGGAGCGCCTCCGAGAGTATCGGGCGTACCTCCGCGATTGCCCCAAGACACGGCGGTGGGAAAAACGCCGGGCGAAGGGCACGAAGGAGTTGTGGTACGAGCCGGTGGACGAGGTCCGCTAGCGACGTCCGCCCAGTGATCGATGCCGAGCCAACGCGCACATGGCCTCGTAAATCAGGTTCGAGGCCGCGAGCGCCGTCACCTGTCCCATGTGATCGTACTGAGGCGCGACTTCGACCAGGTCGAACCCGACGAGGTTCGCCCGGTGCAGTTCGCGGAGGAAATGAATCATCTCGCGGCTCGTGAGACCCCCCGATTCCGGGGTACCCGTGCCCGGAGCGTAGGCGGGATCCAGGACGTCGATGTCCACGGACACATAGAGAGGGTCGTCCGCCACGGCCTCGAGCACATGGTCCATGATGGGGCGGTATCCTTGGGAATCGACGTCCTCCGACGTGAAGGTACGCTCCGCGATGCTCGCGTTGTTGCGGATGTCCTCATGGGAGTACAGGGAGCTGCGGATCCCAATTTGGAAGACGTGGCCGCGGCGTACGAGCCCTTCTTCGTAGGCCCGCTTGACCCAAGTACCGTGCGTGTACCGCTTGTCGCCCCAATACGCCTCCCAGGTGTCGAAGTGGGCGTCGAAATGGAGCAAGCTGACGACCTCGTTCCGCGCGGCTTTGTGCGCCCGCAGCACGGGCAGGGTCACGGAATGGTCTCCGCCCGCGACGTACGGGACGATGCCGGCAGCGAAGAGTGGCCGGAGGGCCGATTCGATGCGGACGAATGTGTCCTCCGTATAGCCCGGGACCGGATCGATGTCGCCCGCGTCCACGGTGTCAAGGATCCGGAAAGGATACACGTCCGCGAACATGTTGTACGGCCTAACTAGGCGAGAGGCATTTCGAATCGCGGACGGCCCCTCGCGTGCACCGCTGCGATATGAGGTCGCATCGTCCCAGGGGATCCCTAGGAACACGCTCTTCGCCCCCACGGCGTCCCGTCGGACTGGGAGCCTGGCGAACGTTGCGACCTGCGCGAACCGGGGCGATGACGCACCGTCTAGCGGCTCGGTCACCCATCCACGACCCGATCAGTCCGGAGGTAGGGCCTTGAACGCCATCGAGATGTCGACCCCGTGCCGCCGGAGGTGGAACGAACGCGCCACAAAGTACCATACCGCGCTGCCGACGAAGACCAAGATGATCGTGACGTAGCTCGTGAGTTGGTTCGACAACGTGAACCCGGCGGCCTCCCCCAGGATCGGCAAGGTCGACACGAGGTATGCGGACACTACAGTCACGAGGAACGAGATGACGCCCACGATTGCGTGGCCTGGGCGATGCTTCTGCATCCCCAGACGGACCAGCGAAAGGGAGGAGAGGGCCACGGTGACCATTGGCAGGAAGAAGAGTAGGAAGACGAGCGGATAGTACGCCGCGGTGTAGTAGAAGGTGATCAACGGAAGCAGGATGGCTCCGATCAAGGAGACGACGACGATCCCCGTCCACGGCTGGTGCGTTCGCCGCGTGACGCTGCTCATCCACATCGGGAAGAGTCGGTCCAGGGAGAAGCTGAGTGAGTAGCGGGAGAAGATGTAGAGTCCCAAGATGAGCCAGAGGACGTACCAGGAGACGGACCCCAGGAACATAATCCCCAGGAGGACCGGATTCTGGCCCGCGACGAGGTTGGGAAGGGACGTGAGGCCCGATGCAAACGGAAGCGGTGGCGGGTCGCCGGACCCTCCAAGCAAGTACGTAGAAAGAGCGACCGAGCCGTTGAGAAAATCCGTCCCAACGACCGACTCGAAGGCGGACACGATTGCGGCGGCGAAGGCAACCGCGAGGCCAAACGAGACGGCCATGCCTTGGCCGACGCTTTTCGCGGTTCGTCGGAACTCGCCCGCGATGTAGGACGGCGCCCCTCCGAACATGTAGTAAAAGGCGAAAACCAGCGGGACGAAGACCACGGTATTCGTGAAATTCGAGCCGTACGGTCCCCAGTTGGTCGCGCCGTACGCCGCGACGTCATTGTAATAGTTGCCCGAGTACCCCTGAGAAGACATGAACGCGTTCACCGCGTTGACGAACCCGTTGTGGCCGGCCGCGAAGAGAAGCCCGAGGGCGACGACGAGGCCCGCGAGCTCGAGAAAGAGTAGGGCGGAGAAGATGCGGAAGGCGAGGCGGGGCTTCATGACGATCCAAAGGCCCATGAGCCCGAGCGTCAGGATTTCGCCGATGGCGACAATCCAGGTCGTGTTCGTCGTGAGGCCTGTTCCTAGGTTCGTGAGGCCGGCATCGCCTACGACGGACCCCCAACTCGCGAGGCCCGGACCGAGGGAAAGGATGACGAACCAATACGGCAGGATCGCGGCGTATATCGCGGCATTCAGAATCCGCGAAATGCCTCCGACAAAGCCCAGGTACGGGTGGAGCTGTCGGGACGCGTAGACGTATTCGCCGCCGGACCGTGGCATCTCGATCGCCAGGATCGCGTAGGCGAGGATGACCGGAATCCCCGCCAGGGCCGCGAACAGCGTGGCCTGCATCAGGTTCGCGCCGGTCACGAAGAGCAGGATGATGAGGAACAGGCCGTACGCCGGCCCCGGTCCGAGAGAAATCAGGTTGATCGAGAAGGACTCGAACGCCCCGAGTTCCTTCACAAGCCCGCTCGTCTTGCGAGCAAAGACTGACTTTTCGACCTCCGCTCCCACAGTCGCCTCCGCCGTTGAATCACGCCTCCCTTCCAACTCGACGGGTTTTGGAACCAGGCCCGTCCGGACCCGATACCGTTCCTCTTACGCCGGAGGCGAAGGCCCCCCAACCCACTGCGCGGGGAGGTTGGGCGGGATATTAGACTTTGCGAGCGGCCTCGCGGTCACGATGGACTCAGCTCCCTGAACTCGTCCCGCGCGTTTATGTGGCGTTCCGCGGTTCCTCCGGTTCGTGAAAATCGCATTGGTCCAATTCGAGCCGACATTCAGGGCAACGGCCCCAAACTGGGAGCGGATGCACCACTGGGCGGAGAGCGTCCCCGCGGACATCCTCGTGTTCCCGGAACTGGCCAGCTGCGGCTACATGTACGAGGACCGCAAGGACGCCGGACCCTACGCCGACTCACGTTCGGCCCTCAAACCGATCGAAGAAGTGGCCCATGCCACAGGACGCCTGATCGTAGGCGGCTTCTCAGAGCACGCGGAAGGCGTTTTCTATGATTCCGCTTTCGCGGCTGGGCCCGACGGAACAATCGTGTACCGGAAGATCCACCTCTGGAACCGCGAGACGGTGATCTTCGAGCCGGGGACCGAACCTGTCCTCCTCCGATTCCGAGGTCATCCCATCGGGCTCGAGGTTTGCTACGACCTCCAGTTTCCCGAACTCGCCGCGTTCCTCGCCCGCAAGGGTGCGGAGCTCCTGCTCGTGCCTACGGCGTGGGCCGAGGAGCCATACGCTCCGTCCCACGGGCTCCAACCGTACAATCACTTGGCCATCGGCTCCGCGTTCGCTCATGGCATCTTCGTCGCGGTCGTGAATCGAACCGGTGTCGAGCGGGGTGCGCGGTTCCCCGGCCAGTCGAGCCTGGCAAATCCATGGGGGCAGCTCGAATGCCTCGAGGGCGAGGAGGCGGTCCTGGTGAAGTCGCTCGACTTCTCCTTGCTCGAAAAAGCGAAACGACCGAACGCGTTCAACGACCTGGATCGCGACGCGAGGCTCCGAATCCTCCCGCCTCCCTCGCGCAAGAAAGCCTGAAAAGCAACGGACGAGGGCCGACAGCTCCCGTGAGGGCCGCGAACCATACCAGAACGTATTTGGCTCAGACCGCGGTCCCAGCCGGGGGTTGGAGGCGTTGGTGTCTTTCGACGTGTCGAGTTTCAACTGGATTGCGATCGTGTTCGCGGGGGTCGCCGCATGGATCGTCGGCGCCATTTGGTTCTCACCGCCCGTCTTCGGCAAGAGATGGATGGCGGCCCTCAACATCACCCAGACGGGGAACCCGGCCCCGGCTTTCGTCGGCGCCTTGGTCATCGCGATCATCGGGGCAATCGTTCTCCGATGGGTTCTCGGGATCGCGAACGCGACTAACGCGGTCGAAGGCATTGAGGTGGCGCTCCTCATCTGGTTCGCCTTCATCATGCTCACGAGCCTACCGAGCATCCTCTTTGCGAAAGGTTCCCGCGCCGTGTTCGCGATCGTCCAAGGGCAACACGTCGTTGCGATGATCGTCATGGCCATCATCCTGACGACGGTGCGTTAGACCGGGGCCGCGGTCGGAACCGGTCGCGGGAAGGGAAAACATGCCTACTCGGAGACGTCGTGCGAAAGCGAAGGACCCGGAATACCACATCCGAGTCTCCTTCCGAGTCCCCCTCGGCTTCGCGTTCGCCTGGTGCACGGACTACACGCCAGGAGACGCGAAACTCGGGGGCGAGGCATACGAGCGCAAGATCCTCTCTCGGACCGCCCGCCGGGTCGTGTTCGAGGACCTCGAGGAGACGAAGGAGGGTTGGATCTGGTCCCGAGATACGGTCACGCTCCGTCCCCCGAACCGATGGCACATGGACGGTTTTGGGAGCCGCGCCGACGTGACCGCCGACTATCGCCTGACGAGGCTACCGGACGGCCGGACCGAATTGGACCTCCGATGGAGGCGCCGGCCTCGAATGCAGCTCACGAAGCCTCTTACCAAGGCGCAGCGAGAGGCGTCCACCCTTCGTGCGTGGAAACGCTTCGGAGCCGCGATGGAACGGGACTACAAGCGCAGTCATCCCGGTACGGGGCACAAGAGTCAGTGAGCCCAGGAACCGCCCCAGCGCATGCCCCATCCCGCCCAGATCGTGGCGAGGATGCCGATGGCCGTCACGATCGACGCGAAGAAGATCATGATGTTCTGGAAGATCGAGAACCCGCCGGACCAGAATCCCGCGAAGAGCAGGATGAAGACCACCCACCCGAATCCGATGACGATCGACGTGGTCGTACGCCAACGCATTCCGGTCATCATACGCCTCGGCATACCGGTCGTCCACGCTTCCTGCGAGCCTTGTGCCTCTTGCTGCATCTTGCAGACCCCCTCGCCCGGACATCGAGGCCCCGGGCCATAAGGATACCGTCCTTACTCTTCGGACGCGCCGGTCGGGAGGGTCTACCACCAGCGCCCATCGCCCAATCGGCCGATGGCCCATTCCTGATCGCCCCATGCCTCGATCTCCGCGAGGCACCTGCCGATCGCGTGGTGGAGCGGTTCGTGGCTGAAGATGTGGACGAACACCTGCCGCCAACTCACCCCTTCGGGGAGCCGGTTGATCTGCCACAGATGGACAATCGTCTCGCTCCGATACACCCCCCTTCGATCAATCGATCCGAACGTGACTGCGAGGCGGAGGAACCGCGCGCGTTCGGCCCGCGCGATCGTCTCGAGTTCGATCCGCGGGACCTCGGACCTCCGGAAGTAGAAGGACCAGGTGATCCCCCCGTCGACGAAGGGACGGAATGAGTCGGTCCCCCCATCCCGCGACGTCATCGCGGCGATTGAGGCAGGTCCACTATACAACCTCTCTCCTCGGACCAGGATCGTGGCGCCCTTACGCAACCTCGCGGCGGTGCCCGAACCATCCGAGGATCCCAATCGGCAGGATGCTCAAGAGGAAGGCGACGTAGAGCCACGCGCCGGGTCCCCAATTTACGTCTGCGGCATATCGGACCAGCGCGACGAGTTCGAGGAGCGCGAAGATCGTGTATCCGCCCCCCAGCGGACGGATCCGCGAGAGGTCGCCCTCGCGAAGGGCATGCAATGCCGCGAAACCGATTCCGACGAACCACGCCCCCATGGCCCGGCCGGTCAAGGCGGTCAGGGTCCACGGCCAGACCGACCCCACGACGGTCGGCGCCAAGAGGAGCCCCACGCCGAGGACGAGCATGGACCCGCCTTGAACGGAGACCGCGATCCGCATCCAAGCGGGCGCCGCGGGACCGCGAGGAGGGTCTCCTCCAGGCTCGCGAATTTGAATCCAGCCGATCAGGAGCATCGCGACCGGGACGCCGGCATAGATCGCGAGCCAGAACCAGGCGGACCCTTGCGCACTCGCGATGAGACTCGAGAAGTGGAAGCGGTCGAAGTGGACGAGGGTGATGACCAGGGTGAGGGTCGTGAAGAGCCAGATGGCGGGGACCGCGACGCGGGCCTGCGCCCATGTGGATTGCCGGGCGGCGAGGACCTCGACGGGGACTGCGGACCAGTACGCCGCCCCGAGGAACGCCGCGGTCAGAAAGGGAGGGGCGATCGTCCACGCGAAGTAGGTCGCGGTCTGCTCGGAGAAGACGGTCAGCTGGAATCCCGCGAGGAACACGAGGAGGCTGGCCGCGTACAGGAGCCATCGCATCCACGGGATCAGGGGACGAATGCCGACGGATGGCCCGGAATTCGCGGCGCCTTGCGTCGTGGGCCGGGCAACGTGGAGGAAGATAAGACTGTGTCGAAAACCTGGGTCGTCCAAAGGTGGCGAAGGTTTCACCCATCCCTTCGATAGAACCCACGAAATCGTGATACAGTCGCCATTCTTTCCGACCCAGGGATGGAGAGCCTCCTGGCGTTCGGAGCCGCCCTCGGACTCATCGCGTTTCTGGAACTCGGGGACAAGACGCAGCTCGCCACAATCTCGCTCGCCACGCGACGACCTCCCATGGCGGTCCTCGGAGGCGCGGCTACCGGGCTCACCGCGGCGACTTCGATCGGAGCCGCGATCGGAGGCCTAATGACGGCAGCCCTGACCGGCTGGCTGTCCGTCATCCGAATCGCGGGAGGATTTCTCTTTGTCGCGCTCGGGCTGTGGACTACGTTCCGCGCCCTTCGGGGCCGCCGAGACGAACCCGAAACGAAACCTTCGCATCCCGGAAACCGAAACGCCTTCGTCGAGGCCGCCGGACTCCTCTTCCTCGCTGAAATCGGGGACAAGACGCAGATCGCGGTCATCATCCTCGCGGCCACCTATGCAGCCCCAATCTCCATCTTTGCCGGTGCGAGCCTGGCCGAGACCCTGATCGCGGTGACGAGTGTCATGATTGGGAAAGGCCTAGCCCGAGCTCTCGCGAGTAAGTCGCTCGAACTCGTCGGTGCGGGACTGTTCCTCATCGCCGGTGTCTGGTTGGTCGTCGACACGCTGTTGGCCGCCTGAACTGGACGCTGGGCGCTCAGACCGGGACCGACAGACCCGGAGGGGACCGATTTCAGGGAACCATGCGTGATGCGAAGGCGAATGGCGAAACCTGCCCTTCCCTGGGCCTAGGGGCCCGATGACACGGCGGTGTCTCGTTCGCGGCTGCGGGACACGGGGACGGCGCGCACTTCCGCCACCGCCAATTCGCCCGGTGTCCGCATCGCGTACGCCTCGAGATACGGCCGGAGGTTTTGCAGGATTCGGGCCTCCGCCTTCCGAAGGTGCTCGCTGAACGTGGATGCGGAGAGCCCCGCTCCGTCCGCGAGACGTCGGATGTCCGTCTCGCTCGGGACCGAGTAGTACCCATGCCGGAGGCCGAGGAGGAGGGCGGACGACTGCCGGTCCGTGAGGCCGGTGAAGACATCCGACGCGGGCATGAGCATCATCTGCTCCGTCTCCAGGTTCTCGATCGGGCGGAGGGACCCGAGGCGGAGCTCTCCGATCTTGCGGATCTCGGCGAACATCTCTCGGATCGACCGATCGCTCCACGCGATGACCCGCCACGACTCCCAGCCGTCCCGGTACACGATCGGCGGGATGTCCCAGACGCCGACGGAGGAAAGGATCGAGCTGATCGTCGTCCCTTCCTCGGACCAGGCGTGGCACGCTTCCTCGGTCACGAGGACCATCCCTTCCGGAGTCGAGTACATGTGCCGTCCGCCGAACTGGGACACGACGGCGTCCCGGAACGCCTGAAGCTGCGGTTCCGGCCCGGTAGCTTGGAAGATCTCCCGGTGGCTCATGGACCACTGGAGGATCCGCAGATCGGGCAACTTGCGGGACAGATTGCCCACGGAGCAATCGTGACGCACCTCCATCGAGGCGGCGTACAATCCGCGCTCGGCGGTCTCGGATACGGCCATGGGGATCCCTCGGCCAGCGTAGTGCGGCGACTTAACGATTGGGCCGTTCCACGACGGGCGGGCGGACAGGTGTGCCGGTGTGCCGTCCGACCATACCTCTATTTAGAGGTATATCGGCGCAAAGCAGCCGCCAATCCCCGAAGGTCAGGCCCCTTGGGCCTCAATGGGCTTCCCGTCAGGATCCGGGAAGCCCGGAATCGTCCAGCCAGGCGACCCTCCAGACTCTCCAGAGCGCCGTGGGATCCGTGGTCGGGTCGCCGTGGACGAGGAAGAAGTCGGCGGGCCCCCCCGCGACGATGGAACCGGCATCGACCTGACCGAGCAGCTCGCCGCCATGGATCGTCACGGAGGCGAGGGCCTCCCAGGGCTTGAGGCCCGCCTCGACGAGAGCCTCGACCTCCCACGCCAAGTGGTTGGCTCGCAGGGATCCGCCGCCGAAATCGGTGCCCGCCGCGATTCGCACTTGAGCCCGGTGGGCGAGGCGCACGGACTCGAGGGCCCGTTCCCGTCGACGCTCCATGCGCTCCTTCCCCTCGTCTCCGACGAACCGCGGGATCGTCGTCGTCTGGGAGAAGGACGACCACGACCGGAAGACCGCCAGCGTGCTCACGAGGAACGTGCCGAGACGGGCCATCGCGGCCACGGCCTCCGAGTCGAGTTCGAAGCCATGCTCGAGCGAGTCGACGCCCGCGTCGATCCCGACCCGCGCGCCGACGAGGTATCCGGAATGCGCGGTGACCTTCGCCCCGCGGGCGTGGGCCATCTCGACGACGGCTCGCACGTCCTCCGTCGACCACGGCGCCGCCTCCTCCTTGCCCGGGCCATCCAGGTACAGCTTGAGGAAGTCCGCGCCGGCATCGAGTTGGACCTTCGCAGCGGCTAGGAGGGCAGGGCCGTCGTCCGCTTCGACGGGCAACCCCGGCGGCAGGATCCCGCTGTGCGCGATCCACGTCCCGGCGACGCGGACCCTGGGCCGGGCGGGATTCGAGCGCCATCGCTCGCGGACCCGGAGGGCGAGGGCTTGCCTGCGCCCATCCCGCGGATCCTCGGCGGCCGGCGAACCGACATCGCGCGCCCAGCGCACGCCGGCGCGTCCGAGCAGGTCTCCGTTGTGCTCCGCCACGCTGAGCAGCTCGTCGGGCGAGTCGAAGCCTCGATCGATCCAGTGCGAGCCTCCGGGGAGCGTGACGTGGCTGTGCGCGTCGACCATCCCGGGGACGATCGCGGAACCGCCCGCGTCGATGATGTGGACGCCCTCGGGGAGATCTCCTTCGTCGGAGGTGTCGCGGATCCAGACGATGCGACCCGCGTCGGTGAGGAGGCTCACGCCCTTCCGCAGGGTCGGTCGGCTCCCGTCCGCGAGGGCCGCATCTCGGTACAGGGTCGGGCGGGAGATGGCCATCGCACCCGGCATCGCACCGCCCCGCTTAATGGATAGCCCGAACGGCGCAGGAGGCGCTTTCCGTCCCGCCGCGTTACCCGCTGACGTCCCACCCATGGCCTCGATCCGGCGGTCGTCCGCCCGGCCGAACGTTCGCGGGAAACTCGCCCTCGCATGGGCGGTCGGATTCGCGATGTGGGGCCTCCTCCTCGCGGTCAACGCGCTCCTTCCAACGATCCAGGCGGAGCTCGGCCTCTCGTACACGGTCCGCTCCCTCGTCCTCGCCCTCCCGTTCCTCTCCATGGCCGCCTCGGCGATCCCGGGCGGGTACCTGGCGGACCGCCTGGGCATCCACGGCACGGTGAGCCTAGGAGGCGCCGTCGCCTGCTTTGGAGCCGGCCTGCGAGCCGTCCCCGGTCCTCCCGCCCTCCTGCTGGTCGCGGCGTCGATCTTCGGAGCGGGATTGGGCATCGTAATCCCGAACCTGCCGAAGCTCGTCGGTATGCAGTACGGGAAGAATCGCGGCCTCGCCACCGGCGTCTATTCGACCGGCTTGATCAGCGGGAGCGTGACCGGGGTCTACGCCACGGGCCCGATCGCGTCCGTGATCGGCGGGTGGCGAGCCGCCCTCCTCGCCTGGGCCTTCCTCGGGATCGTCGTGGTCGCGGCATGGGGCCTCCTGCTCCGGAGGGAACCGGTCCCCGCCCAGGGCCCGCAGCTCGGATACGGTCCCCTCCTCCGCCGCCGGGAACTTTGGATCCTCGCCTTCCTGTTCGCATCGGGGAACGCGAGCTACTTCTTCCTCGTCGGCGCGTACCCGCAGATCCTGACCGTCCGCGGCCTCCCTCCGGACGCGTCGACCGCGCAGCTCGCCCTCCTGATCGCGGTCGGGGTCCCCGCGATCTTCCTGGCTCCCATCCTCTCGGATCGGGCCCGGGTTCGACGACCCTTCGTGTGGGGACCGCACGCCCTGATCGCGGCGCTGCTCCTCCTCCTGCCGACGGTCCCCCTCGCGGCCGTCCCCCTCGTGTCCGTGGGCCTTGGCTTCTCGGAGATGGCCATCTTCGCCCTCGCGTTGCTCCTCCCCGTCGATGTCTTCCCGCGGGAGGACGTGGGCCGGGCGGGCGGCGTCGTGGTCTCGATCGCCTACGTCGGAGCTCTTTTGGGCCCCCTCGGGTCGGGGCTTGCGGTGGACCTGCTCGGGACCCTCGACGCCGCGGTGATCGCCTTCGCGTCCCTGTCCCTGGTCACGACCCTCGTGGTCTTCCTCCTCCCGGAGACGGGTCGCCGAGAAAGGAGAGCTTAAGGCCTTTTGGACCGTGATGGTCCGTGCGATGGCCACGGCCTTGGAGCGACCCAGGGAGACGATGGGGACGGGAGGCAAGCGGGCCGACTTCGACCTCCTGAGGCACAACCTGGGCATGGCCTCGGCCCTGGAGCAATTCCTCGCGCCGACGTACGGCCCCGGAGGCCGCGCGAAGCTGTTCCTCGATGCGAAGGGCAAGGCGGTGCCCACGACGGACGGCGCCCGCATGCTCACCCTCCTCGAGTCCCCGCATCCGGTGGGCAAGATCGTCGCGGGGATTGCCGCCGCCCAGGACGAACAATGGCGGGACGGCACGAAGCTCGCCGCCCTCCTCGCCCTCCGTCTCCTGCGGCGGTCCGGGGCGCTGCTCGACCGCGGCGTTCGTCCGGCGCGGATCGTCCGGGGATATGAGATCGGCTTGGAGTGGGCGATCGAGGCCCTCACGGCGATCGCCCCGCGCAGGGATCCCTTCGAGGCCGGGCTCCTCGTCGAGGTCGCGGGCGGCTCCCTCGGCGGCTGGCTCGAGGCGAGTCCTCGGCAACGGCTGGCTGACGAGATCGTGCGGGCGGCGACGCAGGTCGCGATCCCCGCAGGCCCTGGGTGGCGGTGCGATCGACGGGACATCCACGTCTCCGCCAAGGGGAGGGGCGGGTTCTCCGTGCAACGGATCGATGGCTATGTCCTCGATCGGTCCCGCGACGACGCGACCTTGCCCGCGCGGATCGAGGACGCCCGAATCGCCCTCTTCGACGCCGCTCCAATCCGCGGAAAGGCCGGCATCCACGAATCGCGGCTGCGCTGGATCGGCGACACGGCGATCCGGCTCAAGAGCCCTTCGGAGGCCGAGGCCTACGCGTCCTTCGGTGAGACGTACACGGAGGAGATCGTCGCAGGATTGCGGCGCTCAGGGGCGACCGTCGTCCTCTGCCGCCTCGGCATCTCCGACTACGGTCACAAGCTGCTCGCGAAGGCGGGCATCCTGGGGATTCGGCGGATCATGCGGACCGCCATCATGGAGGATATCGCCAGGGCGACGGGAGCCGCGCTGATCAAGAACTTCCGCCAGGTGAGCCCGGACCTCCTCGGCCACGCGGGCCTGGTCGAGGAACGAAAGATCGGGGGTTCCAAATGCCTGGTCATCGACCGCTGCGCGAACCCGAAGGTCGTGAGCCTCCTCCTCTCCGCTCCAGGGGACGCCGCGGCGGAACCGTATGAGACCCTGGCCCGAAAGGCGATCGCGGCGGTCGCCGCGGTCATCGAGGACCCTCGGGTGGTTCCCGGAGGGGCGGGAGCCGAGATGGCCGCCTCCCTCCGCGTGCGGCGGGCCGCCGATGGGGTCGAGGGACGGGAGCAGCTCGCCGTCGACGCGTTTGGCCGGGCCCTCGAGGACATCGTCGCGTGCCTCGCGGCGAACCTAGGCCTCGACCCCCGGGACTCCGTCCTGGCCCTCCGGGCCGTTTGCACACGGAACCCGGAAGCCGGACTCCTCGCGGAGGCGAAAGGCCCCGCGGATCGCGCCCACGGGTTGTTTTGGGAGCCGCTCGCTCCACAGGTCGCCGCCTGGAGGCGGGCGGTCGAAGCGACCTGCACGATCTTGCGCGCGGACGATTTCCACAAGGTGTCCCGTCGACCTGCTCCGAGCGAAACGAAAGACCGGACGGAGGGTTCGGCGACCCCGCACGGCGAGTCGGACTAGTCGTGGAGGAGCGTCGCGTCCCCCGCGTCCCATCCGACCTGGATGCGTTCGCCGCGGGTCAACAGCTCGCGTTCTCCCATCTTCTTCGCTCGGATCAGGCGGCCGTCCCCGAGGGCGACCTCGTAGTGCACATACGGCCCTTTGAAGATCACGTCCTTGACCTCTCCGGGAAACCGGTTCGTCATCCGGTCCGCGGGTGGGCCGAGCTCAAGTCGCTCGTCCGGGACGAAGAAGGCGACGGAATTTCCGGGCGCCAGGGCCGTCGCATTCGACGTGAGCTCGACCCTGAGGCCCTCCGAGTCCACCGTGAGCCGCCCGCCGCCCGCGGCCACGACCTCGCCGGAAAACAGATTGCTCATCCCGATGAAGTCCGCGACGAACCGGTTCTTCGGGGCCCGGTACAGCTCGAGGGGCGTCCCGACCTGCTCGAGCACGCCGAAGTTCATGACGCCGATGCGGTCGCTCATCGTGAGCGCCTCTTCCTGGCTGTGGGTGACGAAGATGAACGTCTTCTTCAGCTCGTGTTGGAACCGCCGCAGCTCGATCTGCATCTCCTTCCGGAGTTTTTCGTCCAACGTGTTCAGGACCTCGTCCAGCAGGAGGACCTCGGGGGCGATGACCATGCTGCGGGCAATCGCGACCCGCTGGCGTTCGCCTCCGGACAGCTCCCACACGCGGCGTTTTTGCTTCCCGTCCAGGTTGACGAACCGGAACATCTCGTCGACCTTGCGCTTGCGCTCGGCGGTCGGCACGGCACGGACCCTGAGCCCGTACGCGACGTTCTCCTCCGCGGTCATATGGGGAAACAGCGCATACTCCTGGAAAATGAGGCTCGTGTTCCGCCGATAAGGCGGCACGCGGGTCATGTCCTTCCCCGCGATGACGACCTGTCCGGAGTCGGGCTCTTCGAGGCCCGCGAGAATCTTCAGGAGGGTCGACTTTCCGCTCCCGCTTGGGCCCAGCAAGGTGAAGAACTCCCCGGCCCGAACGTCGAGCGAGATCCCCTTGAGCGCCTTCACGTCCCCCGGGAACGTCTTCGACAAATCGCGGATCCGGACCAGAGGTTCCTGACCGGGTTCCATCCTCCCTTCCCCGACGCCTGGCGTCCACCGAGGCCAGGCGTTGATTTCTGCCGTAGCACCATTCACGCCAGGATATAAGAAACCATAGGCGAGCTTCGACCGGCAATCGAAGCGATCCGCGTTCGTTCGAACCTTCCGCGGCGGGGGCATCCCGCAGGCGAATGGTTTTTAGTGAGACGGGCGGTTCGAGTTCCGGTGATGGAGGTGGAGGGAACGAAAGTTGTCGGGTTCGTCGGCCTCGGGAACATGGGCATGCCCATGGCGAGCAACGTCCTGAAGGCCGGATTTTCAGTCGTCGTGTGGAACCGGACCGAGGCGAAGGCGAAGCCGATTCTCGAGAGAGGGGCCGTCTGGGCGAATAGTCCGCGGCAGCTCGCGGAGAAGTCGGATGTCGTGATCACGATGCTCGCCGATGCGTCGGCCGTCCGAGCCGTCCTGCTGGGCCCGGAGGGCGTGGCCGCCTCGGCTCGGCCTGGACTCCGCGTGCTCGAGATGAGCACAATCTCGGCCGCGGACTCCATCGCGATCGCGCGGGAGTTGTCGGGGCACGGCATCGTCATGCTCGACTGCCCCGTGTCCGGCAGCGCGAAGGCCGCCGCAGACGCCGCCCTGACCGTGATCGTCGGCGGCGACCCCGCCGTCCTCGAGACGGTGATGCCCGTCCTGCAGGCGATGGCGAAGAACGTCATCCACATGGGCCCCAACGGGATGGGATGCCACATGAAGCTCGTGAACAACGTCGTCCTCGCGGCGACCCTCGCGGGCTTCTCGGAGGCGCTCGTCCTCGGGAAGAAGGCCGGCCTTTCCCCGAAGGCAATGCTCGACGTGATCCTGCAGGGATCGGCCCGGTGCCCTCTCCTCGAGTTCAAGGGGAAGGCGATCGTGGACGCGAATTTCGTCCCGACGTTCGCCCTTCGCCTGATGCGGAAGGACCTTACCTTGGCCCTCTCGACGGCGGACCACGTGAAGGCGCCGATGCCCCTGACCTCCCTCATCAACGAACTGCATCAGGCCGCGATTGCGGCGGGCCTGGGCGACCGCGATTTCTCCGCGATCGTCCAGGTTTACGACGGACTCGCGAAGGCGGGATGAGATGGCGGTCTCGGTGCGACGGCGCCGGAGGACGGCGCCGAAACTGCCGGACGAGATCGAGCGGCCGGACCGGATCATCCTGGAACGTCTCCAGAAAGACGCGAAGATGAACCTGAGCGCCCTCGCGAAGATGACCGGGCTCGCCTCCTCCTCGGTCCATTATCGGATCAAGCGACTCGAAGACGAGCAGGTGATCAAGGGCTACACCGCGGTGGTCGATCCAAGCAAGCTCGGATACGACATCCTCGCCGTGAGCTTCGTCCGGTCGCGATACGACCCGAAGTCGTATGAGAGGCTGAGCAAGGCGCTCCCCCGCATTCCGGGGGTCTGGGCGTGCTACTTCCTCCTAGGAGATACCGACTACGTCATCCTCATCCGAGCGAAGAACCGGGCGGACCTGAATCGGATCGTCTACAAGCTCATCTCGATGCGGGACATCGAGCGCTCCGATACCCGGATCGTGATCGAGCGCCTGAAGGAAGACATCTCCGTCGTCACGACCTAGACGGTGGGTTCCGCGGAGCCCGCGTCCTTCTCCCGGGCAAAGGGCCGGTTCGGGAGGATGAGGCTCCCGATCCCCAGGACGATTCCCGCCTTCACGAGGTCCAGGGGGACGAATGGGATGACCGCGCGCACCATCAGGTCGCCGAAGGACAGGCCGCCCCTCGATGCCGCGAGGCCGAATCCGGTCGTCCACCAAGCGTAGAACCACCCGGCTCCGAGGAGATAGACGAGCCCGATACCCGCCAGGAGGAGGAGGCCAAGGGACGCGGGGCGGCGATACCGGACCCGGGAATCGACCGCCCAGCCGATGGCCGTCGCGGTGAGGATGAACCCGAGGATGTACCCGAAGGTCGGCCCCGAAATGATCGCCACGCCGCCGGCGCCGCGGTACAGACCTGGGACGCCGTCGAAGAGTGGCTGGGGATTCGTGTTCGGTCCGGCGAACCATGGGACCGCGAGGACACCCACGAGGGCGTACAGGATCTGGCTCAGGCCGCCGAAGTGTTTTCCAAGCACGACGGCGGAGGCCAGGACGAAGAAGAGCTGGCCCGTGATAGGTACCGGCGTCCAAGGAAGGTACACCTTCACGAGCGCTCCGAATCCCGTGAGGCACGCGAAGAGCCCGGCCAAGCCGAGGTTCACGAGGAACGCGCTCTCATACCGCCATCGATAGAAATGGTACGTGGCCGTTCGGACTCGAGTGATCGTGGCTCCCGCCGCCAACCTCCACTCACCCGCCGGCCCGAATATCCGGACCCGATATAATTCTAATGACCGACGAGGGGGCGGGGCCGCGGAGCGACTCAACCGACCTTGACTTCCGACGCGATCGCGGTCGTATAGCGCCCCGATTGGAACGTCGCATTTTCGAGGAGCGCCCGGTGGAACGGGATCGTCGTCTTCACTCCCTCGACCCGGAATTCCGAGAGGGCCCTCGCCATCCGGCGGATCGCGAGATCCCGCGTGCCGGCCCAGACGATGAGTTTCGCGAGGAGAGGATCGTAAAGGAAGGAGACCGTATGCCCGGCGGTGACCCCCGCGTCCACTCGGACGTGGGGTCCTCCGGGCTCGACCCATGTCGTGATTGTCCCCGGACTCGGCATGAAGTTCTTCGCGGGGTCCTCCGCGTTGATGCGGCACTCGATCCCGTGCCCGCGGCGTCCGATCTCGGCCTGGGCGGGGAGGCCGGCCTCGCCGGCCGCGATCTGCAACTGGAGGTGGACCAGGTCGAGCCCGGTCGTCACCTCCGTGATCGGATGCTCCACCTGGAGGCGCGTGTTCATCTCGAGGAAGTAGAAGCGACCCTTCGAGACGATGAACTCCACCGTTCCCAGGTTCACGTAGCCCGCCGCGCTCGCGATCCGGATCGCGGCATCCCCCATCGCCTCTCGGAGGGGGTCCGTCAAGGCCATCGACGGGGTCTCTTCGAGGAGCTTCTGGAACCGGCGCTGGACCGTGCACTCCCGTTCGAACAGATGGACCGTGCGACCGTGACCATCGGCCGCGACCTGGATCTCCACGTGCCGCGGCTCCTCGAGGTTCTTCTCCACGATCAGCCGTCCGTCGCCGAACGAGGCGACGGCCAGCCGCTGGGTCGTCTCGAAGGCGGTCCTCAACTCGTCCGGGCCATGGGCGATCTTCATCCCGATTCCGCCGCCGCCCGCGGAGGCTTTCACGAGGACCGGGTAGCCCAGGCGATCGGCGACCGCGAGGGCGTCCTCGGCCCGCGGGACGATCCCTTCGCTCCCGGGAATCGTCGGGAGGCCGAGGGACTTCACGAGATCCCGGGACGGGGCCTTGCCCCCCATCGCCCGCATGGACGCCGCAGGCGGACCGATGAAGACGATCCCCTCCTGTCGGCAGGCGTCCGCGAAGGCCGGGTTCTCCGAGAGCAGTCCGTATCCCGGGTGGATCGCCTCCGCGCCCGTCTTCGCGGCGGCGTCGAGGATCTTCCGGATGTCCAGATAGGTCTCGGAAAGTTTCGCGCCGGGCAGCGGGACAGACTCGTCGGCGAGGCGGACGAAAGGGCTCCCGGCGTCCGGATCGGAATGCACGGCGACGGTCCGGACGCCGAGCTCGCGGCATCCCCGGATCACCCTCACCGCGATCTCCCCCCGGTTGGCGACCAGGACGCGGTTGAACATCCTCCGGCGGAACGTCCGTCGCTCCTAAAGCCTTTCAGCCCACGCCAGGTCGGGAGGAAAATTAGTTATCGCGGCCGGGGCATGCAACTCCCGTGCGGCGTTGGGGGACCGCGGGGCTGCTCATTCTCCTGCTCCTGGCGAGCGCCGTCCCCGCCTCCGCCTCTCACAAGCCCCTTTACAAGGGGAGCGCGGACTCCCTGAATCCGGGCTCCTGGGAGGCCCATTTCGTATGGCTGCGGAGCGACTTCTTCACCTACACGGGGGACATCTGGTGGGAGGTTTACGTCGATCCGCCCGGGCGTGTCGACGTCCTCTTCTTCGACCTGGCGGGCTTCGAGGCCTTCCGAGACGGGCAGGGGTCGGAGCCCCTGTTGGATCCGCTCCTGTCCGTCCCCGACGGGACCCAGCGGATGGCGGGCCTGACGGGAGACCTCCCGTACTTCCTCGTCCTGCGGAACTCGGGACCTGCGAACGTCCAGGTGACTTGGTCGATCTACGCCGACATCGACTGGCGACGGTGGCAGGGGCAGCCGCCGGGACCGGATTGGAACCTCACAATCGCGGCCGCATCCCCGCCCTTGAACGGCAGCGATTCGTGGGAGAGGACCTTCGAGGCGCCCGCGGTCTACGTCTACCACTGCCTGCCCCACGTCGACATGACGGGCATCGTCGAGGTCGTGCCCTCGGACGGCTCCTCCCGCACCGTCAACGTGACGATCCGGCACATGGACTTCCATCCGGAGGTCCTCCGGATTCCCGCCGGGACCACGGTCCGGTGGACGAACCTCGACAACCTCACGCACAGCGTGAACCTCGGGGTCATCCCCGGAGGGTTCGTCCGGCCGGCCTCGTCAACCCTCGGCAAGATCCTCCCGTTCGTCTCGATCGCCGCGGTGGTGCCCGCGGTCGCGATAAGCTTGCTCGTTTTGCGAAAGAGAGGCCGTCGACTCGAAGGAACTTCGAAGTCGACCGCATCCCACCGAACCGACGAGGGCCGCACGAATAAGGATAAATAGCGTCCACCCCCTTTCTCGTCGAATCAGTCCGTCATCCCCGGGCAAAGATCCCTTGGGACGGGAGGAATGGGGTGGCGCATCAGAGTGCGCGGTACGACTACGGTGGCGACCGATACGTCTTCGTAGAGTTCAGCATCGACATGGCCCTCGCGGAGAACTTCAAGACGCTCTCCATGGCGGAGGCGATCAAGCAGGCGCAGATCCCGGGGATCGTGGAGGTCATCCCGTCGATTTGTTCCATGCTCGTGGAGTACGACCGCTCGACGATCCACGCGGACTCCCTGATCGGCCGCCTCAAGGAGATTGAGGGGTCGATGACCCAGCTCACGGAGATCCCGACCCGGATCATCGACTTCCCGATCCTCTTCGCGGACCCGTGGACGACGGAGTGCGCGGAAGCCTTCAAGTCCCACCACAACACGGGGCAGGTCCCGAACATCGACTTCGTGGCGGAGGTGAACGGCTACAAGGACCGCGAGTCCTTCATCAAGGCGCTGTGCGCCACTCCCTACTGGACCGTCATGGTCGGCTTCACGCCGGGCCTCCCGTGGCTCTATCCCCTCGGAGTGAGCAACGAGGAGGCGATCCAAGCGCCGAAGTACAACCGCCCGCGGACCTGGACGCCGGACCGAGCGGTCGGCCTCGGGGGCGCCTTCCTCGCGATCTACTCCGTCCGGAACCCCGGAGGCTACCAGCTCCTCGGCCGCACGACGAACCCGATCTACGACCCGCGCCAGGCGCATCCGGACTTCAAGGAAAATCCGGTGCTGCTCAAGCCCGGGGACATCCTGAAGTGGCGGTCCGTGACCCGGGAAGAGTACGACCGGATCTGGGCTGGGGTCGAGGACGGGACGTACCGCTTCGGCATCCGGCCGGTCAGCGTCGAACCGGAAGCCTACCTCCGCGACCCGCGAGGATACACGCAGGCTCACCTCGGAGGCAGCTGAGTGCTCGAGGTCGTCCAACACGGGATCGAGGCGACCGTGCAGGACCTGTACGGTCGGCCGGGCTTCTACTCTCAGGGAATCCCGCCCTCCGGCGCGCAGGACGGAACGAGCCTCGGCCTCGCGAACCTCCTCGTCGGGAATGACAAGAACGAGGCGGGGATCGAGATCACCCTCCTGGGCCCGCAGATCCGATTCCAAGACGGACACACGATCGCCCTCACGGGAGGCGACCTCTCGCCGAAGATCGATGGCGCGCCGGCCCCGATGTGGGAGAGCGTCGCGGTCCAGCCCGGGAGCCTCCTGACGTTCGGCAGGATCGAGAACGGCTGCCGCGCCTACCTCGCGGTGGCGGGCGGGATCGACGTGCCGGAGGTCCTCGGCAGCAAGGCCACGTACGCCCGTGGGGAGATCGGCGGCCACGAGGGCCGGCCCCTTCGGAAGGGGGACGTGCTCCGGGTCGGGAAATCAAGATCTCCCGCGGATGACCTGGTCGGCCGCCGCGTCAAACGGGATCGGGTCCCGCGGTACTCGAACCGCTGGGAACTGCGAATCGTTGTCGGGATCGAGAGCTACGTGTACACGGACGCCGGGATCAAGACCTTCCTCACGGCGGACTGGCAGGTGTCGAGCAAGATCGACCGGGTCGGGTACCGCTACACGGGACCCCAGCTCGAGTGCGTGAAACGGACCCCGCCGTTCGGGGCGGGCTCCGACCCGACGAACGTCGTCGACTCGGGGTATCCGGTGGGAAGCGTGCACACGACCGGACCTGGCGTCGAGCCAATCCTCCTGCCGAATGACGCGGTCAGCGGGGGCGGCTTCGCGACGATCGGGACCGTGGTCACGGTGGACCTGGACCGCGTGGGCCAGAGCAAGACGGGCGACGTCGCGCATTTCAAGTCGGTGAGCGTCGAGGCCGGGTACCGCGCCTGGGAGGAGCGGGAGCGGCTCCTGACGGAGTCATCGATCGAACAGGGCAGGTGAGGAGCATGGTCGTGCAAGTGGACGTGAACTGCGACATGGGTGAGAGTTATGGCATCTGGAGACTGGGGCGGGACGAAGAGGTCATGCCCTTCGTCACGTCGGCGAACATCGCCTGCGGATTCCACGCGAGCGACCCGCACGTGATGCGCAAGACGGTCCAGCTCGCGAAGAAGCACGGCGTCGGCGTCGGGGCCCACACGGGCTTCCCGGACCGCGAAGGGTTCGGACGGCGGTACATCCAGGTCACGAAGGACGAGCTGAAGGACGACATCATCTACCAGGTGGGCGCCCTCGCGGGATTCCTGAAGACGAACGGGATGAGGCTCCAGCACGTGAAGCCGCACGGCGCCATGTACACGGTCGCTGTGAATGACGAGGAGTTGTCCGAAGGGATCGTCGAGGGGATCCAGGAATACGATCCCGAGCTACTCCTGTTCGCCATGCCGAACTCCCTCACCTACAAGATCGCGGAGAGACGCGGTCTCCCGGTCGTCCCGGAGGGGTTCGTGGAGCTGAACTACCTCCCGAACGGCTCCCTCGCGCTCGAGCGGGCCAAGAAGGCTTGGGATCCTGAGGAGGTCGCCCGGCGTTTCGTGCGCCTGCTGAAGGAGGGGACGGTTGCGACGGTCACCGGCGAGACGATTCCGCAGAAGGTGAAGAGCGTCTGCGTCCATGGGGACGCGCCGAACACGCCGGAGATCCTGAAGGCCCTCGAAGCCGCGATGACCCGAGAGGGCATCGAGCGCGCGAACATCCTCAAGCTCTTGTGATCGGGACCGGGGGAAAGGCTGTGGACGTCACCGCGGACATCCCGGGGATGATCGTCCGGGTCAAGGTGAAAGCGGGAGACGAGGTGAAGCCCGGCGATGCGCTGTTCATCATGGAAGCGATGAAGATGGAGATGGAGGTCCCCGCTCCCGGGAAAGGGCGGGTCGCCGCGATCCACGTCAAAGAGAACGACGTGGTCCAGGCGGGTCAGGTCCTTGCGGTGCTCCATTGAATAACTTTCGAGGAATTGACACGTTTCTCGTCGAATGCTCCGGGAAACCGGCCGTCGTTTGAACGCGGAAGCGGCCGGCTCCAGAACGCTTAAGTAGCGTGCTGACGATTCACACGGTCGCTCTTCGAGGTGGGGCCTATGGAGGAGAAGCCTGAGGGCCGTGAGGCTGTGTCCGAAGGGGGTCAGATGTCACGTCGCCGCTTTCTGAAGTACGCAGGTTTGGGCGCCGTCGTGGTCGCGGGAGCAGGGATCGCCGGCTACAGCGCCCTGTCGTATCTTTCCACCCCGTCGCGACCGAGACTGCAGTGGTGGGGCGTCGGGACAGGAAACCCGGAACGTTGGGACGGTCTCGGCGACGAAGTCGATTTCACGGACGCCGCCTGGGATCCCGTGCCGGTCTTGAACAAAATGAAAGCGGACGGCCGGAACATCTACGACGTGATCTCCAACGCGGGGACCCTGGACGATCCGCTCTTCAATGATGGCTCCATCGTGGATTTCAATCCCGAGGAAGTCCTCCCGAGCTGGAGCAAAATCTATCCCGAGCTCCGGACGAACAATCCGACGATCACCGTCCAGTCGACGGGTCAAATCGTCGGCGTCCCGATCGTCCAAAATGGGGACTCCGTGGCGATGAATCTCGACGCTCTCTGGGGAGTCGGCACGACACAACCTGGGCAAGGAGGGGACACCTACGGACTGCTATTCGACGACACGTGGAACGGCAAGACCGCCATGGAATCGTCTTGGGCGTGCGCGGTCTACAAAGTCGCGAACTACCTTCAGAGGAACAACCTCGACACCCTTTCAAGCCTCGAGACGTTGTCTTTGGACGACCTGAACAAGATCAAGTCCTTCATGCTGGCCCAGAAGGCCTCCGGTCAGTTCCGCACCTTTTGGACCGGTTGGAACACCGCGGTCAACTTGCTCGCCACGAATGAAGTCGTCGCGATGGACACCTGGGAACCCGTCGTGTTCGCCCTGAGGGACCGGCAACCTCCCGTCAACGCGTGGTACATGGCCCCGAAGGAAGGGTACTACCTCTGGAATATCCCGCTCTACATGACCCCGCGGGGCCAGAGCGCGACCCTGGATCGATGCCTGCACCTGATGGAGTGGACGTTACAGGGATGGTATGGAGCCCGAATCACGACCATCCGCGGATATCTGACCGCGACACCAGACGCCATTTCGTTCGCGCAGGCGAACCCGGACGCCGGAGGAGGACCCTACAAGGCGGACTTCATCCAGTCTCGGCATACGCTCGTCAAGGCGAAGTTCTCCGATGGCGTGAGCGTGTACGGGAACCAGGCCCCACCCAACATTCAACAGTACCAGGACACGTGGACCGAAGTCACCGCGTAGCAAGGTCCCGCGGCGGCAGGAATGCGGATGGCGGCGGGGAAACGCTCGGGCCTTTTCGACCGCCTCGCCGAGTTCCTCGCCGAACACCGCCGCGCCCTGTTCTATCTCCAAATCGCCCCACCGCTCCTCTTCGTCCTGACGTTCGTCTTCGTCCCGCTGGGTTCCATATTCGCGTGGAGCTTCTGGACGGTCCAAAACAACCGGCTCGTCCCCGGGTTCTCCGTGAGCGCCTACACGCAATTCCTCGGCATCGGCGCGCCAGGTTGGCGCTTCGACATCTTCCTCAAGACCCTACGAATCGCGGTGACCCAGACGGCCATCGCGATGGTCCTGGGATTCGCAATCGCCTACTTCGTCGGGATTCGGATGCGAGGGAGCAAGTACACCCTGCCCCTCCTCCTCCTGTTCGCGGTCCCCTTTCTGACCAGCTATCTCCTTCGCACCCTATCCTGGTACATGGTCTTGGGGGTGGAGGGCCTGATCAATACGACCCTTCAAGCCACGGGCCTCGTCCGGGGCGAGGTGACGTGGCTCCTGTTTTCCGAGTTCGCGGTCCACGTGGGCCTCCTGTCGACCTACCTTCCGTTCATGGTCTTCCCGGTATGGCTCGCGATGAGTCGGATCGATCGAAACGTCCTGGCGGCGAGCGCGGACCTGGGCGGGAGGCCCCGGGACACCCTCTTCCGAGTCGTCATCCCCCTCACCCTTCCCGGCATCCTGATCGGCTGCATCTTCGTGTTCGTCGGCGTCCTCGGGGACAGCGTCGTCCCCCAACTCCTCGGCGGTTCTCCGGACAGCAGCCGCATCCTCGTCGCGGGCTTGATCGACCAGGCGGTGAGCGGCCAGCAGTATTCGCTCGCGGCGGCGATGGCCTCCGTCATCCTCTTCATGGCCATCGGCCTTATCCTCGCGTGGGAGAAGATTTTCGGACTCAAGAAAATCGGTGAGGTATGAGAGCGAACAACCTCGCTGCTACGATCCGGCGCGGACGGCTCGAGGTCTTCCTCGAGACGCACGGGTCTCAGATCTGGTGGATCTTCGTCGGCTTCTTCGTCCTCTACATCCTCCTGCCGCCGCTCCTGCTCGTCGCCGTCTCCTTCAACCCCTCCGGCAGGGTTCAGGTCCCTAGGGGCTTCAGCCTCGTCTGGTACAACGTCATGATCCAGACGAAACCCCTGATCGACGCGCTCGTCAAGTCGATCCTCCTGGCGTTCCTGACGACCGCCGTCACGACCGTGCTCGCCCTGCAGACCGCCCTGGGATACCGCAAGACGCGCTTCAAGACCCTCGTGATCGCGATCATGATCCTCCCGATCTTCCTGCCGGGGTTGATCCAGGGGTTCAGCCTGAGCATCCTCTTGACGGAATTCGCGGGCCTCCAGCGGAGCATGTGGACGGAACTCGTCGGGCATGTGCTCTGGGCCCTCCCGTTTGCCTTCCTCGTGATCCTCACGAGCATGTCCGCGGTGAACCGGGAGACGGTCCTAGCCGCGATGGACCTCGGGGCCAACGAGTGGCGGGCCTTCAAAGACATCGAGTACCCGATCATCAAGCCCGGGATCACGAGCGCCGCGATCTTCTCCTTCGTCCTGTCGTTCAACGAGTTCAGCCGGACGTACTACCTGCAAGGCCTCGGTCAGACGATCCCGACGTATGTATGGAACAAGATCACGGTCTCCATTACGCCGGAGATCTTCGCCCTGTCCGCCCTCACGGTGATCCTTTCCCTCAGCCTGATCGCCGTCGCGACCATCTACCTGACGATGGTCGGGCGGGTCGCGAAGTCCGCCGAAAAGAAGACCGGCAAGCTACGAATGGGTTTCCCCCGTCGGAGGAAATCGACCGCGACCGTCCTCTTGCATGCGGAGGATGCATGACCCGGTTCGCGGACCTCCACTTTCCGGGGGCACCCCGGATGGTCGTGGAGCCCCCGGGTCCGAAGGCCACCGCCCTCCTAAAACTGCAAGAAAAATACGAGAGCGCGGCCGTGCTCTATCCGAAATCCCTCCCCCTGGCCCTCGCGGAAGGGAAGGGCAGCACGGTCAAGGATGTCGATGGGAACCTGTTCCTGGATTTCTACGCGGGCATCAGCGTCCTGAACTTCGGGCACGCGAACCCGATGATCCTGAAGGCCGCGGAGGCCCAGCTTCGACGGCTCGCGCACTCCCTCGACTTCCCGCACGAGGCGCGGCTCGAGCTGATCCGCGCGTTAATCGAGACGGCCCCCGGCCGTCTTCGGAACGCCTCTCGTATATTGTTCGGAAGCCCGACCGGGTCGGACGCGGTCGAGTCGGCCCTCAAGCTCGCGCGGCATCACCGCAACCGCTATGCGGTCATCTCGTTCGAGGGGGCGTACCACGGACAGACGGCGGCCAGCCTGGCGGTCGGCTCCCAGTCCCGGCCCAAGACGAGCCTCCCACCCCTCGTGGCGGAGACCCATTTCCTCCCATATCCGTACTGCTACCGATGCCCCTTCGGCAAGGGCGCGGACGGCGGGAACGGCTGCTGCATGGAACCCGAGCGGAACCTGGAGCGGATCCTCGATGACCCGTACAGCGGCGTTCCGGAGCCCGCGGCCGTCATCCTCGAGCCCGTGCAAGGGGAGGGGGGCATCGTCGACGCGCCCGTCGAGTTCCTGAGGGAGGTCCGACGGATCACGGAGGAGCGCGAGATCCCCCTCATCGTCGACGAGATCCAGGCGGGCCTCGGCCGGACGGGAGACCTGTACTCCTGCGAGGCCGCGGGCATCACGCCGGACCTCATGCCCATCGCGAAATCGATTGGGGGCGGCCTCCCGCTCTCCGCCCTCGTGGTCCGGCCGGACCTGGACGCGTGGGAACCGGGCGCCCATGTGGGGACGTTCCGCGGGAACCTCGTGGGCATGGCCGCGGGCCTCGCCGCGCTCCAGTTCCTGGAGCAGGAGAGGCTCTTGGACCACGTCAAGGAAATGGGCGGACGCCTCAGAAAACGCTTGGCGGAGCTGGCGGAAGAGCACGAATACGTGGGCAATGTCCGAGGCCGAGGCCTCATGCTCGGCATGGAGCTGGTCAAGGACCGCCGGACGAAGGAACCTTGGAAGGAGGGGGTGCAGGCCTTGCAGCTCGAGTGCCTGCGCCGCGGCTTGATTGTGTGGAAGGCGGGCCGGTTTGGAAACGTCCTCCGCCTGCTCCCTCCTCTGGTCACGACCGAGGATCAGATTGACCGAGGGGCGGACATCCTCGCCGAGGCCGCCGACGCGATCCGGCCGCCGTAAGGCAACTGATTCGCCGCCCCGACCCGAGGCTACTTCTCTTTGCCCGCGGGCCGATACGCCACGACCTCGATCTCCACGAGGAACTCCGGACGGGCGAGGCGGGCCTCGAGCGTCGAGCGCGCCGGGAAGTCGGGCGCGAACGTCGCGCGATACACTTCGTTCATCTCGTCGAAGCCGCGGATGTCGGAGAGGAAGACCGTCGACTTGACGACGTCCTTCAAGGTACAGCCCGCCTTCGAGAGTTTGGCCGCGATGTTCGCGAGGACGTTCTGAGTCTGCGCCTTGAACCCCGACGGGGCCGTCCCGGTCTTCGGATCTGTGCCGACTTGCCCGGAGACGAAGACGAACGGTCCGGCGACGACCACTCCAGAATAGGGCGGCCCTGATGCAGTGGGGGGATCGATGCGCTGAATCATGGTCTCGCGGGCGGCGAGGGCTGGGACCGGGGATAAACCTCGCGTCGCCCCTACCGCAAACGTGGCGACGGTTTGTCAAGGGTTCGCGGCCCGCAATCGTTATCGGTCGGTTCCGGCCATGACAGTAGGAGGTCCGGGTAATGACCAACTTCATCCTCATCTTCCTCGCCTCCTTCGCGTTCGGGCTCCTCGTGGGCCTCGGAGCGGGCCTCAGCAAGAGTCCGGGAACAGGTAAGGCCTTCGTGTCCGGCCTGCTAGGGACCGGGGTGCTCTCCCAGTTGCTCGTGCTCTGGGGCACCGGAGACGTGGAATCGGCGATGTGGGGTCTGCTCGGCTTCTCCGCGGGGGGCGTCATCGGCCTCGCAATCGGCCTCCTCGCTCGAGGAGGAAACGGTCTCCAAGCCAAAGCCCAGCCCTGAGCGGTCCGACGATCGCTGCGGGATGTGGCCGCCGGCACGGAGGCCTCGATGATCCTGAGAACCACGGGGATGCCCTTGAAGAGACCGGGATGTGTACGGTTCGCTGAGAAAACCCGCGCCCAGGGGGAAAAGGGATGGCCGGTCGGAAATCGGAGAACATCGAGGACGCGCTGCGCGCGGCGGAAGAAATTCTCACCTCGGATCATAAGGACCTGCGGTCCCAGCTTTACCGGGACATCCTCCTGAACGCGCTGAAGGCCAAGAGGGACGAGCTCGACATCCTCGACCTCAAGATTATCAACCGGGCCGTGGCGGAGTTTCAGTATGCGGCGCGGGTCTTCAAGCCGTACCGCGGCGTGCGTAAGGTCTCCATCTTCGGGACGGCCCGGGCGCAGAAGGGGAATCCCTACTATGACCTCGCGGTGGAGTTCAGCCGCTCGCTGGTGAAGAAGGGGTTCATGGTGATCACGGGAGCGGCCGAGGGGATTATGCGGGCGGGGATCGAAGGTGCGGGACCGGAGAACAGCTTCGGAGTGAACATCCTGCTGCCCTACGAGAAAGGCCCGACGAGGCTCATAGCGGACGATCCCAAGGTTATCAACTTCCGGTACTTCTTCACCCGCAAGGTGTTCTTCGTCATGGAGGCCGACGGCGTCGCCCTGTTCCCCGGTGGGTTCGGCACTCACGATGAAGGGTTCGAGGTCCTGACCCTCCTGCAAACGGGCAAGTCCCCGCCCATGCCTGTGGTCCTGATCGAGCTTCCGGGGGAAGACTACTGGGAGACCTGGGACCAGTTCGTACGGGGACAGCTGCTCGCCCGCGGCTTCATCTCCCCTGAGGATCTCAGTCTCTACCGGATCGTCCGCTCGCCCGAGCAGGCGGCGGACTGGATCGCCTCCTATTACTCGACCTACCACTCGATCCGCCAGGTCGGAAATCGTCTCGTCATCCGGCTCGAGAAGGAACTCTCCGAGGATCAGATCGCGGAGCTGAACGAACGGTTCTCGGATATCGTGGCGTCCGGTAGGATCGCCAAGACGTCCGCCCTCCCGGAAGAGGAGGACGAGCCAACCTTGCGAACGAAGCCGCGGATCGTCTTCGCCTACCGACAAGGGCGCGCGGGTCGCCTGAACGAGATGATCCTCACGATCAACGAGTTCGGCCATCGCGTCTCGCGCTGATCCTCGGGACGCCCAACGAGCGAGGCTCGCACGGAGCAAAACGACATCCCTGACGGTTTCGTTAGACGTCTTCGATGGTCGACGAGACCTCGGAGCGGCCCATCGCCCTGGTCACCGGGGCGAACCGCGGCCTGGGCCTGGAGACGGCCCGCCAGCTCCTCGCCGACGGGTATCGGGTCGTCCTGACGAGCCGCGATGAAGCAAAGGGGATCGCCGCGGCACAACAACTCGATGCCGGGGGGCGAGCGGTGCAGTACCACAAGCTCGACGTTACGGATCGGAAGAGCATCACGGCCTTGGCCCGAGACCTCCCAGGGCTCGTCCCTCGCCTGGACGTCCTCGTGAACAACGCGGGGATCGGCTCCTGGGGAGGCGATCGTCGCCTCGGGGCCCAGACGATCGCGACGAACTACTTCGGGACGCGCGACGTTACCGACGCTCTCGTCCCCTTCCTCCGCCGCGGGGGCCGCATCATCAACGTGTCAAGCGGACTGGGCGAGCTCTCCTACCTCGGCAAGGAACTTCGCGCCAAGTTCGAGGACCCCTCCCTGGCGAGGCCTGCCCTCGACGCCTTCGTCGCCTCCTACCTCTCCGCGCTGGAGGTGGGAAAGGCGAAGGGCGAGGGCTGGCCGTCCTCCTATTCCGTCTCCAAGATCGCAATCAATGCTTTGACCCGGATCCTCGCACGCGATCTCTCCGCGAAAGGGATCACCGTCAATTCCGTCTGCCCGGGGTGGGTGCGGACGGACATGGGTGGTCCCGGCGCCTCCCGCAGCGTGCCGGTCGGCGCGCGCTCCATCCTCCTCGCCGTGAAGCTCCCACCGGACGCGACGGGCGGATTCTATCGCGACGGCCGGCGAATCGCCTTCTAGACTCCCAGGTCGCAACTAGCGATTCTCGGCGTAGGCCCGACGGAGCCAGCGGTTGGCGTCGGCATCCAAATCCTTCACCGATGAGAGTTCTACCTGGACCCGCATACTTTCGTGGATCCTTGACGGCCGGAGGCGGCCACCGGGCTTCGGGTCTTCGAGGCGGAGGGCAATCGCCACATAGTCTTTCGTCGGTTGAACTCGGGCGAATGTCCTGCGGCCTGAGACAAGCGAGATGTACGTCTTCCGCGCCTGAATCGTGACATCGCCGAGAGACTCGGCCGCCTGGAGGACCGCATCGAGGATGGGACGGAGGTGCGGTCGGTCCGCATATTGTCCGTCGATCAGCTCCTTCGCGGTCGCCCTCAGGAAGTCCGGGTATCCGAACGTCTCCATCACGAGGAGGCTCTGGGCATAGCCGATGACCCCTTGCCTCGTCAGCCATTTGCGCAAGGCCGCTTCGTCCTCGGGTCTCGCTTTGCGAATTCGTTCGTTCCAGTCGGCCACGCCCAGGCCCGTCCGCTCCTCGAGGAGGCGGGCGGACATGTCCCTCATCCGTGTCCAATCGCGGATCTCGGCCATCGGTCCCCTACTCCATCTCGAAGGACGCTTCGGGCGGGCGACTCCCCGCCGGCGGATGCCACAGTTCGATCCGATTGCCCTCCGGGTCCGTGATCCAGCCGAACCGGCCGTTGTCCTTGTCCTGGACCTCCCGCTCGACGTCGACTCCCTCCCGGCGGAGGGACTTCAGCACCGTGTCCAAGTCCTTCACCCGGAAGTTGATCGTGAACGAGGGTCCCTTGTCCCCGAAGTATTCGGTGTCCGCCGGAAAGATCGACCACACGGTGTGGCCATGGGCCTTGCCGTCCTTCCCGCTCCGCCAGGAGAAGAGCACCATCCGGTTCTCCGCGCCAATCCCCAGGTGCCGGTCGTACCACCGGGCGAGGGCGTCCGGGTCCTTCGCCTTGAAGATGCCTCCGATGCCGGTGATGCGGGATGCTCGCGGCCCTTTCGCCATGGGGCAAAGGAATGCGTCGTGAGGTTAAGGAGGTTCACGCGGGGTGGGCGAGAGGACCGTGGACAATCGAACGGCTGGTGGCGACAAGCTTCCTAGCCGAACACCAAATGGAAGCGCTGACCGACCACACGATCCGGATCATCCAATTCGGGTCGAATTCTGACATAGCCACTTGACCTCGTTGCCGGCTCATTGCCGCATGGATCCGCCGAACGCTGCGCCGCACAAGGGCCGGTTGAATGTCCTCTTCGCGATCCTTGCGATTGCCCTCCTCCTGGCGGGAATCGCGGCAGGCTACATCCTCGGACGTCCCGCCGCCTCAACGCCTCCAGGGCCTGTTAACCACCTGGCGCGGAC
Organism: Thermoplasmata archaeon; assembly: GCA_035639595.1. Taxonomy (GTDB): domain Archaea; phylum Thermoplasmatota; class Thermoplasmata; order RBG-16-68-12; family RBG-16-68-12; genus RBG-16-68-12. The sequence goes on along the minus strand of DASQXV010000082.1, from coordinate 2,822 downwards.
GAGTACCATCCCGCGGGTCGATGGCTGGTTCCGGAACGCCTCCGTGACCTACCTGGACTTTGGTCCCCAACCCAACGTGGCCGTCCCGATCCTCGCGTTCTTCCAAGCGTCCTCGCCAACGGCGTCCGTCGCGAGTCAGCGGAACATTATCGACACGATCCCCGGGCAGCCCGGATACAGCGACTTCTGGCGGGTCCACAAGGTCCTCGTCCCGAGCGGGTATGTTCCCAACACTATCCGGTCCTTCGCGGACGCCGTCGCCTCCGGGTACACGATCGAAGCGACCGACATCATCGTGAACTGCCCCGTGGTGAATCCGAACGCGACGCTAGGAGGCGGAGGCGGCTCGCTCACCTTGGGTTGGTATCGGGACCGCGAGGTCTCGTACTTCGACGAAGGGACGAGGTCGCCCGCAGCCGGTTGGATTATCCAGGACGCGCCGATCTACGCCTTCTTCCATGCGGACGGGACCCCTGTCGCCGGCCAGCGGAACGTCATCGATGTCCTGCCTGGGTCGCCCGGTTACAGTGATCTGTGGAACGTCATGAAAGTCATCGTGGGGCCGTCGTACATGGCCAACACCCTCCAGGATGCTCGTTCGATCCTCGCCGCGCGAGATGCGGGCCAACTCACGATCGAGACGACGACGATCCATGTGAACTGCCCCGTGGTGAGTTGAGACACGACACCCTCTTTAGACCGCGGCCCGGTACCGCGCGCGGTCGACCGTGAGCGCCGAGCTGCGGCAGCTGCTCTGGTTCCTTATCGCGGGCACGCGAGGCGGTCCGAACCGTGCGAGGATTATCGAGACGCTCCGCGAGCGGCCGTGCAACGCGCACCAGCTGTCGGAGATCCTCGGGCTCGACTATCGGACGATCCGGCACCACCTGGACTTGCTCGAACGAAACGGACTCCTCAAACAGCCCGCGGGGAGGGAGTACGCCGCCCCGTACTTCCTCACCCCCTACCTCGAGGGAAACTACCGGATATTCGAAGAGGTTCGCCGCCGAATGCCGCGGGCACCGGGAGAACACACTTGACAAGGGGGGATACATCCATGGGCTTCGTCGCGGTACGGGAGGGCCGGACGCGATGAGCGACATGATGACGGCGAGCATCGTTGTCGGCCTGGTGAATATCGTCCTTGCCGCTCTCCTCCTCGTGGTCTACCGCGGCGTTTATGCGCGGACGAAAGCCCCCTTCACCTTGGCGCTCCTCGTCTTCGCGGCGGCCTTCCTGACCCAGAACGCCCTGGTCGTTTACTCCTTCGTCACGATGATGTCCATCGTGCCGAACGCCCTGGACCCGTACTTGCTCGCGATTGGAGGCTTCGAGGCCGTGGGCCTCGGGGCGATGCTCTGGAGCGCGTCCCGATAGCGAGAGTGCATACATGTTCATCTTCGCCGACCTCTCCCCCCAATCTTGATAAACCGCGCTCTGTATCGCCGCGGGCTTTGACCTTCACACCATCCTCCAGCACATCCCGCCACCGGCAGGCCGCGCTGGCGTTCATCTTCGTCACGATCATCCTGGACACCCTGGGCTTCGGCATCACGATCCCGACCCTTCCCCTCCTGATCAAGGACTTCACTGCGGGAGACTCGGCGGCGGCCGGCGCGATCAACGGGCTGTTCCTGACGATCTTCGGCTTGATGCAGTTCCTGTTCGCGCCCGTCCTGGGAGCGCTCTCCGACCGGTACGGTCGGCGCCCCGTCCTCATCCTCTCCGCGTTCGGCCTTGGCGGCGACTACATGATCATGGCCCTGGCTCCGAATCTCGAGTGGCTCCTGCTCGGGCGGATCCTGTCCGGGATCACCGCCTCGAGCTTCGCGGCGGCGGGCGCCTACGTCGCGGACGTCACGCCTCCGGAGCGGCGGGCCGCGGCATTCGGGTTGGTCGGCGCGGCGTGGGGCGTCGGCTTCATCGTGGGCCCTGCCTTCGGAGGATTCGCGGGCCTCCTCGGCCCGCGCTACCCGTTCTGGGCCGCGGCCGCGTGCTCCCTCACCAGCGCTGCCTACGCCCTGTTCCTCTTGCCCGAGTCCCTGGTGGCGGAGCATCGGGAACGGTTCGCGTGGAAGAAAGCCAACCCCATCGGCTCCCTCATCCTGCTTCGCTCGAACCGCCTCCTGTTCGGTCTCGGCGCCGTGATCTTTGTTCAGTACCTTGCGTTTCAGGTCCTTCCGAGCATCTTCACAATCTACGCGAACTACCGGATCGGGTGGGGCTATGTGGAAGTCGGCCTATCGCTCACGGTGGTCGGGGCGCTCAACATCACCGTCCAGGGGCTCCTCGTCAAACGGTTCATCAAGCGATACGGCGAACGGATCGCCCTGTTCGTGGGGATCGCCTTCGGGGTCGCCGCCTTCGTCACCTGGGGGCTGGCGTCAACGTGGATTCTCTTCATCATAGCAATCTTTGTCTTCGCGCCCATCGGCCTCGTGCAGCCCGCGCTCCAGAGCCTCATGACCCGCTACGTCAGCCCGTCTCAACAGGGGCAGCTGCAGGGGGCGAATGCGAGCATCAACGGCATCACCCTCGTGATCGGTCCCGTCCTTTACGGGCTCGTCTATGCGGCGTCCATCCAGCCGACCAGTCCGATCGTCCTTCCGGGCCTCGTGTTCTTCCTCGCCGCCGTCCTGATGCTCGCATCGATCCTCGTTGCGGTGCGCGTCACGTCTGCCGCCGCGGCATCGTCCGTCCCGCGACCGCCGGTGGGCGTGCCGGATCCGGATCCGCCGACCGCGGTGGGCGGAATCGGCCTCGACGACGCGACGGAAGATCCGTAGCGCGATGGCTGCGATCAGCGTGGACGACGTCCTGCG